>NZ_JADNDZ010000033.1 GCF_015552075.1 Collinsella aerofaciens
GCGCAACGCGTTGCGCTGAGTCCTGAGGCTGTTGCAATGAAAATGACAATCAAGGATCTTCCCTTGATTGGCAGGTCGAAACAGACACCATTGTGATTTCAAGCAGAAAGCGTTATATTAAAAATGCATTTGCACGTGGTGTTCGCACTATACGCTCAGATGCCATAGTTTACAAAGATGGCCTTCTTCATAGACGCTAGGTGGGATTACTCACTAGTAGCCGATATGTCGAAGGCCTTCTTGTACTTAAGGAAATCATACATTCTAATAAGCCGTTTCAGCTCGCTATTACCGTGGATTATCTTACGATCATCCGTGATGAGCGCCCTCAGATACTCGAGCAACTCATTTAAATCGAGCTCATCCTCCTCAAGTAAAACTAACTTTTTAAATGCTTCCTCAAAGCCTTCGTTAGCTATAACAGACTTAACCGAGTATCTAATTCCCGAAAGATGATAGCTACCTTTTGCCTTTCGTAGGCTGTTGTTTAGAAAAGCATCTAAATCCTTCTTCTCATCTATTTCCTTTAGCATCCTTGGATTAAGAACTTCCCCTGAATACGCGCTTAAATACTTATACATGGGCAAACCACCCGAGTTAGAAGCAAGCAGCGCAGGAAGATATTCCTCGACGGCAAGTTTGGGAGCGACATGTTCATCATCAAACACGACATCGCGATATAAAAGCTCGGCTTTGACCATATGACCGTGGCCCAAAGATGCATTTGCGACACCGATGCCCAGCACAAGATGCTGTCCCTCCGGAAGTCTCTCGAGGTCGCTAAAACTCGCTTCGACTACCAGAGAATCATTTGGCTCGCCCTTATCTGCCAGGGCGTAGATACTCCTGCGCAACTCACGAATGATCCTGGGCGAGAAGGAGCATTTGGAATGTCCAATTGCTTCATACACTGCGCCAAAATCATTCGTCCTAATCGCGGTCATGCTTATCTCGCCAATACCCGGAAATGTAATCGAATGTGTCGAGGTTGCGTTTTCGCCCCTAGTTAGGAAAATAAAACGCTCTTTGAGCAATACAAGATTATTTGAACCGAGGCAGCGCGAAATCGACATGAGGATAGCTTGGATATCGGGGTCGTTAAGGGAATAGCCGATAAAAATAATTGGGTATTCCATAAAAATAGTTAGCAACTTGGCTGCCAAGTAATCCTGGGTTTCGGCGAGTTTTGCGTAATCTGCCTCCTCAAGAACCATAGATTCAGGATTATCCATAGACCCGTGGATCTTATAGATTTCACCCATTTCAAAAGTTCTGTGAAAGACAAGATCGTCCTGGCCTACAAAAACTTTAAACTCGGGAAACAGCGACTCCAGTAGACAGTCATAGTTGGTTGTAATGACTCCAGAAATACGCCGCCTGCCGACCTCTCTCAAGATATCAAGTTCATGCGTCATATGGTCAGGTTTGAACGAGGATAACCTCTCAGCCGCCATAATCTTTAAAACAGATTTGCGCTGACGAATGTCCTCTGCATGATCGTCTCTAAAAGAAGCGAAGCGAGGGTCCTCAAGAACAGCTATGCGCATATCCTTATCAAGCATCGTCGCGGCAGAGGGCAAAGCACCATAATCAGGATTATCTGGACAGCGAGCAAGGTAGGAATCGAGTCGAAAAGGATCATCAGAAAGACGGGAGCAGAGGTGCCTTAACAAGCCGTCCCAATCGTCGGTCCCCATATATCTACGGGAAAACCCCGAGCCAACGAATAAATAGGGGCTACGGCCCACCCCATTTATCAGACGGACAACGCTGTCTACAATGTCATCTCTTCCGACTTCCATCTAACGCCTCCAAACAAGTCTACTTCCATAAGTATAGAACATATGTTTGATTATTGCTAGAATTGCAAGACTTCATCGAAGACAAAAGCTGCTCCCCTTGATTATCGACTTCATCCGAACACCTCCCACATTCATCCGTACATGTACGG
>NZ_JADNDZ010000034.1 GCF_015552075.1 Collinsella aerofaciens
AGAGAAGAGGCGGGGCATGCCCCGCCTCTTACACCACATCTCTGCGCGCTACCCTTATCTGCTCGATCGACACGTCAAATCACCTTAAATGTGGTCAAAATTACTGCTACTAAAAGAGTATCAGTACTCATATTTGATGTTTTTTGGCCACGGCTCTTTATAGACACCCTGTACAGCGACGGTGGTAGATTTCGGAACGTATCCGTCAGCCCCGTTCCGAAAAGCGAGCCGCATGCAACGACCAAGCCACGACAGGCCCCGGGAGAGCGGGGACACCGGCTTAGGTTTATCGCGAGTTCCGCACGAACAGGAGGCCACTTAATGTGGCCTCCGTCGTGAGCAGGACTGTAGAGCAGGAAACCTAAGCCGGTGTCCCCGCTCTCCCGGGGCCGGCGGAATTTAGTTGTTCAGCATGCGGTCGAAGCTTCCCGAGTCGCCATCCCGATAGTCGGCGGTCATCAGAATCTCCTGCGGAATGCGCCCGCCCTCGCGCAGCACGTTGCGGAACTGCACGCGCGTAACCATGGGCAGATCCTTGAGCGTCGCCGCCAGGTTCTGCGGCACGCCCTGGTTGGCAGCCGCGGGCTCGCACTCGCCGCCGGCCTTCACGCGACGCTTATGCTCGGCGAGCATGGCACGGTACATGCCGGCATGCAGGCGAATCTCAACCACATTGGCATTGCGAGCCTGCTCGACAATGCGCGCGCCCTCGCGATCGATGTCGCCTACGTAGTAGACGTAGTTAAAGCGATAGCCAATCTCAGCCAGATAATCGTCCAGGGCATGCGAGACGCTCGCCTTGCATCCGCCGCCAAAAATCACGCCGCCCACCTTGATGCCAAAGAGCTTGGCGTGCTTGCGGCCACGCAGCAGCTTGACGATCTCGTCGTAGGTGTCCAGGTTCTCGACCATAATGAACGGCTTGTCGGCGCCCAGCGTAAAGAAGCCCGTAAAGTGCACGGGGCGATTGGGGGCGACCTTGATCGCCTGCATGCTGATGCCCTTTTCGGTCATACGCCTGATCAAGCGCTCACCGTGCTTGCCGTCAAAAGCCTTCTCGTCGTTAAAGATCTGGTAGGCACGCTGGCGGCGCGAGGCAACCGGCGTATCGGCACCTCGGTTCTGCTCGATCCAAGCCTGGATGATTGCGATTTCCTCGGCAATCTTGCGGTTGGACATCTCGTTGTGCTGAGTGCGCTGCGGAGCCTTTTTGCCGTCCTTGCCCTCGACCTTTACGATCTGTGTCTGCTGCTCCTTGATCTTAGAGAGCGCCGTAGGCGTAGGGACAACCTTGAGCAGCTGCCTGCCTAAAACGCGGGCAAGGGCAAACGCCGAGACCTCGCCGTGGACGGACGACTTGGGCTGCTGGGCAGCAGTATCTGCTGCGGCAGACTCCGGCTTCTTCTGAGGTTTGCGCTTAGAATCGCCTTGGGAATTGCGCTCGCGCTTCGGCATAGACGCCTGCTTCTGCGGACGATCGGACTTGCTCTCCTTCGCCGGCTGGCGCTTAGGCTGCCCCGAAGAAACCTCGGCCTTCGCATCCTCGTCCTGCGGCGTGGTCTTCTCGGCTGCAGTCTCGGCATGGGAACTGCGGCCCCCGCGATGGCGACGGCGGCGAGGCTTGCTCGACGCGCCCTGCTCCGTCTGCTCATCAGTAGGCTGCTGGCCCTTGGCCTCGGCAGCAACCTCAAGCTGCGGCTCAACAGGCTTCTGTTCGTGAGCCGCCGGCTCAACGGTTTTCTCGGTTTGTTCGGCCTTCTTGTCCTGAGTGGTCGAAGCCGGCTCGCCCTTCTCCTGACGCCTTACGGGATACGCGCGCCTCGCAAAACCACGTCCGGGACGGCATGAACCCGGAGCCTTCTTGGCAGACCCCTCAACATCGTCTGCAGCCTCGGAAGGCTCTTCGACCTCACGCGCGACATCCTGCTGCGCAGCCTTAAAGTGGGCACCGCGACGACGCTGGGGCTCTTGGGCCTCCACGGGCTTTTGCTCCTTCGCGGGCTTCTGCGACTCGGCAGCAACCTCGTTCTCAACAGCCTCGGCATCCGTCTCACCCTTTTGAGCAACGGCGCGACGGAAGCGCTCCTGCTGGGCGCGGCGCTGCGCATCGCGCTTGCCACCCCCACCAAAACCGCCGCGTCCTGCCTTGGCCGTAAAGGCACGCACGACGTTCTCATCGAGCAACTCATCGGTATCGACATGCTCACGCGGGACAGCTTCTTCCACAGCAGGCACGTCAGCGGAATCCTCGACGACAAAAACCTCGACGGACTCGGCAGGCTGCTCCTGGACATCGCGAATCTCGGCATTGATGGTATAGAACGCCGGGCGCCCGTTAATGCCGCTACCCTCGATCTTTGTCACGATATTTGCCGCGATAAGCTCATCGCGCATCGCCTTGGTGTCACATTCCTTATCGACGGAGCGAAAAATTTGCGCCAGCGCACTCGACTTAATCTTGAGCGCCTTGCGGCAGAGCAGGTCGTAGGCAACCAGCTTGGCACGCTCGGCAGAAAGCGACGTCTGGCTACTCAGACGTTCAGCCAGGGCATCGACATTATTTTGGTTATCGGAATATACCGTCTTGGCCACGGGGCCCCTTTCATATGCACACATATACGTCTATATGGTACAACGCGCGCCCTTATCCACGCAAAACATCTGCGAGAACACTCGAGCGTCGCCCGCTTTTGCATGAAAAAAAGACCGAGCCCGCGAAGTCGCGGATCCGGTCTTTCCGAGTCATATAGATGTGACGTTCAACGCGTCAGGTCGACTAAGCCTCGGCGGCCTCGGCGTCGACAGGAGCCTCGGCAGCAGCAGCGCGTCCATACTCGGCCTTGCCCATCTCGGACCACTCGGGCTCCTCGTCGGGCATGGAACCGGCCTCCTTGCCGAAGAACTCCTTGAGGCAGTTAACGGCAACGATGAGGCCCAGGACCATCAGCAGAACGGCAAAGACAAGCTGCAGGCCCTTGGTGGCGGCGACGGAGACGGCGGCCGTGGTGGCGGTAGCCGGGATGGTGCCGAAGAAGCCGTAAGCCTGGACAGCGACCATGCAGCCCATGGCGCTCTGGACCAGCGAGGTGAAGGTGCAGCAGAGCAGGAAGACGACGGGCACGTAGAGCATCCAGCCCTTGCGGCCGGTGCACTTACAGAACACGGCGAGGGTGATCATGGTCATGCCGCCGAGCAGCTGGTTGGAAGCACCAAAGAGCGGCCAGATGTTGGCATAGCCACCAAAAGCGAGGGCAAGACCGGGAAGCAGGGTAACGACCGTGGCGAACCAGGGGTTGCCGAGGACCTTCATATAGCCGGCCTTGGACTCGATGGCCAGGGCATCGTTGGTCTGGGCAAAGAACTCGGAGAACGAAGTGCGGGCGATGCGGGCGACGGCGTCGAGCGAGGTCAGGGCCAGAGCAGAGACGTTCATGGTCATAAAGACGGTAGCGAGCGTGCCGTCAACACCGAAGGCCTGCATACCGCGGGAGATGCCAGCGGCGAAGATCTGGAACGGGGTGGAAGCGACACCGGCGTTGAGGGCGCCGGTACCGGCGGTGTTCATGTCGGAGAACATGATGCCGGCGACGATGATGGCAAGGATGCCGACGAAGGACTCGACGATCATGGCGCCGTAACCGACCTTGACGGCGTCCTGCTCCTTCTCGACCTGCTTAGAAGAGGTGCCGGAAGAAACGAGGCTGTGGAAACCGGAGAGAGCACCGCAAGCGACGGAGACGAACAGGACCGGGAACATCATGCCGGAGGCAGTGGAGAAGCCGGTGAAGACCGGAGCGGTGATAGTGGCCTGACCGTTGACGCCCAGGACGACGATGCCGAGGACAGCGCAGACGATCATGACGATCATCATGATGGAAGTGAGGTAGTCACGCGGGGTCTTGAGCATCTGGATGGGCATAGCGCCAGCGAAGACCAGGTAGACCATGACGACGGCGAACCACTGGAACTTATCCAGGTAGACCGGGAACTGCATACCGACGGCGAACATGAGAACCATGAGGACCACGCCGGTGACGAACTCGGCAGCACCGGTGAGGTTGAACTTCTTCTGGGCCCAACCAAAGGCGATAGCGACGAAGGTGAACAGGATGGAGATGGTACCAGCGCAGCCGGCGGCATAGGACTTGGTGAAGTCGATGGCACCGGTAGCAGCACCAGAAGCGTCAACGGCCGGGGTGAACATGAACGTCTTGCAGACCATGTCGGTGAAGGCGGCGATGACGATGATGCAGAACAGCCAGCAGAACAGCAGGAACAGGCGACGGCCGGTCTTGCCGATGTACTTCTCGATGAGCTGAGCGAGCGACTTGCCGTTGTTCTTCATCGAAGCGTACAGAGCACCAAAGTCGTGGACGGCACCAAAGAAGATACCGCCGACGAGGACCCAGAGCACGACGGGCAGCCAGCCAAAGGCCATGGCGACGATCGTACCCGTGACAGGGCCAGCACCGCAGATCGAGCTGAACTGGTGCGAGAACGCGGTGAAGGCAGAGACGGGCGAGAAGCTCTTGCCGTCCTTCATGCGCTTGGCCGGCGTGAGGGCCTCTTTGTCAACGCCCCACTTGTTGGCCAGCCAGCGGCCGTAGCCCAGATAGCCGCAGGCGAGCACCGCCGCGGCCACAACCATGAGCAAAACTCCGTTCATTACATTTCCTCCTCTAAAAAGAACTTCCTAGACATAAAAATGAGGGCCGTCGGTTGCGCTCGACGGCCCTCATCTTTATCAGCCGCCCGTTATCGTACGGGCTAGCTGTATGTGCTAACCCGCATCAGATAATTACTACGCTGATAATGTTTAGCTGATGCGTGAACATGTCTAAGAAATCCTCTTCAATCATGATGCGAACGATCCGTGCGTGTTCACATCCCCCAGTGGTTGAAAAGGAGTATGAAACTTTAGTTGCCTAAAGTCAACGCAAATATGTAATGAATTTTCAGCTTTTTTTGAATTTCTTGGTATAAAACGCCACTGACCTCGGACTTTACCCGACAAAAGTTTTTGCATGAGAGTTGCCCCTCGGGAGCGGGCGGGCGTATACAAGGTTTCCTGCTCTACAGTCCTGCTCGCACGGAGAGCACATTAAGTGCTCTCCGGCTCGTGCGGAACTC
>NZ_JADNDZ010000035.1 GCF_015552075.1 Collinsella aerofaciens
CCAGGCCCGATTTTGCCTCTTGACAATGTCCTGCTCATATTAAAAGGAACGTCCCCAGGTGCCGGCTGTTGAGTTGCGGTGGAATAGGGACTGTTTGGCGCCCGAAAGGGCGATTTTAGTCCGTATTTCACCGCAACTTATTTAGAGGGCGCTGAGGTTGGGGGTCCAGCCGATGGTGGGGGTCGCGCCGTCGAGAACCTCGTTGATGGTGGCGGCCATGCCGGCGAGGAGGCTGTTCTCACTTACGGTGAGCGACTCGTAGCTACCGGCGCGCATGAGCTCGCGAACCACCACGGCGCCGGCCAGAATCACGCCCGCGCGCTTGGGCTGCACGCCCGGCAACGCGGCAATGCCTGCAACATCCAACGCAGACATGCGCTCGATAGCGGCCGAAATCTGCTCCATCGAAAGCTCGCGCAGGTGCACAAAGTTCGAGTCGTACGGCTCCAGTTCGTGGACCAGCGCCACGAGCGTGGTAACGGTACCGCCCACCGCGACGAGGCGCTCGGCGCGCTCAAAGTCGACAGGCAGGCCCTCAAAGTAAGCCCCGAACTGCTCGCCCGCCCATACGCCAGCGGCGGCAAGTTCACTGTCCGTTGGCGGCAGCGCCGAGAAAAACCGCTCCGTCACGCGACGGCAACCGATGTCCAGTGAGCGCGTTCCCTCCAGCGCAAAGACGCCACGCTCCGGCGCATAGACGCCCGTCGCGAGCTCCGTGGATCCGCCGCCCGAATCGGCAACAATGATGCGCTCGCCGGCAAAGTCGTGCGCCACGCCAAAAAACGTCAGGCGTGCCTCGACCTCGCCCGGAATCACCTGTGGCTCAAGCCCCAGATCGCGCAGGCCGTCCAGCAGCAGTGCTGCGTTGGACGCATCACGCGCGGCGCTCGTGCAGGTGGTGCAGATGCACGCGGCCCCAAAGCCACGAGCCTCGTCCACAAACATGCGGCACGCAGCGAGCACGCGCTCAACGGCCGCCTCGCAAAAGCAGCCCGTCGCGTCCACGCCCTCACCCAGATCGGTAATCTCGGTATGCTTGGACGATTCCACGATTGCCCCGCCCTCGACCTGGGCCAACACCAGTCGCGACGACACCGTTCCCAGGTCGATCGCGGCCACCTTATAGCGTTTGCAATTTGTCATTGCGAGCTCCCCTCCGGGCGCTATTTGCCGTTGGACACGACCGTCTGACCCTCGACGCCGTTAAACCCAAACAGCATGTCGAGCGCTTGGATGTACCACGGCGCGTCCTTACCGACTTCTTCGATTTCCTTGGCCACTTCGCTGGCCTTCTTGGCGTTTGAGGACTTTTTGCTCGACGAGGCATCCGAATCGTCGTCCAGGCCCTGCACTTCAATCCTCTTCTCGCCGGGCATCACCAGGCCCAGGTCCTCGGATGCCGCGTCCTTGATACCCTCCTCCGAGAGCAGTTTGTCGACGCTTTTTTGCAGGTCGTCGTTATATTGCTCGCGAATCTCGACCTGCTTGGCCAAGATGTCGCTCGAGCGTTTTGCCACATACAGGTCGCGCACGGGGAAATACAGGCTCACAAGCGCCAGGGCGACGACAATGCCAACAAACAGCCCCCGCTGGGGACCGTGGGTAAAGTCGTAGATTGCCTTGACCACCGCGTTATCGTTGGCGTAATGCATGAAGTCCGAGCCCGAAAGACGGTTCGAGGGCCTACTCGGCTTTTCATGCGTTTGAGCCGAGGAACGCTGAGCATGCTCCGAGTGCGCCGGGCGCACCGAACGTAGCGGGCGGTCCGTCGACGTATTCACTTGAGCACGGGAGTGTGAGGCACTTGTCGGTCGCTGCGTGGAGCAGTCGGCACCGGCGTAATCGGACCCGCCGAGCTGCACCGTGCGCGCACGACGAGGTGACGGCTCACGCGAACCGGCGGAATAGTACCTGTTGTCGTAAATCTGATCCATGTGCGCCTTGTGCGGTTGAGGTTTGTTTGCGCTAAGTCTTTTAGTTATAGCACGAGCGCGCGCAACGCCTTCGGCGGCCCTTGCTCGACATAAAAAAGGCGCTGAGCCATATGGCCCAGCGCCCAATGATGCTCAACAGCGCCCGGCGGGAGCGAGGCGAATCCGAGTCAGCCCCGCCCCGCGCACGCCGTTTGCCTAGCGAATGTTGTAGAACGCGGCCTTGCCGGCGAAGCGCGCGCTGCCCTCGAGCTCGTCCTCGATACGGATGAGTTGGTTGTACTTGGCGATACGGTCGCTGCGGCACGGGGCGCCCGACTTAATCTGACCGGCATTAACACCCACGACCAGGTCGGCGATCGTGGAGTCCTCGGTCTCGCCAGAACGGTGGCTCACGATGCAAGCGTAGCCGGCCTCCTTGGCGGTCTCGATAGCCTCCAGCGACTCGGTGAGCGTGCCGATCTGGTTGACCTTGACCAGAATCGCGTTGGCGGCACCCAGCTCGATGCCCTTCTTGAGGCGCTCGGTGTTGGTGACGAACAGGTCGTCGCCTACGAGCTGCACCTTATTGCCAATGCGGCGGGTAAGCTCGACCCAGCCGTCCCAGTCCTCCTCGGCCATGCCGTCCTCGATGGAGATGATGGGATAAGTGTCGACGAGCTTCTCCCAGTAATCGACCATCTGGGCGCTCGTGTACTCAACGCCCTCGCCCTTGAGCTCGTACATACCGGTCTCAGCGTTGTAGAACTCGGTCGAGGCGGGGTCCATGGCGTACATGAAGTCGACGCCGGGCTTAAAGCCGGCCTTCTCCACGGCCTTGGTGATGTACTCGAACGGCTCGGCATTGGTCTTGAGGTTGGGCGCAAAGCCGCCCTCGTCGCCCACGCCGCCGCCCAGGCCGGCCTCGTGCAGCACGCCCTTGAGGGTGTGGTAGACCTCGGCGCACCAACGCAGGCCCTCGGCAAAGCTCGGGGCGCCCACCGGCATGATCATAAACTCCTGGAAGTCAACGTTATTGTCGGCATGCACGCCGCCGTTGAGGATGTTCATCATGGGCGTGGGCAGCAGATGGGCGTTGACGCCGCCCAGGTACTGGTACAGTGACAGGCCCGCCGACTCGGCAGCGGCGCGGGCGACGGCCAGCGACACGCCCAGGATGGCGTTGGCACCGAGCTTGGTCTTGTTGGGGGTACCGTCCGCGGCAATCAGCGCGGCATCGACGGCGCGCTGGTCGAAGGCGTCGAGGCCCACGACGGCGTTAGCGCACTCGTTGTTGACGTGCTCGACGGCCTGCAAAACACCCTTGCCCAGGTAGCGGCCCTTGTCGCCATCGCGCAGCTCGCAGGCCTCAAAGGCTCCGGTCGAAGCACCCGAAGGCACCATTGCGCGGCCAAAGCTGCCGTCCTCGAGCACGACCTCGACCTCGACGGTGGGATTGCCGCGGCTGTCGAGCACCTCGCGACCGTAGACGTCCAAAATATCGCTCATGTTGTCTCCCTCTCACTTGGAAACGGGTTGAATGCTTGGCGACGCGGCTTGCACGCTGTAGAGGCGCGCAGGTTCATAAGTTAGCCATGTCGCACTTTTTGCATTATGCCCTAAGCTAGCCGAGGGATACACTTGATTTTCGAAAAATTTAGCGGAAACGATGAGGCGTGTCAGCCCGTCGTTCCCGCAGTCTTACTCCTCCGCCTTTGCGGCATCCCACAGGTCGTTGAGGCCGTGGGTCGAAAGCTCGGCAAGATCCACGTGAGCATCGGCCGCCATCTGCTCCATCGCGGCCCAGCGACGGCGGAACTTTGCCGTGCTGGCACGAAGGGCGCTCTCGGCGTCAATGCCCTCCTTGCGCGCGACGTTGACCAAAGCAAAGAGCAGGTCGCCAAACTCCATTTCGCGCTCGGGCGAGCCAGGGACCTCGGCCTCAAACTCGGCACGCTCCTCGGCAACCTCGTCCCACACATCCTGGACCGTCTCCCATTCAAAGCCCACGGCAGCCGCCTTGCGCGACACCTTCTGAGCCTGCATCAGCGCCGGCAGATGCGTGGGCACGCCGTCGAGCAGGCCCTCGGGCGCAGCCTCGCCTGCCGCCACGGCCTTGTCCTTGGCAGCCCTCTCGGCAAGCTTGACCTCGTCCCAAATCTTGAGTACCTCGTCGGAGCTGTCGGCATCTACATCGCCAAACACGTGCGGATGACGGCGAATGAGTTTGGCGTCGATATCGCGCGCCACGTCGGCCAGCGTAAACTCGCCGGCATCCGCCGCGATCTGCGCATGCAGCACGACCTGCATGAGCACGTCGCCCAGCTCCTCGCGTAGGTGAACCGCGTCGTCCGCCTCGATGCAGTCGAGTGCCTCGTAGGCCTCCTCGATCATGTTCTTGCCGATGCTGCGGTGTGTCTGTTCGCGATCCCACGGGCAGCCATCGGGCTGACGCAGACGCCAGATGGTCTGCACCAGATGCTGCAGCTCGGCCGACGCGTCTATCAGCGTGGACAGATCGCGCGAGCCCTCGGCATTTTGCTGAGCCATATGCTGCGCCATGGTTATTTCTCCTCCAGGATCACGTGGCGGAACGCACCGCCCTCGTAGATGCCGTAGCTGTGCGTGCCGTCCTTGGGAATGCTCACACTGCCGGGGTTGAAGAGCCACAGGCCCGGGTGCGCGGCACTTTCCTCGTTGACCTTGATGTGCGTATGACCGTAGACGAGCGCGGAGCCCTCGGGCAGCGCGGGCGCGTGGTCGACGCTGTTGTGCATGCCGGCGCCAAAGACATGGCCGTGCGTCAGGAACAGCTCGCGGCCGGTCTCGTCGAACAGCGTGGCGTAGTCGGCCATGACGGGAAAGTCGAGGACCATCTGGTCGACCTCGGCATCGCAGTTGCCGCGTACCGCGATGATGCGGTCGGCCAGGGCGTTGAGCAGCGGGATCACGCGCTTGGGGGCGTAATCGCGCGGCAGGTCGTTGCGCGGACCGTGATAGAGCAGGTCGCCCAGCAGCACGATGCGGTCGGGCTGCTCGGACTCGATGGCGGTGGCCAGGCGCTCGGTCCAGTATGCCGAGCCGTGGATGTCGGAGGCGATGAGGTATTTCATGGTGGTCCTTTCGGTGAGGTTGATGGGGTGGGTGTGGCGCGTCGCCGACCGTGTCACTCAAATTGCAGAGCCGCGGCTTGTGCTGCCTGCATCACGCGCTGGAGCGGCACACCGTGCTCGCAGGCAAGGCGGGCGCAGTCCTCGTACTCGGGCGCTGCACGCTCGCTGCCGTCGGGCAGGGTGGCCACCTTGACGGACACCTCGCCCCATGGCGTCGTCACCTGCTCAAAGCGGCGTGGCAGGCAAACGCGTTCCATGACCTGGCGACGAATGCCGTTGGTCGTGGTTTCCAAGAAGATGATCGTCTGCAGGCGCTCGATATCCCCGTAGGTGCAGATTACCTGCAGCTGCCAGCCGGGGCGGCCTTTCTTGCAATAAACGGGCAGCCAGTGCACCTCGCGCGCACCGGCCTCGCGCAGGCGGTCGGCGGCGTAGGCGAGTACCTCGGGCGACGCATCGTCGATGTCGCATTCCAGCTTGACGATGGTCTCGGGCGCATCGGTCTCGCGAGACAGCGGAGATTTGCTATCGCATGGCATACGGTCCGGCTCCTTTCCGCACGGGCTCGTTTTGTTCATCCAAACGCTAGCACATCGCGGGCGGCGCAGGGGCGGCGTCATGGGATAGGTGCGACTTTTGCTGGGCGCAAGTGCTGGCGCGCTCCAACGCCGGCCCGCTCCACTCAAACGTGTACGTCAGCCTCCAAACATGTCATTTTTTGCAGCTTTTGGAGGCTAATGTACATGTTTTGAAAGCGCAAGCGAGGCCGCACCACGCGCCGCGCACCCTTTCCAATCGATTTCGGCACCCCGCGCGTACGACGCGCCGAGGCTGCGCCATTACAATGGAGCGGATTCGCCAAATGCAAAGGAGCCGCTATGCCTATGTGCCCGCTGGTCGATTGCCATACCCACACCTCGTTTTCGGACGGCCATGCCTCATTTGAGGACAACGTCCGCGCCGCTGTCGCCGCCGGCTGCCGCGCCATGGTCTCGACCGACCATCTCACCCTACCTGCCAGCATGGATGCCAACTGCGAGGTGCAGGTCGTCGAGGGCGACCTGCCGGCACATCGTCTGGCTTTTGAGGACGCTCGCAATCTTGCCGCTCAGATTGCGCCAGAACTCACCTTTATCTACGGTTTCGAATGCGATTGGTACGAGGGCTGCGAGCCTTTGGTTGAGCGCTGGTCCCAGGGCGCCGTCGTGCGCCTGGGCAGTGTGCACTGGATTGGCAACCCAGGCGATATCATGGCCGGTGCCGCGGGTACGGCGGGAACGGAGGACGTCGCTCGTCCCGATACGCCCGATTCGCGCTGCGGCTGGATCGACGATGACACCAACCTGCACGTTTGGGAAAACCTGGGGGTACGCGGCGTGTGGGAGCGCTATGTCGATGACTGGTGCCGCGCCTGCGAGAGCCCGCTCAACTTTGATGTGATGGCTCACCCCGACCTGGTCATGCGCTTTTCGAAGGAAGGCTTTGCGCCCGATTTTGACCCCGCACCGTTTTGGCAGCAGATGGCAGAGTGCGCGCACGATACGGGCCGCCGCGTTGAGGTCTCGACGGCCGCACCGCGCAAGGGCTTGGGCGACTACTACCCCGCAACCGGTCTTTTGCGCTGCTTTGCCCATGCCGAAGTGCCGATCACCTTTGGCTCGGACGCGCACCGCGCCTGCGATATCTGCTGGAACATCCGCGAGGCCCAGGCGCACGCCTACGACTGCGGTTATCGAACCTTCGACATCCCCCACGCCACCGGCGAATGGGAATCCACGCCCCTCGCCTAGCCATCCCTTCATAAGTTGCGGTGAAATAGGGATTGTTTTGCTTGATGAAGCGCTTAAACAGTCCCTATTTCACCGCAACTTCCATGACCCCGTTACACCAACAAAGACTGTCCCAAACGACTAGTGGCGGCGGGCGTTGAGTTCGCCGGCCAGTTCGTCGAGGGTGATGCCGTAGCGCTCGAGCGTCACGAGCAGGTGGTAGATCAGGTCGCCAGCCTCGTAGCGGATGTGATCGTGATCGTTATCCTTGCAGGCCATGATCACCTCGCTCGCCTCCTCGGCAAGCTTCTTGAGCAGCTCGTCCTCGACGTCGGTCAGCAGACGCGCGGTATAGCTCTCCTGCGGCGATGCATCACGACGACCGTGAATCACCTCGGCCAGACTTGTCAGCGTCTCTCCGATATTTCCATCCTGAACGTTTGCGGTGCGCACACCCATAGTTCAATCCTTTCTGGTGGCCGAGCGTCTAATCGAGCGCCCGCCCTACGCGAGTTTCTTAAAGAAGCAGGTACGGTTGCCGGTATGGCAGGCCGGACCCGGCGAGTCGACCTTGACCAGCAGCGTATCGCTATCGCAGTCGGCCCAGAGCTCCTTGACCTCCTGCATATTGCCGCTCGTCGCGCCCTTGTTCCAGAGCTCCTGACGGCTACGGCTCCAAAACCACGTGGTACCGGTCTTGAGCGTCAGCCCCACCGATTCCTCGTTCATCCAAGCAACCATAAGCACCTCGCCGGTGTCATACTGCTGAACCACACAAGGAATCAGCCCCTTGGCGTCGTATGTAAGCTTTGAAGGATCGGCTATCTCTTCCATTTCACTCCCCAAATTCAAACTTCGCAGGTCGGCGAGGGTTGTCCAGGTGCCCGAGATTCCGAGCGACAAGCCCGACGACGTGTACTTAAGTACGCGAGGAGGGTTGGAGCCGGAAGGTCGGGTGCCTGGGCAAGCCGCAGCATTAGAAGTCCAGCCTCACAGGAATACCTTGAGAGGCCATATACTCTTTGACTTCGCGAATGCTGAAGGTTCCAAAGTGAAAGACGCTCGCCGCCAGCACGGCATCGGCCTCGCCCTCAATCACACCCTCGGCAAAATGCTCGAGCGTACCCACACCGCCGCTCGCGATGACGGGAATCGGCACCGCACGCGCCACGGCGCGGGTGAGCGCCAGGTCAAAGCCGGACTTGGTGCCGTCGCGATCCATACTGGTCAGCAAGATCTCGCCGGCGCCGCGACGAGCCGCTTCCTCGGCCCACGCCACCGCGTCGATACCCGTGGCGTTGCGGCCGCCCGCCGTGAAGACCTCCCACTTGTCGGCACCCGGCTCTCCGGGCAAACCGACGCGCTTGGCATCGATCGCCACGACCACGGCCTGACTGCCAAAAGCCGCGGCAGCCTGGCTAATCAGCGACGGGTCACGCACGGCCGCCGAGTTGAGCGACACCTTGTCGGCACCGGCGGCAACCATGGTCCGCATGCCCACCAAGTCGCGAAAGCCGCCGCCCACGGTATAGGGAATGGCGAGCTCCTCGGCCGCATGCGCCGCCATCTCGATGGTCGTCACACGGTTGTCACTCGTCGCGGTAATGTCCAAAAATACGACCTCGTCCGCACCCTCGCGGTCGTAGGCGCGCGCCAGCTCCACCGGATCGCCCGCATCGCGCAAGCTCACAAAGTTGACGCCCTTGACCACACGACCGTCCTTGACGTCCAGGCAGGGAATCACACGTTTGGTAAGCATGGGCTACTCCTCCCCTCGGGCGGCGGCCAGCGCCTGTACCAGCGTAAAGTTGCCCTCGTAGAGCGCGCGACCGGTAATAGCACCTTCAATCGCGCCCTCACCCACTGCGGCCAGCGCGCGGATATCGTCGAGCGTCGAGATGCCGCCCGATGCCACGACGGGAAAGCCCGCGACCTCGGCCACATGGCGATACGCCGCCACATCGATGCCCGTCTGCATGCCATCGCGCGCGATGTCGGTATACACCAGATGTTTAAAGCCCAGCTCGGTGAGCTGCGCCACGGCATCGTCGAGCGCCACGTCCGCGCCGTCGCGCCAGCCATTCACCTTGACCTGGCCGTCGCGAGCGGCGATGTCGGCCACGAGCAGCTCGCCAAAGCCGCGGGCCGCTACCTCGGCAAAACCTGGCTCGGTCACGAGCACCGTGCCCAGCGCAATGCGGCGCGCACCATAGCCGGCCAGCTCGTCGATCCGCGCGAGCGAGCGGACGCCGCCGCCCACGTCCACGGACAGACCGTCGACGCTGCAGATGGCCTTAATCGCTGCCGAGTTGGCAGCGCACGCGTCCTCGTCCTCGCCAAAGGCAGCGGACAGGTCGACGACGTGCACCCAGCTCGCACCCTGCTCGGCAAAGGAGCCGGCAACGGCCACGGGGTCGTCGGAATATACCTTGCAGCGGCTCCGGTCGCCGCGCTCCAGGCGCACGACCTTGCCGCCGATCAAATCGATTGCGGGAAACAGAATCATCGGCCGGCCCCCTCGACGATGCTCACGAAGTTCTTAAGAATGCGCTGACCCAGCGCAGAGGATTTCTCGGGATGGAACTGGCAGCCCCACACGTTGCCGTGGCGCACGATGCACGGGAAGCTCCGCGTGTAGTGCGTGCGTGCCAGAACATCGGCGGCATCGGCATCGTCGGCCACCGCATAGCTGTGGGTGAAGTACATATTGGCGCCCTCGGCAAAACCGGCGAGCAGCGGATCGGCCGCACCGGCAGGCGTCATGTGCACCTGGTCCCACCCCACGTGCGGCACCTTCAGGCGGCTCGACTCCAGACGCGCGCACGAACCGCGCATAATACCCAGGCCATCGACCCAGGGGCCACCGGCCTGCTCGGAGGTGTTGCCGTCGGCAACCGTGCCTTCGTCCGCAGGCACACCCTCGTTGCCGCGCTCAAAAAATAATTGAAGGCCCAGGCAGATGCCGAGCAGCGGAGTTCCGGTGGCAACGGCGTCGAGCACCGCGTCCGCCTCGCCGCTCTCGCGCATAAAGGCGATCGCGTCACAGAACGCGCCCACGCCCGGGATGACCAGGCCGTCGGCGTTGCGAATCTGCTCCTGATCGTCCGACGTGCAGGCGGCGGCGCCGGCGCGCGCAAGCCCGCGCACAACGCTCGACAAGTTGCCCTTGTGGTAGTCGACCACCACAATCTTCGGTTCGCCCACGCGACCCCTCCACTTCTCATCATCCAAAACCACCACAAAGGGGACAGGCACCTTCGTGGTGGTTTTACCCTTGTGACGGTTACAGTGAGCCCTTGGTGCTGGGGATGCCCTGCACGCGGGGATCGAGCTCGCAGGCATGGCGCATCGTGCGGCCCACGGCCTTAAAGGCGGCCTCGATAATGTGATGCGAGTTGCCACCCGCCAGTTCGCGCACGTGCAGCGTGAGCTTGGCATCGCGTGCGAAGGCATAGAAGAACTCAACGGCCAGCTCGGTATCGAAGCTGCCCACGCGCTCGGTCGGCACGGGCAGCTCGCAGTAGGCCTGGCCGCGACCCGAAATGTCCACGGCGGCCATCACGAGCGTCTCGTCCATGGCGATCGCCGCGTCGGCAAAGCGCGTAATACCCGCCTTGTCGCCCAGCGCCTGGCAAAACGCCTCGCCCAACACAATGCCCGTGTCCTCGACGGTGTGATGCGCATCGACCTCGACGTCGCCTACCGCATGTACCGTCAAATCGAACAGGCCATGGCGACCAAAGGCGTTGAGCATGTGGTCGAAAAACGGCACGCCGGTCGAGATATCGCACATACCGGTTCCATCCAGGTCGAGCTTTACGACAATGTCGGTCTCGCCCGTCTTGCGGGTCACCTCGGCATAGCGGTCCATCTACATCTCCTCCTTCACCAGCGCGGCAAACGCGGCCAGCACCTCGTTGTTTTCCTGCGGGGTGCCCACGGTAATGCGCAGGCAGTCCGCGAGCCCCGGCGCGTAGCTAAAGTCGCGCACCAAAATTGAATACTCGTCGCGCAGGCGCTCGCGCACGTGCGTGGCATGCGGCGTGCGCACGAGCACAAAGTTCGCCGCGCTCGGCCACGCCTCCACGGGCAGACCCTCGGCAGCCATTGCGTGCAGGGCACACAGTTCGCGCTCGCGCTCGGATGCAACCTGTGCCACCACGGGTGCGTACGCATCGCGGGCACGCACGCAGGCAAGCGCGGCGGCCTGACTCAGCACGTTAACCGAGTAGATCTGACGAATCGCCGCGAACACGTCGATGACATCGGGAGCCGCGATCACGTAGCCCAGACGCGTGCCGGCGGCGCCAAACGCCTTGGACAGCGTATGCAGAATCACCAGGTTTGGATGCTCGGCGATAAGGTCTTGCGCCGTGGTGACCGCGCCAAACGAATCGTCGGCAAACTCAACGTAGGCCTCGTCGACCATGACCATGCCGGGGCACGCATCGCACAGGGCCGCGACAAAGTCGAGCGGCGTCACATCGCCCGTGGGGTTATTGGGCGAGGTCACGATCGCCAGATTGCACTCGGGCGCCGCTGCGAGCACAGCCGCTTGGTCGAGCTCAAAGGTCGCCGGGTCGCGCCACACATCGCGCACCTCGGTCTGACAAAGCGACGCAAAGAACGCATACTCACTAAAGCACGGCGGGCAGTTGAGCAGGGTCCGTCCCGCGCCGCCAAACGCCAGCAAGTAGTTATAGAGCAGCTCGTCGCCGCCGTTTCCCACGCAAATATTCTCACGTGCCACGCCATGCCAAGCGACAAGCTCGTCGCGCAGGTCGTTGGACATGGGATCGGGATAGCGGTTGAGCGGTGTGGCAGCCAAGGCCGCGTCGATCGCCTCGCGCACGCCGGCCGGCACGGGATAGGTGTTCTCGTTGGCCGAAAGGTTGATGCGCGTGGGCGTAAAGTTGGGGTCATAGGGCTCGATGCCGGCCAAGTAGGGCTGGACGAGCTCCTTCATGCGAGGCGTCAGCTCGGCCATGTTAGGCCTCCTCGCCGGTCGCGCCGGCGCCATCCGAGCCTGCAGCCGCCAGGTCCACACCCTCGGCGACCGTCGCCACAGCGTCGCCCGGCCAGGCGACCTTGGTCAGGTCGGCCGCAGCCAGCGACTCGGCACTCACGGCATCCTCACCCTGCTCCAGCACGCGACGACGCAGGGCAGCAGAGAGCGCGTGCGCCCACAGGCCCTCGGCCTCGGCCAGACGCTGTGTGGCGGGAGCGTCGGAGAGCAGGCCCTCGGGCGTATAGCAAATGACACTCGAGCGCTTAACGAACTCTTCGACCGAAAGCGGATTGGAGAACATGGCCGTGCCGCCGGTCGGCAGCGTGTGGTTGGGGCCGGCAACATAATCGCCAAGCGGTTCGGAGCTCCAAGCGCCCACAAAGATGGCGCCGGCGTTGCGAATGCCGCCGAGCAAGCCCATCGCATCCTTGCAGTGCAGCTCCAAGTGCTCGGGCGCCACGGTGTTCACGGCCTCGACGGCGGCAGCCATATCGGCGGCCACCACGATGGTTCCTTCGTTATCGAGCGAGGTGCGCGTGATCTCGGCACGCGGGGACTGCGCCACCAGGATGTCGATGCCGGCCTCGACCTCGCGCGCAAACTGCTCGTCGCAAGTCACCAGATAGCAGGCCGCCAGCGGATCGTGCTCGGCCTGGGCCATCAGGTCTGCCGCGACCACCATAGGCTTGGCCGTGGCGTCGGCCAGCACGCAGACCTCGGAGGGACCGGCAACCATATCGATACCCACATCGCCCGAGACAATCTGCTTGGCCGCGGCGACAAAAGCGTTGCCCGGTCCGGTAATTTTGTCGACGCGCGGAATGGTCTCGGTACCATACGCAAGTGCGGCCACGGCCTGAGCGCCGCCCACCATATAGATCTCGTCCACGCCGCCGAGCTTTGCCGCGGCGAGCGTGTAGGGACTGATCAGGCCGTCTTTTTGCGGCGGGGTCACCATAACCACGCGCTTGACGCCGGCGACCTTGGCGGGAATGGCGTTCATGAGCACGGTGGAAGGATACTGTGCACGACCGCCCGGCACGTAAATGCCGGCAGCGGCAAGCGGGGTCACCTTAACGCCGAGCATCGTGCCGTCCGGGCGCGTGGTAAACCAGCTCTGCTCGACCTCGCGCTGGTGGAACTCACGAATCTGGCGCGCGGCCTTCTCGAGCGCGGCGACAAAGGCCGAGTCGAGGCCTTCGAGCGCGACATCGATCTGCTCTTGCGGCAGGCGGAAGCTCTGCAGCTCGACACCGTCAAAACGCTGACAGTAATCGCGCACCGCGGCATCGCCGTTGGCACGCACGTTGGCCACGATATCGCGGGCGGCGTCGACGATGTTTTGCGGCAGCACGCCCTTGCGGTTGAGCTGGTTGGTAACGAGGCGCTCACCGGGAGCAAGCTTGATGGTCTTCATATCGGTATCCCCTATCGGTCGAGGTTGTGTTCGAAAAACGAGAGGCCGGGCGGCGGCGCCAATCGGCCCGCAGCCCGTACGTCGGGGCGCCCGTGCGCGCTCGCGCTATTGTGCCGAGCCCGCGACGGGCTCAAAATGCTTGTCCTTAACGGCCGCGGCCAGGCGATCTGCCAGATTGCGTACGCGCGGATCAAGGCGCGCAGCACCCGGATTGACAAAGAAGCGGGCCGTGCAGTCCATGATGCGACCAGTGATGACCAAGTCGTTGTCGCGCAGCGTGGCACCCGTGGCGGTGATGTCCACGATACGGTCGGTCATACCGACGATGGGGCCCAGCTCGATGTTGCCGTGCAGCGAAACGATGTCGGCGTTCACGCCGCGCTCGGCATACCAGGCGCTCGCGATGCGCGGATACTTGGTGGCCACGCGAAGAGAGCCGCGACGGACATAGTTGCGCTCGGCCTGACCAGCGCGCCACGCGGGCTCCGCCTCAATGAAAGTGCACAGGCCGTAACCCAGGTCGACCAGCTGCAGCAGGTTGAGGTCTGCCTCAATGAGCGAGTCCCAACCGCAGATGCCGCAATCGGCACCACCGCAGCCCACAAAGGCAGGCGCGTCGCTGGGACGCACGATGACAAACTCGATATCGCCGACCGCGCCCTCGCCGGCACGCGTGTCGCGGCCGCGCACGATCAGGTGACGGCCGGGGTCGCGCAGCTCAGAGACGTCCAAACCCGCGGTCTCGAGCACGTCGAGCGTGTCGGCCTTAAGCGAGCCCTTGGGCACAGCGATGCGCAGCGGGCCCTCGGCGCCACGGCCCGCGGCGTGATCGCCGTCGGAAGCGGCATCCTCGGCCGAGGTGCGCGCGGCCTCCAGACGCTCGAGCGAAAAGGCGAAGCCCGCCGCCGGCACCTCGATGCCGTCGCCGAACGCGCCGGTAAAGATAGAGTCGTAGCGACCGCCCGAGCCCACCGGATCGGGCAGGCCACCGGCATAGGCCTTAAAGACCAAGCCCGTGTAGTAATCGAAAGAATTCATGATGGAGAAGTCGAAGGACAGCACCTGAGCATCCTCGGGAGACAGACCCTCAACCAGAGCACGCAGTTCGCGCGTGAGCGGCGCGACGATGCCGGCCGCCGCCAACAGTGCGTCAACGCGGTCGAGCACCTCAGCGCCGCCATGCAGGCGCGGCAGCTCGCTAATGGCGGCCTTCACGGCCTCGGGCTCGTTGCTTTCCGCCACGCGGGCGTCGAGGCCCACAAAGTCGTTGGCGTGCACGCAACGCAGCGCCTCGGCAGCCAGCTCGCGATCTTCGCATGCCGCGAGCAAGTCCTTAAACGGACGCACGCTACCTGCGATAATACGCGCATCGGGCAGTGCCAGCTTGCGCACGGCCTCGGCGACCAGCGAGACAATCTCCACGTCGCCCGCGGTATCGCCCGCACCGATGAGCTCAAAGCCCAACTGCGTAAACTGACGCGAACCGCCGGCATTGCGCTGGCACTCACGAACCACCGGTGCCTCATAGCGCAGACGCAGCGGCAAATCGGCCGCACGCATGCGGGTCGAAACCAGGCGCACGATCGGCAGCGTGTTATCGGGGCGAACCACCAGCAGGCGACCATCGTCGTCAAAGAGCTTGAACGGCGTATCCGCGATGCGGCCGCCCTCCTCAAGCGAACCCTTGTCCTCGAGCAGCGGTGTCTCAACCGGCAGATAATGATGCTCCCTAAAGCAGCCCTTCACCGTCAGCGCAATCTCCTCGCGCGCCTGAGCCTCCTCGGGCAAAATGTCCCGGAATCCCCACGGTGTGGCCGTCATCTGGTGAGCCTCCTCATGCTGTGTTGCATACAGAACAAACGACCGGCATAGCTCCGCCGGTCTTTTGGGTACTTTAGCATACTAGAGTGCTTGCGGGGAAAATCCATCGCAGCGGCTCACGCCGTATTCATTTGGAAACATAGGGCAGATCGCCGCAACCCAAACCCGCCTAGGCGCCAATCGCACGACGATACTCTGCCATTACCTGCGCATCGGCAGCTGCGGGGTCGGCGAAATAGCGCCCGTCATAGGTCTCGGCCGAAACAACTCCGCGATAGCCGCGCGCCACCAGCCTATCCAGGTCGGCGCGCATATCGCGGTCGCCGTCACCCCAGGCAAGATGCGTCGTGCCATCTGCCGCAACATCGACAAAATGCACGTGGGCGACATCATCGCCAAGCAGATCGAAATAATCGTCGATGGTATCCCCCGCCACCGCCATGGCGCCCAAATCCAGACACGCCTTAAGTGCCGGATGATCAACTGCCTCGATCATGCGCTTCGTGTCGGCCGCCGAGTTCACGATCATCGACTCAACCGGCTGTAGGGCCTCGAGCACCAGTCGCACGCCGCGCTCTCCCGCATGCTCGGCAATCGCACGCAGCATCGAGGCGCTGCGACCCCACGCGTCCTCGATCGGCTCGTTCAAAAATGCCCAGCCGCTCGAGACCATGACCTGCCCGGCTCCAAGTTCCGCCGCGATATCCACAACGTTCTTAAAGTACGCGAGCGTGCGGGCACGCGCCTCATTCCCACGCGCCGCGATATTCCACGGCTTGGGGTTGTTCTGTTCGGGACAAAGCCCCACAATCCGAACCCCATACCGCTGCGACAGCTCCCGCACCTGCTCGAGCGAATCGTATCCATGGCAATCGACATACAGATGCATCGCCCCGGTCCAAAGCTCGCAACACGTGTAGCCCGAGGCCGCTGCCGAAGAAAAGAATTCCTCAAGGTCAAAATAACGATGGCTGATATTCATGACGGCAAGCTGCGGATACTCCATCTTGTCCACCTTTCGGCAAAAGGGCGCCGCAGCACAGTGTGCGCGACGCCCCCTCTTACATTATTCTCATTATGACGGATGCCCTACTGAACACCAAGCACTCCAAAGAACGCGCCGGCGATACTCACGAGCAGGATCACGAGCATGATGACCAGCGGATTCATCTTCTTCTTGAGCATGAGATAGACGATTCCAAACAGCCCCATCGTGACAAAGCCCGGGAAGATTCCGTTGAGCAGCTCGGCCAGCGTCTGAGCACCATCGCCCGCGCCGACCATGAGCGGAATGTCCACGGTGACCATCTCCATGGTCATAGCGCCGATCACCATGGCGCCCATGATAGAGGCCATCTTGACGATCGTGTCCATAATGCCCGATTCCTGGACCTTGCTGATCATGTCCGAGCCAAAGCGATATCCCACAAACGTCAGCAGGTAACGGATGATGTAGTGGGGGACGTTGAACACGAGCAGGAACAAAATCGGGCCAAGAATAGAGCCCTGCAGCGCCAGCGACGTGCCGACACCCGTTGCCAAAATTCGCAGCGTGCCCCAGTAGAAGGCATCGCCCACGCCGGACAGCGGTCCCATCAAAGCAAGCTTGACATTAGAGATCGCGCTCGTGTCAAAGTTATCTTCGGTGGCGTTGACTTCTTCCATTGCGGCAGCAATAGACATGGGGAGCGTCGAGATGTACGGCGTGACGTTATAGAGCTCCATATGGCGCTTGAGTGCGGCCTTAAAGTCTGCATCCTGCGGATACAGCTTGCGAAGGATCGGCATAAGGGCCCACATAAAGCCGATATGGCCCATACGCTCGTAGTTCCAGGAGTGCTCATAGGGAATCGAGCGCCAGAACAGCTTCTTAAGATCTGCGCGGGTAATCAACCCGTCGTAGGAAGACTCAAACTTAAAACTCATCGAACCCACTCCCAATCGCAGGATCCTCGGTTGCCACTGCGGGCTGCTCCGCCTTTTTCTTCTCGCCCAAAACCGTCATCGCGACGACGATGATCGCGGCAAAGATCGCCACGCCCGTCGTGCTAATGCCAAAGTAGGCGACGAGGAAGAAACCAGCGAAGAAGAACGGCGCCACCGTTTTGTTCATAATCATCTGCGCCAGCATCGCAAAGCCGAGTGCGGGCAAGAAGGCGGCGGCAACATCCATGCCGGTCTGAACGAAATCGGGAATAATGTTGAGCAGGCTGGCAACGGCATCGGCGCCAAAGAAGAATGCCAGGGGAATAATCAGCAGGCCGCACCAGCTCTGCGCGTAACCGGCGATGAGCATGTTGCGCGTGATGGCCTTGGTGTCTCCGTCCTCGACGTTTTTGTCGATACGGTGCACCAGCAGCAGCATCACCGGCTGGCCCAGGGCGGTATCGAGCGCCAGGACGATCGTTGCGATAGGAATGCCCAGGGTCAGGGCCGCCGAAGCGTCCGCGCCGGCCTGCATGGCAAGAGATACGCCCAGGATAGTGCCGGAAATCGTATCGGGCGGGTTATAGGCGCCGACCGAGATGGCGCCGACCATGGCAAGCTCCATCGTGGCGCCCATGATCGTGCCGGTCACCATGTCGCCCATGACAAGGCCAACCAGAGGTCCGAGCACGATCGGGCGCTGGAGGTAGCTCGTGCCCGTCAGCCACTCGGAATAACCCAAAAGGGCAATCAGGAAAATCAGGATTGTCTTGATAACCATGATGGCCCCTAACCGATGACCTTCGCGGCGTCAGTCTTCGCATCTGCCGGAATCATCTGAATGAACAGCTCATAGCCCTCGCCGAGCAGCTCTTTGACGTATGCCTCGTTTTCGGGCGTGAGAAATACGCTGGTCGAGACCTGGCGGGCGTCCTCGCTAAAGGCAACATTGCCGAGGTTGATCTTCTTGATCCCCATCGCCTTGGCGACGGCACCGGCCTGCTGGATCGTCTCGCAAACCACGAAGAGCTTGTACTTGTCGGTCACACCGCTCTGGAGCGCCTTGACGGCGTCCTCGGTGTTTTTGACAACGACCTTGCAGCCCTCCGGCTTTGCAAGGGATAGAGCTTGCAGGCGAAGCTTGTCATTGAGGACCGTGTCGCTCACCAGCAGGATGCAGTCGGCACCCAGAGCCGAGGTCCAGCTAACGGCAACCTGGCCGTGAAGCAGTCGATAATCTACACGAATCATCTGAATCATGATGTGCTCCCTAGTGGTTAAAACTCATCGAGTTCGGCCTGCCCCAGCAAGTCGTTGACGTACTTGACCTTGGTGTCGTCCGCCTCGACGATCTGGCGAATGGCCTCATCGATCGGGGTGGATTCGGGCACGAACAGCAGCTGAATAAGGAGCGGCAGGTTCATATTGGTCACGAGGTGCGTGTTGGGACGCGTCTGGACGATCTTGGTGAACTCGTTGTTGACACTGCCGCCAAAGAGGTCGGTGCAAACGACGACCTCATCGTCCGCCGCAAAGCCGTTCAGAATCGCTGCGGCCTCCTTGGTCAGGTCCTCGTTTCCGTCGACATACATAGAGAGCGCATGGACGTTTTCGCGCTCGCCGGAAAGCAGGCCGATGCTCTCGACGATTCCGGACGCAAAATGAGCATGGGACGCCACGATAAACTGCCTCATTCGATTCCCCTTTCTTGCGAATTTCGGCATAAAAATGCCCGGACGCATGCGCCCGGGCAGGGTGCTTCTTGATCAGTAGCTTATTTGTCACCGATTAGTAGTCGAACTGGTGATAGTAACGACGGTAGTTGAGGTTGTGCTTGGTGACCGTCTCGTAGTAAGCGGCAAGGCGATCGGTAATCAGCGAGGAGAGGATCCACGGAGACACGATGACGCGGAACTCGTCGTCAAGGCCGGGGATCGCGAACT
>NZ_JADNDZ010000036.1 GCF_015552075.1 Collinsella aerofaciens
TGCAATCGCAAGAAGATGACGGGGCGGAATGTCAATCCTGGTCTAACAGAGCCTTTAATAATCATTGTGTACCGAATGATTATTAAATCCCCGTCCCAGAAAAATCATCCTTACAAAACGAGGCCCTGGCCAAATGGCCAGGGCCTCACCAACTTTTATTCTGTTTTAATGACGGGTTGATTGCGCGCAGGAGGTCTCCCAGGCGGGCCGGGGTGTAACTTCCGCGCGCAGTTTCGCAGCGAAGCGAGAATGTTTGAGCACGGAGGTTACACCCCGGCCCGCCTGGGAGACCTCCGTGGAACAAACCTACCTACTCGAGCTCAAACGCTCCGGTATAGAGCTGATAGTAGTATCCGCGCTTGGCGATCAGCTCGTCGTGGTTGCCGCGTTCGATGATGCGGCCGTGATCCAGACAGATGATCGCGTCGGAGTTGCGCACGGTGGACAGGCGGTGTGCGATGACAAACGTCGTGCGGCCCTCCATGAGCTTATCCATGCCCGCCTGCACGATGGCCTCGGTGCGGGTGTCGATGGAGCTCGTGGCCTCGTCTAGAATCATCGCCGGCGGATCGGCGACGGCGGCGCGGGCGATCGAGATCAGCTGGCGCTGGCCCTGCGACAGCTGTGCGCCGTTGCCGGTGAGCATGGTGTCGTAGCCGTCGGGCAGGCGGGTGATAAAGTCGTCTGCGCCCGCGAGCTTGGCCGCTGCGATGCACTCCTCGTCGGTGGCGTCCAGGTTGCCGTAGCGGATGTTGTCCATCACGGTGCCGGTGAACAGGTTCACGTCCTGCAGCACGATGCCCAGCGAGCGGCGCAGATCGGCCTTGCGGATCTTATTGACGTTGATGCCGTCGTAGCGAATCTTGCCGTCGGCGATGTCATAGAAACGGTTGATGAGGTTGGTGATGGTCGTCTTACCGGCACCGGTGGCACCGACAAACGCGACTTTCTGACCCGGCTTGGCGTACACGGACACGCCGTGCAGCACCTCGTGGTCGGGCGTGTAGCCAAAGTCCACGTTGTCCATGACCAGATCGCCACGCAGCGGCACGTACTCAATTTCGCCGGTCGCGCGGTGCGGATGCTTCCACGCCCACATGCCGGTGTGGTGGTCGGCCTCCTCGAGCTGCCAAGTGTCGGGGTTGACCTGCGCGTTGACAAGCGTCACGTAGCCCTCGTCGGCTTCGGGCTCCTCGTCGAGCAGCTCAAAGATGCGCTCGGCGCCGGCAAGGCCCATGACCACGGCGTTGATCTGCTGCGAGATCTGGCCGATCTGGCCGCAGAACTGCTTGGTCATGTTGAGGAACGGCACCACGACGGCGATGGAGAGCGCCATGCCCGAGAGGCTCAGGTTGGGCACGCCCAGCGCCAGGAAGATGCCGCCGGTCAGCGCGACCAGCACGTAGAGCAAGTCGCCCAGGTTCCCGAGGATCGGCATGAGGATGTTGGCGTACATGTTGGCCTTCTGCGAGACCTCGAAGAGCTTCTCGTTGCGCTCGTCAAAATCGGCCTCGGCGGCGGACTCGTGACAGAACGCCTTGACGACTTTCTGGCCGTTCATGACTTCCTCGATATGGCCCTCGACCACGCCGAGCTCGGTCTGCTGCGCGATAAAGAAGCGCGCGGAGTTGGAGCCGAGCAGCTTGGTCATAAAGGTCATAAAGGCGACGCCGGCAATGATGACCAGGCACATCCACGCGCTGTAGTACAGCATGATAAAGAACACCGTGACGATGACGATGATCGTCATGAGCAGGTTGGGCAGCGACTGGCTGATCATCTGACGCAGCGTGTCGATGTCGTTGGTGTAGTGGCTCATAATGTCGCCGCGCTGGTGCGTGTCGAAGTAGCGAATCGGCAGGTCCTGCATGCGGTTGAACATCTTCTCGCGCAGCTTCTCGAGCGAGCCCTGCGTGACGATGGCCATGGCGCGGTTCCAGAACAGCGAGGACAGGATGCCGACGCCGTAGATGCAGGCGAGGGTGGTCACGAGCTGTGCGATCTTGGGCTGCGCGGCTTCCCAATCGCCCGACTGCCACGATTCGCTAATAATCTGCAGGGCGCTCTGAAGGAAGGTCGCGCCGATGGAGTTGATGATGGCGCAGAGCACCACGCCGGCGACGACGAGGGGCAAAAGCACGGGGTAGAAGCCAAAGAGCGTCTTGATGAGGCGCGACATGGTGCCACCCTTGCGGTTGAGCGCGCGCTCGGCGGTCGTTGCCTTACTCATGTGCCTCGCCTCCTTCCTGGGTCTGAGCTTGCGTTACGGATGCCTCGGTGTCGGCCTCGACGGCCCCATCGCCCTCGGCAGACATCTTGTTTTGCGAGGTAAAGGTCTCGCGGTAGATCTCGCTCGTCTTGAGCAGCTCGTCATGGTTGCCGATCTGCGCGATGCGGCCGCCCTCCATGACGATGATGCGGTCTGCGTCCTGCACAGAGCTGATGCGCTGGGCGATGATGAGCTTGGTCGTGTTGGGCAGATAGCTTGCCAGCCCTGCGCGAATCTTGGCGTCGGTCTTGGTGTCGACGGCGCTGGTGGAGTCGTCCAGGATCAAGATCTTAGGGCGACGCAGCAGAGCACGCGCAATGCACAGGCGCTGCTTCTGACCGCCGGAAACATTGGAGCCGCCCTGTTCGATCCAGGTGTCATAGCCCTTGGGGAAGCCGTCGACAAACTCGTCGGCGCAGGCCAGACGCGCGGCCTCGCGGACATCTTCGTCGGTGGCGTTCGGGTCTCCCCAGCGCAGGTTCTCGGCAATCGTGCCGCTAAACAGCACGTTTTTCTGCAGCACCATGGCCACCTGGTGGCGCAGGGCGTCCAAGTCGTAGTCGCGCACGTCCACGCCGCCGACGCGCACGGTGCCCTCCGTGACATCGTACAGGCGGGCGATCAGGTTCACGAGCGTCGACTTGGCCGAGCCGGTGCCACCGATAATGCCGATGGTCTCGCCGCTCTTAATATGCAGGTCGATATCGTCGAGCGCCTGGCGGCGGGCATGCTCGGAATACTTAAAGCTCACGTGATCGAAGTCGATGGAGCCGTCGGCAACCTCGTGCACGGGCTCGGTCGGGTTGGCGATCGTGGGCTCGGCGGCCAGCACCTCGGTAATGCGGTGCGCCGACTCGTCTGCCATGGTTACCATGACAAAGATCATCGACAGCTGCATTAGGCTCATCAGAATCTGGAAGCCGTAGGTAAAGATGGAGGAGAGCTGGCCCACGTCGAACAGGGTGCCCTGGCTCGTGATGATGAGCTTGGAACCCAGGTAGATGATGACGACGAACGCGCCGTTGACGCAGATGTTCATCATGGGGTTGTTGAAGGCGAGCAGCTTCTCGGCGCGGGTGAAGTCCATCTGGACGTCGCGCGCGGCGGTGGCGAACTTCTCCTTCTCGTAGTCCTGGCGCACGTAACTCTTGACCACGCGCATGCCGGTGACGTTTTCCTCAACGGATTCGTTGAGCGCGTCGTACTTGTGGAACACGCGGGCAAAGATCGGGCGCACCTTATAGATGATGAAGAACAGGCCAAAGCCCAGCAGCGGAATGATGACCAGGTAGACCATGGCGACGCTGCCGCCCATGGCGTATGCCATGGTAAAGGCAAAGACCAGCACCAGCGGCGAGCGCACGGCGATGCGAATGAGCATCATAAAGGCCTGCTGCACGTTGTTGATGTCGGTGGTGAGGCGGGTGACGAGCGAGGAGCTCGAGAACTCGTCGATGTTGGCGAAGCTGAACGTCTGGATCTTGTAGAACAGGTCGCGACGCAGGTTCTTGGCAAAGCCGCAGCTGGCATGGCTGCAGGTGATGCCCGCGGCGGCGCCAAAGGCGAGTGACGTCAGCGCGATGAGTACGAGAAGGCCGGCGGTGGGCAGCATCTCGGTAACGGCGGTGCCGTCCTTGATGGCGTCGATCATGTCGGCGGTGATAAACGGGATCGTCATCTGGCAGATTACCTCGCCAAGCACCAGCAGCGGCGTGGCGATCGTGACCTTCATGTAATCGCGGATGCTGCCCATAAGGGTTTTAATCATCCAGTTCCTCCCAGGTTACGCGGATTTTCTCGAGCATCTCGGCGAGCTGTTCACGCTCGTCGTGGTTGAGGGCGCTAAAGGCCTGCTCCCTAAAGCGGATGCGGGCGGCTTGGTCGATGCGGGCCTTCTCCCAGCCGATCTCGGTCAGGCGAATGGTGAGCTGCCGGCGATCTTTTGGATTGCGGCTGCGCTCGATGATGCCGGCGCACTCGAGCTTGGACAAGATTTCGGAAAGCGACCCCGGCTTGAGGTCGAAGTGCATGCCGAGTTCCTGCTGCGATATCTCGCCGTTTTCCTGCTTGGCAAGCAGGCAGACGATGGGCGCCTTGCCGGACACGCCGCCGCCGTGAAAGTGCATGTAGTGGCCGCAAAAGCCTAGGCCGCTCAGGATGCGCTTGGCGAGCTTGTCTTCGCCGTTAACTGCTTCGGGCACGTCTGCCGGCTGCGACGGGTCGCCGCCGGGCTCGTGCGGACGAAGGTTAAGGAGTTCATCGCACATGAATTCGTATCGCTCCTTTCTTTAGTTAGGTAGTGGGATTGTTTTGTGCCTAACTAATCTAGGAGTGCTATACAGGAATGTCAAGGTACCAAACTTATTTGGTTACGGCGTTTTACCAAACGCCGTAACCACTCGACGCTGCAAACGTCCCTAAGCGGCAATCTGGCGTTCAATCGTCGGGCATGGCCACAAGGCCTATGCCCTCCTCTTTCACGCCACCTTGCTCGCTTAGGAACGTTTTCGCTGTCCGTCCTCAACCTGCAGCGTTGCCCTGGTTGGCACTTGGGGACGTTCCTTTTCTGACGGCACCTAGGGACACTCCTTGTCAAGGCTTTGGTGCAAACTTCCGTCTGCAGCGTTCCCTGCGCTACACTTAGTCGCACTGTGGCGACTATGCGCCGCTCCCGACCCAAGGGGGACACTCATGAAGAACACTCAGCTGCTGCTGATCAACGATATGTGCGGCTATGGCAAGGTCGCGCTTTCCGCCATGCTTCCGGTGCTGTCGCACATGGGCTACCGTATCCACAACCTGCCGACGGCACTTGTGTCCGATACGCTCAACTACCCCAAGTTCTACATCCACGACACCACGGAGTACGTGCGTCAGAGTCTCGCCATCTGGGAAGAGCTCGGCTTTGAGTTCGACGCCATCTCCACTGGCTTTATCGTGACCGAAGAAGAGACGCGCATCATCTCAGACTTTTGCCACCGCCGCGCGCAAAAGGGCACCAAGGTATTCGTCGACCCCATCATGGGCGACAACGGCAAACTTTACGCCGGTGTGCCCGAGTCCACGATCGGTCTCATGAGGCATCTGCTCGAGTGCGCCGACTATGCGGTGCCCAACTATACCGAGGCGTGCCTGCTCACCGACACGCCCATTGCCGAGCAAATCACGCCTGACGAGGCCCACGCCCTTGTGGACGCCATGCGCGCGCTGGGCGCCAAGTCGGTGGTCATTACGAGCGCTGTGGTCGACGGCGCGAACGCCGTCATCGGTTACGACCACGTGGCGGGGGAGTACTTCACGATTCCCTTTGACCTGATCCCGGTTTACTTCCCGGGTACGGGCGATACGTTCTCGGCGGTGCTCGTCGGTCGCGTGATGGCCGGCTGGAGTCTGCAGCGTGCAACGGCCGATGCCATGCGCGTGGTGGCAGAGCTTATCGAGCGCAACGCCGACCAGGAGGACAAGTCCGCCGGCCTGCCCATCGAGGCCTGCCTGGATGTGATCGACCATGAGTAGCGCCGGCGAAAGCATCCCCGAGCCCGCGAGCGAGAACAAGCCGCTCGGTGCGCCGCGTGGCAAGCGCCCGCGTATTCGCATTAGCTGCGTGGACCAGCTGGGTACGTGTCGCTGCCACCATGGGCACAAGCCGGGCGACGTCTTCGACTTCGACCGCGATCGCGGCAAGATGTGCTCCATGGCCTGCCACGTGGGCTTTCCCTATATCGACATCCTGCGCTACGGCGGCACCGTGCCTGGCAACAAGCCCGGCACGGCAAAGTTCTGCTGCCCCGAGGTCGATACGTTGAACGTCTGGCTCGCCGAGATCGTCGACGAGTAATCGAGCGTGGATTTTCGCCCGCCAAGATAATGAGCGTGGATAATCTCCCGTTTAGAGCGTGGTTTTACGCTCAAAGTGGGAGAAAATCCACGCTCAATTTGTATGCGGGAGATTATCCACGCTCATTTTATGCCGATGGCGTGGCTCACGCATCCGCGCCGCCCGGGCGCCTACAGTTGCTCGAGCATGGCTGTGCAGCCGGCGAGCACATCGCGGTAGGTGGCATCGAAGTTGCCGGTGTACCAGGGATCGGCGACGTCGCCGGGGCGATCGGTCCAATCCAGCAGCCGCGAAATCTTGCCGTCGGCATCGTCGCCGAAGATGCGACGCAGGCCGCGCGCGTTCTCGGCATCCATATAGACAATGTGGTCCCAGTCGCCATACTCCGCGCGACGCACCTGGCGCGCACGGTGCGCAACGACGGGAATCCCGACCTCGCGCAGCTTGGCGACGGTGCCATGATGCGGAGGGTTGCCAATCTCCTCGGTCGAGGTCGCGGCAGAATCAATGACGAACTCCGCCTCGCGCCCAGCACGGCGCACCAGCTCGGCAAACACCGACTCAGCCATCGTCGAGCGACAGATATTCCCGTGGCAAATAAACAGTACGTGCTGCATATGATGGTTCCTTTCTGGGCGGTCGCGCGGGGGTTACAGACTGCCCTTGAGGCAGTTTGCTCCGATAAAGCCCGCTGCGTACAAGGGGAGATGGCGCAGCTCGCGTCCGTCATCGGTTTCGCTGCGGGCAAAATTGTTCTCGGACAATATGTAGGCATACGGCGACCGGGCTTTTTCCATAAACGACCCGAGCGTTCTCGCGCGCACGTTGCGTGCGGATTTTACCTCGACGGGAACGATCTCCATACGGTCGGTCTGAAGTAGAAAATCGAGCTCGCCGTTCGTCTTCCAAGACGACGGTGGCATCCAGTAATACGTCTGCAAACCATTGCCCGAAAATGCCTGCATGACCGAGTTCTCCGCCAAGGCACCTCGAAAGTCGGAAGACAGCGCAATGGCGGAATCCTCTTTGAGGTCGAGCCAGAGTCGCGGGTTGATACCGAGTTTGTAGAACATGAGGCCCGTATCGAGAAGATAGACCTTAAAGAAGCTCCCGTCTTCGTCGTCGAAGGGGACGAGGGGAGGTTCGATGCCTTCGGTCAGGTTGTTGACCGATATGATGCCGGCGCCCTCGAGCCAGTCGAGTGGCTCGATGAGCTTTGAGCGTCGGCCTCCGCGTTCGACCTCGGAGTACTTGAATTTCTTGGTTGAGGATCGTAGCAGCTGGGATGGAATGGAGCGCCAGACCTTGCGCGCTGCTACGCCGCTGATCCCGTTTTCGGGGTCGGTCATATCGGCGGTGTAGGTCTCGTCGATTTCGCGCTGCTCGACGCGCGCGTCTTCGATGGAAAGCGTCTTGCGATATGCGTTGACGGCGGCGGGCATGCCGCCCACGATTTGGTATCGATGAAACAGGTTGAGCGCGGCTTGGTGTGCGGCGTAGGTCTCGAGCGTGTCGGCGTGGGTACGAACGGCATCGGCCATCTGCTCCTCGCCGAGCGCCCAGAGAAACTCCTCGAACGACATGGGATGCATGGTCTCTTGGCGGACGCCGCTGGGAAAAGGCAGCTTGCGCTTGCGCGTGGCGACGCCGAGCTGACTGCCGGTCGCGCATATGCGCCAGCCCGAACCCGAGAAAAAGCGAAGCGAGTTGAGCGCCCGTTCACAGAGCTGAACCTCGTCAAACAGGATGAATGCGGTTTCCTTGCGAATGGGGGTGCGTTTATAGTCTGAGATTCGTGCCACGATGGTGTCAACGTCGTCGGTGGGGCAGTCGAACAGCGGGGCAATCAGCTCAAGATCGGTCTGAAAGTCGAGTTTGACAAATGCATCGCCGGCGATTCGTCTGCCGATTTCCTCGGCAGCGTACGTTTTGCCCACGCGTCGCGCACCACGGATGAGGAGGGGGCGCGACGCGTCCTCTGTCGCCCATGATTCGATGACGGATTCGATTGATCTACGCATGGAGCCGCCTTTCCAATTCCGTGTATTTCAAATACATAGTTTAGTACGATTTCGTGTACTTCAAATACACGAAATCGTGGAAAAGCGTGTATCTGAAGTACACGAAATCGTACTGCTGGAGCTTGCGGGCGGATAAACACTGCTCGTATGGTGTGGTTTTCATCGGACGCCCGCCGCGCTGAGCTGTACTTGCGCCTGCCTCGATCCCACCCCTATGCCTGCATCGAAGATTGTGCTGCCCGCTTGCGCTCCCAGCGTGCCAGCTTGATCGTCACTAGCGTGAGTATCCAGGCTACGAGCGAGAATGCGGCGCCAACCGCGCCCACGTAGGCAATGCCAATCCCGCTTACCACGGCGCCGCCCACCGCGGTGCCAAACGAGATGCCGACGTTAAATGCCATGGGCTCCACCGAGCTCGCGAGCACCATCGATTTGGGGTGGCGGCTGCGGGCCACGTCCATAAAGTGCGTGATGCACGAGACCGAGAACAGATACATGAGCATCGCCAGACTAAAGACAAAGACGAGCGCGAGGGGCATGGCGTCACCCACGGCAAACAGCCCAAACAGCGCCGCGGCCTGCAGCACAAACGTCACGAGCAGCGCCTTCATGCCAAAACGCGCATCGATCCATCCGCCCAGGATGTTCGAGATCAGGCAGAACACGCCGTAGGCCATAAGGGTGGTGCTTGCCTGAACGGTGCCCATGCCCAGCACCTGCTCCAGATAGGGCGTCACATAGCCGTAAAACACGTAGACCGAGCCCACACCAAACAAAAAGATGAGCATGCCGGTGATGATGCTCGGCTCGCGCAGCAGCCCTGCCTGCTCGCGGAAGGTGGCGGGCTCATCGGTCTGTCCGGCACGCGGCATAAACGCCACGAGCGCGGCGCAGATCAGGACGGCGAAGGCCAGCGTGCCGTACATGGCAACGTGCCAGTCGAGCGTATCGGCCACAAATTTGCCGATCGAGGTCACAAAGACCATCGCCACGGAAAACGCGCCGTACACCACCGAAATGGCGAGCGAGGTCTGCTGCGGGGACAGCAGCTCGGGGATATACGTCACGCCCACGGCGAGCAGCGCGCCCGAGACGGAGCCCAAGATGATGCGCGAGGCAAACAGCACTTGAAAGTTGGGCGCCAGCGCCATAACAAGATTGCCAAGTACAAAGACGATGCTGTAGCACACGAGCAGCTGGTAGCGGCGGAAGCGTCCCGTGCTGAGCGCAAGCACCGGCGTCGCGATGGCGTAGACCAGCGCGAACACGCTGATGAGCTGGCCCGCGGTGGCAAGTGAGATGCCAAGCTCCGTCGCCAGGTCGCTCTCGATACCGATGACTACGAACTCCGAGCAGCCGAGCGAAAAGCCCAGCAACACGAGCAGCGCCAGGCAGAGGTTAGTGCGCGCGGGGGAAAGCGCGGCAGCGGTTGACTTGCTTTTAGGCGTGGTTGCGGCGGTCAAGGTTGTCACTCCAATGTCGCATGAATAAGCGGGATTCAATCCCTGCAACTCTAACAGAATGTGACAAAGGGACAGCCCCTTTGTCACATTGCGCTGCCAGCCAGTCGCCCAAACCATCACAACATTCGGCGAAAATCTCGAAATCGAGGAAAAGCGTCGAATGTTGTGATGGTTTTCCTGTCTGTGCCGGCGAGCTCCAGCGCCGTCTGGGGGTATAAGGCTTGCAAGTGTTTATTTGCGAGGCCTAAGGGGCGCCCCGTATGGATATCGATAACTTTGAATGGTGGTATAGCGAGGGCGAGGCTCCGGACGAGTCCTGGGATGAGCCGTTGACGGACGAAGCGTCGAGCAACGAGGTCGAGACCGGCAGCGATGCCGCCGAGCCTTTGACCTTCGAACAGGCCTGGGCCCAGGCTGAGGCCGACGAGGCAAAGGCCGATGCCACGGCAACGCTTGATGAGCCGGCCGACATGTCGATCTCGCCGGCAAAGACCCCGCAGCCGCGCCACACCATCGATCCTGACAGCACGGCGTCTTTCAGCATTCTCGACGTACCCGCGCAGGGTGCCCAGGCGCCCGCCCCCACGCATCGTCCCAACTTAGCTCGTGAGGAAGACGCGGGCCGCCGCTCGCCACTCGGCCCCATCCTCATCGCCTTTATGGCCGGCGTCATCGCCTGCTCGGCAATCGGCAGCGTCTGGAGCCATGTGGAACGACAGCGCGAAGACGCCGCCAAGGTCGAGATGTCTGTCGAGCAATCGCTCAGCCGCACGCGCTCGGTGCATGTGTCGGTCGAGGTCAAGGACGGTGCGACATGGGATACCGCCCGCGGCGACAGCCAGATGCTCATCCACATCGTGGGCCGCACGCTCAAGGGGCAGGCGGTCGATGAGTATCAATATGTCAACTCTGACGGTGACGGCATCGAGCTCAAGCCCGGAGACTACGAGCTCACGGTCGATGAGGCGCCCGTCGCCACCGACGGCACGCGCTTCCGCGCCTCGAAGCGCATGGTCCCCGTGAGTTTTAACTCGCAGGCGCCCGATACGGTCGACAGCACGCCGCAGGGCGGGTTCGATCTTTACGTGGACGCTCAATAATTGCGTGCCGCCTCTTCCCGCAGCCAAGAGTGGGACAATAGCCCTCGACACTATTGTTTACTTTTGGAGGAAGTAGCATGTCTACCGTCACTACCATCAAGCGCGGCGGCCTCACCGCGGCCATCGATTCCATGGGCGCCCAGCTCACGAGCCTTGCCCTTAACGGCAACGAGTATCTGTGGCAGGGCGACCCCGCCTTTTGGGGCAAGCACGCGCCCATCCTGTTCCCCATTGTGGGCTCGCTGCGCAACAACACGGCAACGTCTGCGGCCGGCACCTGCGAGATGCCGCGCCACGGACTCGCGCGCATTGTCGAGCACAAGCTGGTCGAGGTTTCGGAGGACGGCTCCTCGGTAACGTACGAGATCACCGATACGCCCGAGTCGCTCAAGGCCTTCCCCTTCCACTTTAAGCTCAACATGACCTATGCGCTCACCGGCGACGCTACGCTCACCCAGACCTTTGCTGTCACCAACACCGGCGACGTGGATCTGCCGTTTTCGGTGGGCGGTCACCCTGCCTTTAACGTGCCGGCCCCCGGTGCCGATGACGAGGCGTTCGAGGATTACGAGTTGGCATTTACCGAGGCATGGACCAACGAGGCGCCCATCATTACGCCCGATGGCCTCATGACGTTCGAGGGCAGCTACAAGGCTCCCGACAACTCGGACGTGCTGTCCATCACGCACCGCAGCTTCGATAACGACGCCATCATGTTCACTGACGTTCCCGGCTCCACGCTCACCCTGCGCGGACGCAAGTCGGGTCACGGCGTGAAGATCGACTTTGAGGGCTTTAAGTACATTGGCGTGTGGTCTGCCGCCAACGACGCCCCGTTTGTGGCGCTCGAGCCCTGGACCGGCCACACCACCATGGACACCGAGGACGACGTCTTTGAGCACAAGGTCAACACCATCACCTTGGCGCCGGGCGAGACGGACGAGCGCAGCTTTAGCGTTACGCTGCTCTAGAGGTTCCGCCGTTCTAACGAACGGCGGGCCGGTCGACGCTGCGCGCCACCCAGAGCGACAATTTGTCATTCAAAAGACACGGCATGACCAGAAGGTCTATGCCGTGCCTTTTTCATGCCAACTTGTTCGCTCTGGGCGGCGCTCGCTGGCATTGCCAAA
>NZ_JADNDZ010000037.1 GCF_015552075.1 Collinsella aerofaciens
GAGAAGAGGCGGGGCATGCCCCGCCTCTTACACCACATCTCTGCGCGCTACCGTCTGGACCGACAAGGCCGCGCGGGCAATAGCGAGAAAGACCTTTTTTTAGATCTAAAGCGACTTAAAACCAGTTTGTTAGCGCCAATTAGCACCGCCAAAATATACGTATCTGAACTAACTGTCCACCACCCTCCAACAACCTCCTATTTCAAATCAAATCAGCCACCGTGCGTCATGGATATTCCCGGTGGGTCGCGGGGTGGCGGCTACGACTTTCCCTCAGGATAATTCGCGAAGCCCGTTTTCCGAGGAAAGGTATTGGTTATGTAATACCAGTTAAACAGTAAAACTATGCTTAAGTGGTATCTGGCTGGAGAACCAATTGGTATGGTTGATTAGACCCACTTCGCCATCTACGTTCATTTTTATACCGCTGGGAGAATTCCAAACTTAATTTGCGCAACTGCTCAAGTATGCTGGTTCAACCTTATAGGTGGCTATCTGGTTACTACCAGTTGACCCCTTGGTAACGGGTGGGCCAATTGTACGGAATGTACCGAACACCCCCCCGTTTGATGCGTTCGCCCATGCTGCGGGGCGCGCGTCCGCGACACTTCCGCATGTCGGAGGGAAGGAGTCCAGGTGCGTAGGAATTCCATTTTTACGAAACGATGGGTGAAGGGAAGCGCAGTCCTCGTTGCCACGGCAGCGACGCTCGTGTTCGCCAGTCCCCAGCAGGCGGTTGCCACGCCACTCAAGGGCGTCGAATCGGCGACCGTGTCTCAGTCTGCCTCGAACGTCGTTGACATCGATTTCGCCGGCGGCATCAAGGGCCGCATTACGTTCCTCGAGGACGGTATTTTCCGTTACAACGTTGATCCCAAGGGTGAGTTTTCCGAGTACGCAACGCCGCGCAGTAAGTCCCACACGGCTAAGATCCAGGCCCAGCCCGATGCCTCGGACACCTACAGCAAGCCGAGTGCGACGGTTGCCGACAAGGGCAACACTATCGAGATCAGCGGTGGAAAGGCGACCGTGATCCTGGACAAGGCGACTGGCAAGATGAGCATCAAGTCGGGCGACCGTGTCGTGGTCTCCGAGTCCGCGTCCCTCGACCTTGATAAGAAGGGCACCGTACAGACGCTCGCCAAGGAGAAGTCCGAGAACTTCTTTGGCGGCGGTACTCAGAACGGCCGCTTCCTGCACACCAACCAGACTATCGCCATCTCCAACACCAACAACTGGACCGATGGCGGCGTTGCTTCGCCCAACCCGTTCTACTGGACGAGTGACGGTTACGGCGTGCTCCGAAACACGTTTGCAGAGGGTTCCTACGACTTCGGTTCCACGGACGCATCAACAGTCACGACTTCGCACAGCGAGAATGAGTTCGACGCCTACTACTTCGTGGCGACCAATGAGGGCGCCTCGAACGTGGCGACCGAGATGCTGCAGGACTACTACAAGGTGACCGGTAATCCGGTACTGCTGCCCGAGTACGGTTTCTACCTGGGTCATCTGAATGCCTATAACCGTGATGGCTGGTCAACGACCTCGGGTCAGAAGAAGTGGGAGACCAAGGGCAGCAAGTCCTCGAGCAAGGAGGGCGACGTTAAGTACGAGTCTGGCATGGCGACGGGCTACAAGCTCGACGGCACGCTTGCGGCCGAGACGCTCAACGGTGAGGGCCCCACGGTCGATACCGAGAACATGAAGGCGACCGATTTCGACCGCCAATTCTCCGCCCAGCGGGTTATCGATGACTACGAGGACAACGACATGCCGCTCGGCTGGTTCCTGCCGAACGACGGATACGGTGCCGGCTATGGCCAGAACGGTTATTACAAGACCGGCGGCGTCAACTCCGACGGAACGAGTTCAGCCGAGCGCCTCAACGCCGTGCGTGCCAACGTCGACAACCTTAAGAAGTTTAACGAGTATGCTAACTCCAAGGGTGTGAGCACGGGTCTGTGGACCCAGTCTAACCTGGAGCCTGACAGCAACTCCGAGACCCCGTGGCATTTGCTTCGCGATTTCGACGCCGAGGTCAAGACGGGCGGCATTACCACCCTCAAGACCGACGTCGCTTGGGTGGGCTCTGGCTACTCCTTTGGCCTCAACGGCATCAAGACGGCCTACGATACGGTGACGACCGGCGCCAACAAGCGCCCCAACATCATCACGCTTGACGGTTGGGCCGGCACGCAGCGCTTTGGCGGCATCTGGACCGGCGATCAGTACGGCGGCAACTGGGAGTACATCCGCTTCCACATCCCCACGTATATCGGTCAGAGCCTCTCGGGCAACCCCAACATCGGCTCCGATATGGACGGCATCTTTGGTGGCAGCCCCATCATCTCCGCGCGCGACTACCAGTGGAAGACGTTCACGCCCTCTATGCTCGACATGGACGGCTGGGGCACCTACCGCAAGTCGCCCATGACGCACGGCGATCCCTACACGGGCATTTCGCGCTTTTACCTCAAGCTCAAGGCGCAACTCATGCCCTATATCTACACGAGCGCGGCCTCGGCGGCCAACATCGACACGGGCAACGGCGATACCGGCCTGCCCATGATCCGCGCCATGCTGCTCTCCGACAACTCCGAGTACGCCGCAAGCACCTCGACGCAGTATCAGTACATGTTCGGTGAGAACTTCCTGGTGGCACCGGTGTATCAGGATACCCAGGCAGATGAGAACGGCAACGACGTTCGCAATGGTATCTACCTTCCCAACTACGGCACCGACGAGAATCCCACCATCTGGATTGACTACTTCTCGGGTAAGCAGTACCGCGGCGGCCAGGTCCTCAACAACTACGATGCTCCGCTTTGGAAGTTGCCGCTCTTTGTAAAGGCCAACGCCATCGTGCCGATGTATGCCGAGAACAACAACCCCGAGGCCGTGACCGAGACTAACACCAAGGGCACCGATCGCAGCCAGCGTATCGTCGAGTTCTTCGCCACCGAGGGTGACGGCACCTTTACGCAGTACGAGGACGACGGCTCCTCCATCCAGAACAACACGACCGAGGACGATTCCTACGGCACGATCGACAACATCTCCTACGGCGAGCACGTGAGCACCGTCTACAGCTCCAAGGCCACGGGCGGCACCGCCACCTTTACCGCCGAGGCTTCGCAGGGTGGCTACAACGGCTACGACTCCAACCGCACCACGACCTTCGTGGCCAACGTGTCCGCCAAGCCTGCGAGCGTCATCGCCAAGAATGGCGGCACTGCGCTCAACGTGACCGAGGTCGACTCACAGGAGGCTTTCGACGCCGCGACCCCCGAGGCTGGCCAAGCGGTCTACTTCTACAACGAAAGCCCCAACCTCAACCACTACGGCAGCGATGCGGACAGCACCGAGGCCGAGAAGGGCGAGAGCTTCAACGACACTAAGATCACCACGAACCCCAAGGTCTACGTCAAGTTTGCGAAGACCGATGTCGCTGCAGCGGAGCAGACGCTCGAGCTGGGCGGTTTCGTGAACGCCGACGCCACGCTCGCGGCCGACCGCCTCAGCGAGAACCTCTCCGCACCCGCGAACCTTGCTGCCCCCGAGGACGCCACGACCCCCACGAGCATTAAGCTCACCTGGGGAAAGGTCGATGGTGCTACCTCCTACGACCTTAAGGTCGATGGCACCGTGTTCGCCGTGGGCGATGCAGCGGAATTCACGCATACCGATCTTGCCTACAATAGCAAGCACACCTACCAGATCCGTTCGCGCAACGCCGAGGGCTACTCCCGTTGGAGCGATGTGCTCGCGGCGAACTCCGCACTCGACCCATGGCGGAACGTGCCCGAGGCCGAGAAGATCACCTGGGAGGGCTCGATCTACGGCAGCCATAAGGCCGATCTCGCCTTCGACCATGAGTTCCAGACGAGCGACGGCGGCTTCCACTCCGGCGGCAACGACCTGGGCAAGGCGCTCACCGTCGACTACGGCCGCGCCTACAAGCTCGACAAGCTCGAGTACTATCCGCGTACCGACGCCGGCAACGGCACTGTGACCAAGATGCGCATCGAGACGAGTCTCGACGGTGTCCATTGGACGAGCCAGGAGGTCGATTGGGAGCGCTCCGCCGCCTGCAAAACGGTGACGTTCGACGGCGCCGTGGCCGCACGCTACGTGCGTATGACGCCGCTCGCTTCGGTTGGTAACTTCTTCTCCGCGTCCGAGATCGCCATCTACAAGGCCGATGGTACGGACGGCTTTGCTGTGGGTTCCAACCTCAACAAGGCAACGATCTCCGATGGCGACTATTCCAACATGAAGAATTATCTGGGTCTCGAGAACCGCGAGCCCGATACCTCGACGTTCGACTCGCAGATTCGCGACCACTTTGCCGATCTCAACGGCAACGGGGTCTATGATGTCTACGACTACTCGTTTACCATGGCGGGGCTTGATGGCGGCACCAAGCAGAAAGGCAAGGTCGCCGGCAAGCTCGCGGTGATTCCGAGCAAGACCGAGGTCGATGCCGGCGATGAGATCACCGTCGATGTCTATGCGGCCGACGCCAAGAACGTCAACGCCCTGGGCGCGCTCGTCAACTTTAAGAGTGACCAGTTTGAGTTTGTGTCCGAGAGCATCTCGCAGGATGGTTCGACCGCCGGCATGGAGAACCTGTCGCGCGAGAAGGTCCAGTTCGCGGACGGCACACAGACCATCAACCTCGCCTTTGCCAACCGCGGTGACGGCAAGCTCTACAACGGCACTGGCGCGGTGGCGAGCTTCAAACTCAAGGCCAAGACGGCCGGCAAGGTTGAACTGCCCTCGACGTCTTGGCTCATCGGTCCGGCGTGCGATGCGCTCGAGTTTACGAGTGACGGTACCGTGACGATGCCGGACGTTCCGCAGCCCACGGTTGCCGAGTACGGTCAGGATGCCTTCAACATCACGATGACCAACGACGAGCTCACGACCGACGACGGTTCCAACGTCGAGAAGCTTATTCAGCAGAAGAGCTATAACGCGCTGTTCGATAACGATGAGGGCGACAACGGCTTTGAGTTCCTGTGGAACTGGAGCGGCAACTGGGACAGCGAGGGCAAGCTTCCGAGTTACGTGAAGCTTCCCGCCACGATGACATTTGCCTTTAAGACACCATCGAAGCTCGATGCCGTTGAGGTCATCAACCGCGACGGCGGTAACGGCACCGTGCAGAAGATCAAGGCCGTCGTGACGTTCGAGGATGGCTCGACCCAGGAGTTCGCGGGTGGGGAGTACGATTCCTTCCAGGCTCGCTACGCCTTTGGCCTCTCTGCCGAGAACAAGGGCAAGAAGGCGACTAAGGTCGAGATCACGCCGCTTGAGGCATCGGGTGACCAGATGCTCACACTGCGCGAGATCAACTTCAACTACACGCAGGGTGTCGAGGCCATCGAGGGTATCGAGCTGGGCAAGAACCAGACCGAGTTCTTTGAGGGCGACGTTACGCTCGTCGACGCTAAGGCCACGCCCGAGAGCGCCGGCTACCCCTATGTGACGGTCGAGAGCTCCGACTCCTCTGTGGTGAGCGTCTCCGCTGTTCAGGCCGGCGATAGCGTGAACTACTACTTGCGTGCCAACAAGGCCGGCAAGGCAACGATCACGGTGGCGTCAGTGCTCGACCCCTCCAAGACCGCATCCTATGAGGTCGAGGTCAAGGCTGGTGTCGACACCTCTGCGCTCATGGCGGCGCTTTCCAAGGCCGCGGGCTACAGCGAGTCCGTCTACACCAAGGATTCTTATGCAGCTCTCACCGCTGCGGTCGAGGCGGCTCAGAAGCTTCTCGACGGCGGCCAGGGCAGCTATAGCAAGAAGGATGTCGCAGACGCTACGACCAAGATCGAAAAGGCAATCGACGGCCTCAAGATGCGCCCCGTTGATGAGAAGAAGCTCATCAACACGCCCGAGAACCGCGAGAACGTCAAGGTGACCGGCTTCTCGAGCGAGGCCGACTATGAGGGCAGCAACGCCGTCAACGCTCTTGACGGCGATGAGCAGACGCTCTGGCACAGCGACTATGCTTATAAGGCCGGTATGCCCCAGCACCTGACCGTCGACCTGGGCCGCGACTACGATCTCACCGACGTCACGTTCCTGCCGCGCCAGGACGGCGGCACGAACGGCGATATCTTTGAGGCCGAGGTGCTGGTCTCCGACACCGCCGACGGTTATGAGATGGGCACCGCCGCGTCGATGGGTACGTTTACCTTCGACAACGACGGCCGCGTGCTCACCGACCGTGGCGACTGGAGGCAGATGAGCTTTGGTGCCGCGCGCGGTCGCTACGTGACCGTCAAGGTGCTCCACGCCGGCGGTGGCAGCGTTGACGCCTACTGCAGCATGGCGGAACTCAAGTTCTACGGTGCGGCCGTTCCCGATCCGGTGGCGAAGGACGACCTCACTGCCGCGATTGAAAAGGTTGATGCCGAGGTTGCAGCCGGCGACCTTAAGGCCAGTGACTACACCGAGGCTTCCTGGACCGCGTTCCAGAACGCCTTGGCGAGCGCCCGCGCCATCCTGAGCGACGAGAACGCCACGCAGGACGAGGTCGACCAGGCACTCAAGGCGCTCGAGGATGCCCGTGACGCGCTCGAGAAGACCCCGGTGACCCCGGTCGAGAACCCGACCAAGAAGCAACTCAAGGCCCTGGTCAAGCAGGCGAAGGAGACTGACACCAAGGGAAAGACGGCCGAGTCTGTCAAGGCCCTGACGGATGCCATTACCTACGCCGAGGATGTCTTGGGTGATGAGAATGCTTCCGACGCCCAGCTCCAGGCGGCCTATGACCAGCTCAAACTGGCCATTGAGGGCCTTAAGGATGCCGACTCCGGCAACCAGGGCGGCTCGGGCAACACCGGCGGCTCGGGCAACCAGGGTTCCGGCAACGGCTCGAACGGCGGCGGCCAGGCGGGCAAGCCCGCAGGCGACAAGGCCCAGGGCGGCAAGAAGAGCGGTTC
>NZ_JADNDZ010000038.1 GCF_015552075.1 Collinsella aerofaciens
GAGAAGAGGCGGGGCATGCCCCGCCTCTTACACCACATCTCTGCGCGCTACCGTCGTGCCCGCCATGACGAGGCTATTCTTGGACGAGGAAGGGAAGCTATATGCCGAAACGTGGCTCGTCGTCCAAGAGATCGGGCTCGCGTTCGATCTTGATTCCAGAAAGCCCGGCGAAGAGTATGGGCTGGTTGTCGAGATCCAAAGGCACCCGCTGGTTGCCGATGACGATACCCTTGCGAGAGTCGCTGTGCAGCACGGGTATACTGTGCTTGGTGCGAGGTTGGACCTGTGCAACGAAGACCTCCTCGGGGTCGATGACGCAGCCGCCGTATTCGATGTGCTGGATGCCTTGGGCATATTGGCCGAAGGACGCGTGCCCACATTGGAAGACATCATGAAAAGTTACCTCGAAAGCTGTGTCGACGTTCCTGCCGGCGGTTGGGGTACCTTTGCCGAGAGGTAGCTTCGTCCTGCCACGCTTCACAAAACGTTTCACAAACTTCTCGTCGCTGGCCGAGTTTTCGGCACGTAGTGCTGCAATGGCCCTGCCTGATTTATCCATCTAGCCCCAATTGACCGATTTCCCATTGACGGTAACAACTTTCTGCCGACCCACTGGAAGCGCCTGCGCACCAACTACGCGCAGGAGGGGACAAACTGAGAGAACAAGCACAGGTCGCGCGTCGTGCCGGTGCTTCCCTCCACGGGCTCGCCGGTGCGTCTCGCAAGCGCGGTCATGTGCGGACAGGACGAGATATGGCAGGAGTCCAAGTACTTCACGGAGGCGAGGACGGACGAGCCCTGCGACGACGGACGCACCCGGGGAATCGACGGTCCCGTCGATTGGGCGCGGCTCGAGGCGGAGGCCGGAAAGATGCTCGAGTCCGGCGTCGAGCTTGTGGGCAGGGTCGAGGCGGCATGGGATTTCAACCGTATTCCGGATTCTAGAACGCCGGGCCGACTCGCTTCGGATCGGGATTTACACCATCTTTCTCGACACTTCCCGAAAGGCAACCATCGGTTGGGCAGCGTCCCGATTGTTGGTGCTATCGCCTAGAATCCAATCGTCATCCTGTCCCAACATCATGCCGCCTTCCTTCCTGTCGGATTATCCTCCACCACGAGCTCGATAATGCGTTTGGCATGCTCCTTGGCGTCCCCCCCGTGCAGGAACCCGCCGGAACGCCCGCGTTCTTCCCATATGCCTTCACGATCGAATCCTCGGTGAACCTGTGCCTCGATGCCCAGCCCTCATCCATCTCGGCAAACACGGCCCCGAGCATGCGGATGGGGGACCTCCTCGATGGGAACACCTGCGCCACGCGGGATCGACGCTCGAGTCTTCGGCTGGCGCGCACCTGCACGTTGTTGGTGCACAGGCGCTTGCGATGCGCATGGGAGAAGTTGAGGTAGGCCAAGGCATCTGCCTCCGCTTCCTTGAGTAAGGCGGATGCCTTCAGGCAAAAGCCCGCTATCTCGTCGCATGCAAGATGGTATAGCTCGCGCACCGGGACGGCGGACAGGGAATCCGGTTGTTTAATCAATATTCGACGCGCGGTACTTTCCAGGGAGGCTTATAAGGGTTTGACGAAGTGCTTGCTCCCTTTTTACAGCCGATTGCTGCAGATAGGTCAGCTCACACGCGATTGTTGTAAAGTCGGAAGAGAAGGCCTCCGTCGCTCCGCTCTTCTTGAGCTTGAGGATGGTTTCTCCATGGCATTTTCTAGCGATAAGTCCCGATCCGCACGGGCAGGGGAGGTGTCCGCGGTAGTTTTCGAAACAGACGGCCCCAAGCAGCTTCATGATCGTTGGAAAATCCGCTTCCCCGAAAAGCTCCTCGTAGTAACGAAGGATCCCCCGGACTCCATGAGCTCTGTCTCCGAAAGGGTAGTTTCCGTATCTTTTTCGGAAGAGATAAGAGTACAGGTAGCTTCGGATCGGCCCATCGAGAAGCGCTACAAGGGACGGGTTTTCAAGTTGGGCCAGGAGTAACTCACCCCGAACCCCTAGACAGAAGGTCCCGTTAAGGTAGAGATGCTCGTACCCGGGATCGATGACGCCGGATGTCTCCCTGACCGTTGGGAGGCTTGCAGGGTAGTCGCCTGGGACAACCAGTTGAAGGTCGAAATCCTCCGCCAAGCGAACGCCATTGTAGGTCGCGTCAAGAGAGTATGGTCCAGTGAGGATGACCTTTCCCTGCTGTCCAGCTTCGCGCTTAAATCCAGTGCGCACTTTCAGCAGCTCCTCGATAGCCCTTTCGGGGCTGGTCATCGCTACATCGACCATGGCTTCAAGGGAGTGACGACGCTAGGAACGACGGCTGCCGCTGTAACGGGCATTGCTCTTTTTCCAATCTTGCTCCCGAAGATGGCTTCGGCTGCAGCGCCGCCCTTCGCCCGCGCTCCGCAGCGCAGGTTGCCGAGGCTTCGATCGATTTCCTCTGCCCATAATGTAAGGAGCGCGAAACTCTCGTCATCCCATTCTTGGAGCAGATCCTCATCGTAAACCGGATTAGGTAGGCTCCGTGCTGCTGCGAGTGATCTCGCGCATTGGATGAAGCTTTCCAGGAATTCGATCGCCTTTGTGTTGTTGGGCAGGTGATCGGATACCTTTCCGATGATGACGGTGACTACGCAGGATGCCGGTGCCTTCTCAGACTTACCGCAGCGATGGTAGAACTCGTCCCGAGAACGCTTCAGAACCTGGACCGCTCTCTGCATCTCCGAGCGGTCAAGGGAGTCCGGTACATCTTCGATAGATGCGTAGAGGCTTCGGTTTTCCTTCAGGATTCGGGCCTTCCTTTGGGCTCTTTCCACGGCGGCGAAGCGTTCGTTCTTGTCGATGAACCACTGGCACAGCCCGCGTGGGTTGCTTCCGTGCCACCGTTCGGGATTCCTCCACGCCATCGAGACCGAACTGTCCGCGTACTCTTGGCGCGTCTTGCAAGTCTTGTCGTCTATGCAGGTGTTCAAATCGAGTCGGAACCCTCCCTCGATTCCGTTGGCTACGTATTCAACGGTGATGCACTCGTCGTATTCTTTCGCCATGTTGCCGTACCTGTCGCTTTTGAGGAGGGTCTCATCGACGGGGTCTCTGACTTCCCCGGGTGTGTTGTTTGCGCTGTCAAAGCCCGGACGATTCACGAGGACGTCGATGTCGAAGTACGCGTCCTCGTTTTCGGAATAGGGCCTCACCACGGTTCCTGTCAAGATGGAGCCGCATGGCGATATGTCCGCATCGATGCCGTGGTTTCCTAAGAATTCTCCTACAGCCTTGTAATGGGACGTCGCCTCTTCGAACATCGAGGGTGTGATGTCGAGGAGGTTTGCGCCTTTCGACAGAATATTGTTGATTTCGATCTCGTTCATCTCTACTCCGTTCCGCGCATGGCATCTTTGCTTCAAATGTTTCTTATTACATTCAATCTACCACAATTTGAAATTGGAACAAAGGAATGGTAAGATTCCTACCATAGACATTGTACAGATACATTATTTAAGGAACTAAAATGCTTATCGAGTTCACATTCGAGAATTTCAAGTGCTACCGGGGTGAGACCACTCTGCAGATGACCGCTGCTCCCATTGACGAGCATGCCGAGACGCTCATCCCGGGTTCGGGTAAAAAGAAGTTCCTTCCGATTGCGGCGATCTACGGTCCGAACGGCGGGGGAAAATCCAGCGTGCTCCAAGCCCTCACGTGCTTGGAGCGACTGATCACCATGCCGTATCTCGTCCTGAGGGCGCGTCTCTCGAAGACGCCCCATATTGAGTGCCGGCCATACGCTTTCGAGGCGGAGAGCCGGTCCGAAGCGACGACGTTCTGCGTAATTTTCCAGGTCGGCGATTACACATACCGCTATATCCTCTCGGTGCTCGGCGGAGAGGTGGTCGAGGAGTACCTGCATAGGCGAAAGGCGGGCAGGGGGGCGGAGGCCACGCTGTTCGAGCGCACTGACGGCGCCGTCGAACTCGGCTCCTCCCTGAGGCGCAAGGGGGTGAACACTGACGTCGACTCGATGATGCCCTACCTGTCGTTCTTGGCGATCAACTACGATATAGAGGCGGTGGAGGAGGCGTTCGGCTGGTTCCTCGATTGCCAGGTCCTCGACTACTCTGAATCGTCCTTCGAGGACTTTTTTATGGAGCCGAGGGGCGACGAAGAGAGACAGCTGATAGTGCGTATGCTCAACGCTATGGACATTGACATCACGGGAATCCGTTACCAGAAAGACGATGAGGGCCTGGAGATCTACCTTACGCATGAGTCGAGCGACGGCACCGAGCTGGAGCTCGGCGAGGAGTCGAACGGCACGAGGAAACTGCTCAACCTCGTTCCTCCGTTTCTCAGGGCGCTCGAGAGCGGCTGCCTTGTTGTTTCCGACGAGCTTGACGCGAAACTTCATCCGAAGCTCCTCCGGTATCTCATTATGCTGTTCACGAACAGGGATATCAACAAGAACGGCGCGCAGCTGGTGCTCACGTCGCACGACATGACGATCCTCAACAGTTCCGTCTTCCGACGCGACGAGATCTGGTTCGCAGCTAAGACCCCCGAAGGCCCATCAACGCTGTACTCGCTTTCCGATATCGCTGACATCGACGGAAAGCGCATCCGCACCCAGAATGCGTACGACAGGCAATACCTCGCGGGTCGTTATGGCGCCGATCCCTACCTCAGGAGCATGTTGGAATGGGGCGGTTGCGATGAGCAATAAGCCCCCGAAGCACAGCGAGGTCAAGAAGAAGGAGAGCACGGCGAAGAGGATGAGGGCGAGCTGGGGGAAGCCGCGCGCCGCAGCTCCCTCAATCAAGATCCGCCCCGAGCGCTACCTCATCGTTACCGAGGGAACCAAGACTGAGCCCTATTACTTCGAGAGTTTCAGGAAGCGAATCAACGCAGGTTATCATGGCGAGTACGTGACGCTGCGGGTGTGCGGCATGGGCGATAACACCGTATCGCTGTTTGAGAGGGCAAGGGCGATCGCTATTGCTGATCCCGATGGGTTCACGCAGGTCTGGGTCGTCTATGACAAGGACAGCTTCCCTTCCCGCGACTTCAACGCCGTTGAGGAACGCTGCGCATCCGCAAGTGACAAAGGCACGGTATACCGCGCAGCGTGGACCAACGAGGCCTTCGAGCTGTGGTACATACTCCACTTCGCCTACGTCGATTCCGCGTTGGACAGAGGTTCTTACGAACCCATCCTCACGCGTCACCTATGCGCCGAGGGTTTCGGCAGGTACGAAAAGAACCGAACGGACATGTTTGATATCCTCGAAGGCCGCATGCGTATGGCTATCTCGAATGCGGAGAGGCTCGAGAAGCTCAATAGGGGCCTTGCTCCTGCAGACTCGAATCCGGGCACGGCGGTCCATTTGCTTGTCAAGGAGTTGCTGCCCTACCTGAACTCTGGAGCGTTAGGTGATCGTGTTGAATAGTGGCGCGAGGATCAGCGAGATTCAAAACAGTAAAGAGAGCAAACGACTGTTGGCGGCTCAGCGCCAGACGTATACGGATGCGAAACTGGTGGACTTGGTGAATGCCTGCGTTTGCCTTCTGCTGCCGCTAGGGGTTACCGTTGCACAGATCTTTCTGAACGTGCCTTGGGAGGCTCTTTTCCTGGTTTGGATTGCGACCGTGGTTGCAGGCAACTGCCTGCCAAAGCGGTCCATGTACCTTATCGACGAAGCTGCTGCCATGCAGCAGCGCTTCGATTCGGATGTCTTCGGAATCAAATTCGAGAACGTGTGCCGAGACGACAGGAGAATCGCTTTTCAGGCTGGGCGCTATCGCGAACGTCATGGTGACGACGACGGCAAGTTAAGACTTGATAACTGGTATTCAGTAGACATCGAGGGCGCAAGGCCGGGTGACGCAATCACCAGATGCCAACGTCAAAATACCGAATGGACAAAACGCTTGTTCAAACGCTGTATATGCATCGAGATCTGCGGCGCGGTTATTGTCGCTGCTGCGCTGACCGTTTTGGTTTTCTGCCTGGATATCAATCCCTTCAACCTCTTTTTCCTATTCTCGATTATAGAGTGGATGGTTCAGAGATTCTTTGAATACCGTGATGCTTTCACTAGGGTTGGGGCACTTGCGGGTTCTTTGTCATCGTTCAGGCTATCTTCGAGAGAGAATATCCTGAAAGTTCAGGAAAAGATTTTCGAGTACAGAAAAGCGCCTTATCTTGTTCCTGATTGGCTGTACGCTCTTTCCAAGAAGATAGACGAAGCAGCTACGGTGAACTGACAAATCGAACGATGTCTCTTAGTTTGCGCATTCTATCGGCTTGTATCGACGGCCCTCTCGGTGGTTCGGCTCTCAGCGGACGCGGTACCAGGTGCCTGGTACCGCGTCGTAGCGTCCTTCCCATCTCTTCACGTTCCCGTTCCCCCGGTTTTCGTGTCCCAAGTGTTTGTTCCTCGATGCCGTCGATGATGCCGTGTGACGCCAGGCGAACAATGTTGAGCGATGCACGCAACTCGGAGATTTTCTTGCCGGTGCTCCACCAGGCGATGTAAACGAAGCTGTAGTCGCTCGTGTCGAGCCCGAACCAGTTGGAATCGGCAAGGTCGACGCTACCGAGCATTCGTAAGTCGATTCCTCCTTTCACCGACTGGCAAAACGATTTACACCTAATTGCGAATATTCCTCACGCGATTTCTCTTTGCTCCCGCATCGATCTCGCTAAACTGATAGCTGCTGCTACCAGGGCATTTTCTGGTGCACATTCAATTGGCTCCTGCGAAGATCGGAGCGGGTATGTTTGCCGCCGAGTCCCACACCAGCCGTCATCACATCGCGATCGCTGCCATGGCCTGCCTATGCGTCTTGCTGGGCGGGCCTTCCTATGCCGCGGGCGCGGAGAGCCTCATCATCGCGGGCGCGACGTACTACGGGCCGGGCGTGTCGGGCCCCGGCTGGACCTGGACCGATGCCGGCCATCTGGAGCTTGACGGCTACGCGGGCGACGCCATCGGCGCCGACGGCGACCTGGTCGTGACGCTTTCCGGGCGCAACTCGGTGGTCGAGTCGCATGCGCCCGATGCGGACATCACGCAGTGCGGCATGGAAGTGTGGGGCGACCTGACGCTTCGCGGCACCGGGTCCCTGGCGGCATCGGGCTCGCAGTGCGCGATCCACGCTTCTCAGGCGCTCGTGGTGGACGGCTGCGCCGTCGATGCCCGGGCGGACGGGGCGAATGTCACGGGCGAGGCCGTGGCCGGCGTGATCGCCGCCCGTATGGCCGTGCGCGGCGGCGGGCGCGTCGTCGCCGTCGGTGCCGCGCCCGCCGCCGGCGCGCAGGCTTTTGGTGTGTACCTGCAGGACGCGGGCGCCGGCGACGGCTCGGCCGGGTGCAGGCTTTCCGTCGACGCCTCGTGGCTCGATGCGACCGGTGCCGATGGCGGTGTTGCGTGCACGGGCGGGTCGCTTGTGTCCGCGCGGTTCGTGGCGCCTGCGGGCGGGGCCTTTAGTGCTGATGGTGTGGTGGATGCCGGCGGTGCGCTGGCGCCGCATGTGGTGGTTGAGCCCGAAGGCGCCACGCCGCCGGCAGGGGAGACTGGCGGGCGCGACGTGCCGGGCGGAGAGGCGGGTGAGCCTTCCACCGATGCCGACCCCGCCGCCGGAGAGCCCACCACAGGACCCTCGGCAAATCCCGCGCCAAAGCCCGCGGCCGCGTCAACCAAGACAACAACGACAGTAACCAAGACCACGGTCGCCAAGGCCTCCAAGCCTAAAACCGCAACCGCGGCCTCCACGTCTCTCCCCAAGACCAGCGACAACAACATGATCGCCGCTTCCTTAACGCTTTTCATTCTGGGGACAGTGCTCCCGGCTGCTGTATATCGTTGCTAAGACCCCGTTTATGCGAAACCAGGGGAGGGATGAATGCAGCTATTACAGAAGTATTTAGCCTTCTACTGAATCAAATTTCTTAGAGATTGGTGCCGTATCAGCTATCGCTGCGACGGCACTATTTTGTTTAGCTCGACTGCCTCTCGATCTATTACCGATGTTGAGCCTTACACCCCATCTGCCAGAGCGATAAGATAATTGCAATCCAAATGATGCCGTTTATAAAGCTCCATTTGGATCCAATTGCCTATATCACTGGAGCCATACCATGAGGAACTACTATCAAATCAAAACCGTCGCATCGGCCCCTCCAAGAAGGCTCATCCCGATCGGAAAAGTCGTCAGCGCTGCTGGTCTTGTATTGGCAATTGTCAGTCTCTTTTACGCTCTGCCATCGAGTGCCAACATATATGGCTCGCTTTTTTACTTTCTTACTTATTGGCTTGTTCTTTTTTGTAGACGGGCTCCTTCTTGTTATTACAGCATCAAAGCAACAAGAGAAACTACTGCGGCTACGCCAATCCCTCCTAGAAGATGATCCGCAAATCGTCGCAAGCGCCGAAGAGTTTATGGCTCAGCGAAAGGCCCTGACACAGAAAGGCGAAATTACTGGCATCTTCATTGTCCATAATGCAACCAAAGATCTGTACTACGTAGGCCAAAGCGCAAAGGCAATTGATCGGGCGGCCATACAGTTTCTCGGTAGGGGCAATTGCGATGTATATGCCGACTACAAGTACGGTGACTCATTCAACGTACGAATAATCCCGCTGTCGGGAAGCTGCTACGAAAGTCTCAATGAGCTAAAACGCGCGGCGATACAAGCGCTCGAGGCTGCTGATGAAGTGCTCTATTAAAGGCGAATGTTAGGTTAAATGAAATGGCAAGCTCAAATAACGCAGGCAACAACGAGGAATTAACGCCGTCCGTCGAAGAAACGCTTCTTAACGAATCCGGCTCGATTGCCAGGGTCAAATCGTTCTCATGGATCTGGTTTATCAACAAGGAACGAATCCACGACATAGATCCCTTCCAATGCGGCAAATGGATGTTCTTCTTCTCTCCATTCAAAACCGCCCTCATGAACGACATTGTCGGAACCGCAGTTCTTGATGGCGTCGTCGTAGAAGCCAAATACTCGAATCCCGAAACGCTCATCGCGGCGGGCTCCAAACAAGGTGTCTGTTGCTTTTACCTAAACGGTAACGATAGAGAAAGCCATATGAGGGTACTGAGATACATGCTGGAAAACGGGCTGATCAGGAAGACAAAGACCGGAAAGCTTTATAACATTTCGTTCAAGTTTGACTCTGAGACCTATGCAGGAAAGTACAAGGGGAGCGGCTTCTGCGGAAAGATAAAGCTCGCGGACTTCGTTGACCTGGAGACGGGAGAATTTATCTAGGACAGCGAACAGAGTGATGAACTCTGCTTATGCTAGGCTTTTATTGCTAACCCCATGATCAACGCACCGCGACGGTTATCATGTCAAAAAGACACTGAAGTGTGAAATAGCTTAAATCTCAGTAATACAAATAATCAGCAGTTCAGGTCTTATGGGAATAATTCAATTCGCATCACGTTGCATCTAAGCGGCTGTTTATACTTGGATATAAACACTAAGGAGGCAGCAATGCTTTGGAGCTATGTTCAGCTAGATGACGGCACTCAGTTTGCCTACTCAGAAACACGAGACGACGGGACCGTTCGCGTAGCCGTCGAGCGCCCGGTTGATTTTGGTTTTGACCATGCAGAATGCTTTCTACCTGCGGTCAAATGGTTTAACGTCGAAGGATTTTCTAATGACGATCTGGATTTTTTGACCGAGTTCGTTAGATCAAACGCTCCGTTTATCTTCGAGCTTGCAGAACGGCAAAAAGCTGGACCGGCGGTGGCATAATGCCTCGAATTCTTGTTTTTGGACAGTATGTTCTGTTCTTTTGGATTGCGGAAAACGGAGAACCCGTTCACATCCATGTAGGGGTAAAGAGGGCGGCAGCTAATTCGACTAAGTTTTGGCTCACTAAAAATGGCGGATGCACAGTTGCGAACAACGAGAGCAAGATTCCGGCTAAGGATCTCAGGGATCTTTCAAAACTAATCACCATGAACCATCGGTACATTTGTGACAAGTGGCGCGAAACCTTTGGTGATGATTCCCTGACATTCTATTGCTAAACCGCAATTGAGCCATGATTACACTTGTCAACTCATGATTGCCGATGTCGACGGGCGGGTCCTTCCCGTTACGCCGCTGGTGCTCCAGTCGTACTTTCCGATAGCCCGGAACCCAAAGACAACCAGCACTACGCCTGGATCCAGGACCTTGTTTCCGGAAACCGCACGCGAGCAGAACTCGCCGACGAGCTGCGCCGCGGTTGCGTTGTGGACACGGGCTACCCGTCGCACGTATAAAATCAAAGCATCCACACGCCTGTCATTATCTTGATTGGAAGCCATATGGAGATCCCCAGCACCCTGTGCAGCAATGTGTACGACTTCGCGTTTTGCCCCGAGCCCTGTTACGAGCGCTTGGCCGACCTCGCTGATCCCGAGGACTGGGGTCCCTGCAACCGCATTCTCAAGAACTACCTGTCGTTTTCGTTTAGCCGCGCAGTATTTTTGACCGAGCGCGACGTGGACCAGACCGCGCCGTCCAACCTGCCGCTGGTGTTCGACGACGACCGATGCCTGTTTAACACCGGCCTGTACACGCGCCGCTACGAGACCATCTACGGCCTGTTTGAGCCCAACACCAAGCCCGACGCGCGCCAGCGCTGGTTTTTGAAGGGCTTCTTTAAGGAGAGCGACCCCATGCTGGTCTCGTTTGAGTACCTGCCGTGCCGCGTGCGCTTTGCCGAGGACCCCTCCGAGCTTGTCTTTGACTACCGCCTTCCCATCCGCTCCAACATCGACCACATTCTGGGCGACGAGGAAAACCTTACGCGCATTCCCGCCAGCCTGATGGGGGAGGGCAACTCGCTGCTGCTGCGCCGTGCCTTTGAGGGAGCCGTCGTCGAGGCCGCCCGCCGCGCCGCAGCCAACTACACGCTCGCGGTGCCGCAGTTCTACGGCGGCCGGATCCAGCTGCTCTTGCCGCTGTGCCTTACCGGAGACAAGCCCGAGCTAGCGCTGACCATCCAGCGCGAGGACGGCTTCTACGCCGCGCGCACCTGCCTCACACTCGATATGGCCTACAACAACGCGCGACTTATTTGCCGCCCCGAGACCTCGTGGATTAAACGATAAAGGGTGGTTAAGCTGCGGGTTTGTTGACTGACCGGGTTGAAACGGTGTGACTTGCTCCCACGAATTTAAAATCGGGGGCAAAAAGTTCTTGGTAAACCACGTGCGGCTATGTTAGTATCTCTTTTGCCGAAAGGCGACGGGCGATTGGCTCAGGGGTAGAGCATATCCTTCACACGGATGGGGTCACAAGTTCGAATCTTGTATCGCCCACCATCTAAAGTACAGGTCAGAGGTGTTAAGCCTCTGGCCTTTTTCTTGTTGACACCAAAATCGAAGCGAAGTTACCTAATGCGTTTTATGTTACGCAGTTCACCTTAGGTGTCGTCATTGCTCATTTTGCACAATGCATCTGCGTTCATTCATTGAATTCCCTGCGTAATCTATGTTCAATTGTGGAGACAGAGGTCACTGGCTCACAGCTCGTACCAGCACGTTTATGCCTATGGCGGCTTTTCAACAGATTGCGTCAAGCTTTTGGTCAGTGTTTGGTCAGCTTCCCGTACTTATCCGCATGATGCCCCGGCAGATAATCGGCCATGCCCGCAATCCGCACGGCCCGCAGCCGAAACCAGGGGAGGCCCACATGGACGAGATCGTCTGCGCAAACACCGCATTCCGTTACTGGCGCTGCCCACCGCAGGTTCGCGACCTCTATCCACGCCTGTCTAATTCCGAAGACGGCTGGCGAACTCTATCCCAAGGCCCTTTCATAACCGACGTCCTCAAGACCCCGATTATTACCACGACGGAGCCTGGTGGCGTTAACTACCATTCAGGATTACGGACAACAATCCATTGTGGAGACGCTTCTGGGGTGGACAGTACACTAGAAACAGCGCTGGGCTTTAGGGTAACCAATCCGCTTGCAACGTTGTTTACCATGGCGCGTTTTGTGTCTCAAACCGATCTCGTCCTTGCCATGTACGAGTTCTGTGGGTGGTTTTCCGTCTTTGAACCCACCGCTGCAGCCGAAGAAGAACTGATCAAGGCCGATGACACCGCTCAAGATTCCACGACCGAATCTCTCTTTGAACTAGATGAGAGCCAAGACGAAGCGCAATGGAAACGCGTTTATGCGCGCGAAAAAGTTAAAGAGCAGGTAAATGCAAAGGGAACAATCGTCCAAAAGAAGACGAAAGAGATCACGAAGCTCAAAGGCACTTCGCTCTGGATGAGGAGGCCGCTTATCGAATTGCACGAACTTCATGAGTACGCCAGGAAGATGAAAAGCCGTAAGTGGGGTGTTAAGTTCTATAACGCCGCACGGATGGTTACGGGTATAGCGGCCTCTCCGCTAGAAGTAGCGGGAATTCTATTGCTGTCGCTTCCTCGCTCCCGCGGCGGTGCCGGCTTTCGAAACGTTTTCGTGAATGACCTTACGCCGCTTACCGCATCGGCGCAGATCATTGCAGGGCAAAAAGTCTGCTACGGGGATATCGTGATCGTAAATCCAACCTTAATGAAGGCAGGCATCGTGGAGATTCAGGGAGAGGTCATCCACGGATCAGGCGCCGTGCTCGACCACGATGCCAAACGCATGACAGCGCTGCAAAGTATGGGGTATGACGTCTTCCTGGTTACGCACGACATGCTTAACGATGCCGAGCAGCTTGATGCGATCGTGAGAAGTCTTTGCTCGCGCTTGGAATTACGCTATAGGTGCAAAACTAAGGCGCAAAAGGCGACGGAAATGGAGTTGCGAGCCAACGTACTATGCAACTGGCTGGAAATCGGTCGTTAGACGGGTTCCTTGCTCACTTCCGGGCGCCCTCGGTCGGCTGCCCGCGATGCCGCCGCCACGAAACCGGCCCATCTACTACGTTTAAGCCCGACCCCTCGACCATAACCCGTATTTCGCAAAAACCG
>NZ_JADNDZ010000039.1 GCF_015552075.1 Collinsella aerofaciens
AGGCCCTCATAAAGGAAGAGCTCGGCGAGTACCTTACGGCGACTCCCTGCGACGGCGACGTCTTCGATGGCTCGATGGACGGAGAACCCATACAGCTGGTGTATGACGATGGCTACACACGCCTTGTCACGTACAGCAAGGGCAACCTGCAGCAGGCGGCCTACGAGTATGCCAAGCTCATGCCGAACTACTATCTGTATCCGTGCGACGCAAACGGAAACCTTACGGTAGAGATTGATGAGAACAACCCGCGCGAGAACTCCGTCGACGGTCGAATGGTAACGAATTTGATTGTCGATTACGGAGTGGATGAAGTCGATGCACAGCTCTGTGCCGACTCGACCAATCTGCGCTCAGTGCGCTTTGAGAACAGCTCCATTTCTAAAATTGGACTGCACGCCTTCTATAATTGCCCGAATCTCACCGATATCAGCCTTTCCGGCATGACCATCGGTACCATCGGGAAAGAGGCATTCTATGGCTGCAAGTCGCTTACGAGCCTGAATATCAACGAGACCGCCACCATCGGCTCGATGGGCGAGGCTGCTTTTGCCGGGAGCGGGCTGGTTTCGACGGGACTCGACAAGATTGTTGGCCTCACATCGATTCCCGACAGGGCCTACGACGGCTGCAAAGCTCTGACCGATACCGGTCTGGACAAGAACACCTCCATTACATCGGTTGGCGTTTGCGCGTTCAGACACTGCTCGAGCCTTGCTACCACGGGGCTCGAGAGCAATACAACAGTCGAAACGCTTGGCCACACCTGCTTCTATGGCACCGACTTGAGTGGCGGGCTGACGCTTCCCTATAACTCCAAGATCGAGGAGCTGCCGGACAAGGCGTTTTGCGACACCAATCTCGAGACCGTATTTCTTGCCTGCAACCATGCGGTGCTCATTAACACCGACACGTTTCCCAAGTACAACATGACGGTTATGGTCCCCGCAAAGATGATTCCAAAGTATGCTAACGGGCATCCCAAAGCTGTTTGGGAGAGGTGCAATGGCTGCCTACCCGTCCCGGTGGGCAAGGTGCTCAAGAACGTTGAAATCTCGCACGATCCTACCAACATGACCTATGAGCCCGGGGACACCATTTCGCTCGAGGGGATGAGCGTCGAGCTCGATTACCCGCATTCGGTATCGATTTGGAACTACGAGGCCCTCATAAAGGAAGAGCTCGGCGAGTACCTTACGGCGACTCCCTG
>NZ_JADNDZ010000003.1 GCF_015552075.1 Collinsella aerofaciens
CGCGCCCCGCAGTGCCCGCTTCCCCCGAGAACAATTATCAGTGCAGGTAGAAGGCCTGTCGATTTTCGAAAAAGGCGGTCATGGTTGGCCCCATCGAGTTAAATGTAGTAAATAGGCCCTTTTCTTGGCGCGCGGTCAGCTCAATGCTAATCTCCGTGCCGGAACTGACCCAGTTGTTTGTAAGTTGCGGTGATATACGGACTGTTTGGCGCTTTGGAGTCTCAAAACAGTCCCTATATCACCGCAACTTGGAAGGGGCGGGCGGTGTCGGATGAGTGGCGCTGGCTGGTTGGGGCGGTTTAGGCCTGTTTGCGGCACTTCCATTGTTTGCGACACCAGCGCATGAGCGCCTTTACGATGGGAATCGTGATGAGGATGATCCATGCAGGATGGGGCTGTCCCAAACAGAGCCACATGTAGAGGAACCATGCAATGGCGGCTGCTGGATAGACGCATTCAATGAGCTTTGACAAATGGCGTCGATCGATAAAGTCACCAATCGCGTAGTAGACGGGAACCAAAAAGACGAGCAAGAGCCCCATGCCCCATGTGCCGTAGGCAATGCCGAGCACCAGGTAGGCGAGGGCGACGAGCGCGGGAAAGGGGAATTTGTTCCATGCGCGTCCGAGCCCGGTGTTGAAATGCTTGCCATGATGGTCGAGCTTGTCGTGCGCTTCTTTCCAGCTCGAAAATGTCTCGCCGTCGATGGTGACGGTGCCGTCGTCATTGGTATGCACGCTATGTCCATCGTCCTCAAGCGTATCGATATGCAATCCGCCTGGCCCCACATGCACCTCTTCGCCCTTGCGCTCGTTGGTCACATGGATGCCGCTCCAGCCAACATGGACTTCCTCGCCTTTATTGGGATCAATGACGTGGATGCCGCGCGCGAGGGAAATATCGACAAGTGGTTTGTCGCCGCAATCGGCGTGCTCAGTAGAAGCCTCAGCCTCCTCAGCCCTATCTGAAGCTTTGGCGCCGGCGTCGCTGTCCTGTGCCTCATCATCAGCCTGTGAGTCGTCAGTGCTATCCACTGCCTCCCCATACAACAGCTCATCCAGCGACACGCCATACAGCGCGGCGAGCGCAATAAGGTTATCGGTATCGGGCGAGGATTCGCTGCGCTCCCATTTACTGACAGCTTGGCGACTCACACCCAGCTGTGCGGCAAGCGCCTCCTGAGAAAGCTCGGCAGCCTTGCGGCGATCAACGAGCCGCTGCGCCATCGCAAGATCCATGACAGTTCCTTTCATATGGTGACCGTAATCGAATGAGCAGAGTATGCCGAGAACAACCGGTAGCGACCACCATTTCTAGTTAGAATCTGCCCCAACCCTACCGCAACTACCGGTAGCAACCCCTAACGACCAGCCATTTCAGGACAAATATCAGTGCAAGTGGCAGCCAAGAGCCCCCACTCAGTAAGTTGCGGTGGAATAGTTCTTAGATTCAGCCATTTGCGGGCTAAACAGGAACTATTTCACCGCAACTTAATTTCAGACCAGGCATCCGCAGCAAGAAGACGAATAACCTCGGCGAGTATGTAAACGCAGGGCCCTCCGACCCCGCCCGACGATTTCGATTGACGACCTTTGACGGAGTCAAGGGAGGAGCCAAATCGAAATACGTCGGGCGGGGTCGGAGGGCCCGATGGGATGGATTTCGCCGAGGCTATTCGTCGCCGAAGCTGATGCCCAACGCCTTGGCCTCGCGCACCAGATCGCTCTGGGGATCGACATACTTGAGCTTGCCGGCGACATCCTCGAGCGGCATGTGACACATCTTGCCGTCACGCAGGGCGATCATGTAGCCAAACTCGCCGCGTAGACAGCCCAGTGCCGCCTCGACGCCGCACTGGGTCGCAAAGATGCGGTCCTGGGCGTCGGGCTGGCCGCCGCGCTGCGTGTGGCCGGGGATGGCGACGCGGGTCTCGCGACCGGTCTTGGCCTCGATCTCCTTGGCGATGTCGTAGACGATCGACGGGCTCGTGCGCTCGGCGAGCTTCTTCTTGTACTCCTTCTTGGACAGCGCCGCGTCCTCCTTGGAAATAGCGCCCTCGGCGACGGCCACGATGGTAAAGCGGCTGCCGGTCTCCATGCGATACTCGATGGTCTTGATGACGTTATCCATGTCGTAGGGGATCTCGGGAATCAAGATGACATCCGCGCCGCCCGCGACGCCGGCGTACAGCGGAATCCAGCCAACCTTGTGGCCCATGATCTCGATAACAAACACGCGGCCGTGGCTCGAGGCGGTAGTGTGGATGTCGTCGATGCACTTGGTGGCGACGTCGATGGCGCTCGTAAAGCCAAACGTCAGCTCGGTGCCCCAGGTGTCGTTATCGATGGTCTTAGGCAGGGCGATAACGTTGAGGCCCTCTTCGCGCAGACGGTTGGCGGTCTTGGTGGAGCCGTTGCCGCCCAGCATAAACAGACAGTCGAGCTGCAGCTTATGATAGGTGTGGACCATTGCCGGCACCTTCTCGACGCCGTCGGCCTCGGGAATATCCAGGCGCTTGAACGGCGTACGGCTCGTGCCCAGGATGGTGCCGCCACGGGTAAGGATGCCGCTAAAATCGGCGGGCGTCATGACGCGGAACCGGCTGTAGATAAGGCCCTGGTAGCCGTCCTCAAAACCATAGATCTCAATAGGCTCTTCGCTATTGGTCATAAGCGTTTTGACAATGCCGCGCATGGTGGCGTTGAGCGCCTGGCAGTCGCCGCCACTGGTAAGAAGACCGATCCTAAGCATGATGAATCCTTCCGGGCAAGTTATAACATGCGCATAAGTTTACCCCCGCACACTGTTGATACGGGGGTAAAACGTGTTAGCTCAAGCGTATAGAAATGTAAACAACGTCAGGCGAGCGTAAGGTCGACGAGCCTGGGTCCTTACAGTGCGAAGGCGTCGACGTCGCCCCAGTGGCGGCGCAGCGTAATGGCGGCGGCGGGTTCGGTATTGTCAAAGACGACCGACCATTGCGTATTGCTGGTGATGTCTTTCGGATTGGGTTCTTGCGCTGCAGCGCGTAGGGCCTTCCAAGCGACTGCCTCGTCCTGGGCACCGACATGGGCGTCAAGGACATCGGCGATTGCGATGGCGCGCTCTTTACCATGGCCCAGCTCGCCATTCTTTTGGTTGGGCAGCACTTCGTCGCCATAGCAGGCGTAGAAGTTCGTAACCTGGCGTACAGGAGTCGCTTTGAAAGCACGGTCCGGATCGCGCGGATCCCACTCTACTACGCGCGCGTCACCGGCGGCGTCGTTGATAAAGAAGTGGTAATCGCGTCCTGCCATGGCGTGCATGTCGTAGGCGGAAAGCAGGTCGACAGCTTCTTGCGTGGTGGCGGCACGGTCGAGCACCAGACGGATGGCGAGCGAGGTATTGATGACGGGGCGTTGCGCGTCCTGGTCACAGGGCTTGGAATCCAGAGTGAGTACGGCAATGGACACGCCGCATTCGTTAACACCGTCGAGCTGGGCAAACGGGCCCATGAGTGCGGCGGCACGTCCGGCGACGGAGTCAAGCGGAGTGTTATCGCCCAGGTTGTTAAGGGCGGCAAACCCGATGGAGGCATAGCCGCCACGTGGGTGATTGCGCACCAGCAGCGCCGAGGTGTCGTCCTTAAAGTCGTAATTGCGACCGGTGCGCACGCGGCCTTCGGCATCTACGGCGACAAAAGCGCTGCAGGCAAACTGGGGCGCCTGGACATGTACCGGCACACCGGGCAGCACCTGCGCCACCACGGCATCGATGTAGGCCTGGTCGTCGCGCACGCCAGCGGCGATGATGCGATCAAGATCGTAGTCGTAGGCGATGTCGATTGCGTACAGGTCATAGCCATCCGCGTAGCCGGTCAAGCGTTTGAGCGACGCGGCGGACTTGATTTGCTTGTGATAAACGATACCGGTGGCAGCGGCAAGGCCGACGGCGACTCCCGCGACACCGCAGGCGATGGCAATGTTACGTGGCTTCATGACGACTCCTCTCGTCCTGTTAGCGTAATTGTCGCAAAAGGTGCACGGGCATGATGGCTCAACTTGGTGAGTGGCGCGGAATTAAGCACGGAATGAAGAGTGCGGCACTGGCGTGGCGGGGTATGCTGGAGGGGACCATCAACCCAGCGAAAGGGGAGAGCATGACGGATCAGGAAACGCCCGAGCGCGCGCATGTGACGGCCGACGATATCGAGGCCGCCAACGACCTTATCGACTTTATCGAGGCGTGCCCCAGCATGTTCCATACGGCGGCGACTATTATGGCCGAGCTCGACGAGGCGGGCTTTACCTACCTGCCCGAGAACGCGGCGTGGGACATCGAGCCGGGCGGGCGTTATTACACGCAGCGCAACACCTCGAGCGTTGTTGCCTTTAAGGTGGGCGAGGACCTGGCCGCGACGTGGGGCGAGGACGGCGTTGCCGGTGACTATCATTTTCAGCTCACGGCGTCGCACAGCGATTCGCCGACGTTTAAGGTCAAGGCCGTGCCTGAGCTTGACGGCGCGGGCGAGACGCTGCGCCTGAACACCGAGGCCTACGGCGGCATGATCGACTACACCTGGTTCGATCGCCCGCTGGCACTCGCGGGCCGCGTGCTGGTGCGCGAGGGCGACCGTATTGAGAGCCGCCTGCTTGCCACCGAGCGCGAGGTTGCCATTATTCCGAGCCTTGCCATCCACATGAACCGCGGCGTTAACGAGAGCTTTGCTCCCAATCGCGCCGTTGACCTGTGCCCGCTCATCAGCGCTGGTGACCTTAAACAGGGCGACTTTGACGCCCTGATCGCCGACGAGCTGGACGTTGAGCCCGAGCAAATTTTGGGCCGCGATCTGTTCCTGGTCAATCGTCAGGATGCGCGTATTTGGGGCTGGGCCGACGAGTTTATCTCGACACCCAAGCTTGACGACCTGGCCTGCGCCTACACCTCGCTACAGGCATTTTTGGGCGCCGAGAACGCGCGCGACGTCTCGGTCTTCTGCTGTTTTGATAACGAGGAGGTTGGTTCCGAGACCAAACAGGGCGCCATGTCAACGTTCTTGGCCGATGCATTGCGCCGCATTAACGGATCGCTGGGCTTTGACGACGAGTCGTATCATCGCGCCCTTGCCGCATCGATGCTCGTGAGCTGCGACAACGCGCATGCCGTGCACCCCAACCACGCCGAGAAGTGCGATGCGCGCAACCAGGTTGTGCTCAACGGCGGCATCGTCATCAAGGAAGCCGCCAACCAGCACTATTGTACCGATGCCTTTAGCCGCGCGGTGTTCCAAGCTATTTGCGATGACGCCGACGTGCCCACGCAGGCCTTCGCCAACAAGAGCGATATGGCCGGCGGATCCACGCTCGGCAATCTGTCCAATATGCAGGCGAGCATGCATGCCGTGGACGTGGGCCTGCCGCAGCTGGCCATGCACTCGAGCTACGAGACCGGCGGCGTGCGCGACGTCATGTACGCCATCCGCGCCCTCACAGCCTTCTACGAGCGAAACCTAACCATCAACGGTGCCGAAAGCGTGGAGCTCTAAAACCTGCTAAAAGGGACAGGTTTATTATGCAGGTTTTATCTGGGAAAATGCCGCAATACCACCAGCTGGACGGAATTGTTGAGACACCGCAGGTTGAGCAAGCGTCAGCAAGCGATGTCCAGAGCGAACAAGTTGGCATGAAAAAGGCAAGGCATAGACCTTCTGGTCATG
>NZ_JADNDZ010000040.1 GCF_015552075.1 Collinsella aerofaciens
AGAACGCTCCCGCAAACTGCCTCTTGACAACTTATAGGAGCGTCGGTTTTAATTTTTCATTTTTCGGCGTGGTCCAGGGCAGTCGATTAAACGAGGTAGATGGGCCCATTTCGTGGCAATCAGGCCAACTAGCTGCCCCGTGAGCGGCTTAGCGCAGCAGGCCGGCTACTTCGCCGGCTAGGGTGATGGTGCCGGCTGCTACGAAGGGCTCGCCCGCGGCATCGAAGGCGGCGAGGGCCTCGGATACGCTGGGGTACGCGCCTGCAAGCTTGTCCGCGTCCACCAGAACGGCGAGCTCCTCTGCCGGTAGGGCTCGGTCGGAATCGGTCTGCGTCACGACTACACGCGGGAAGGCCGGGATCAGCACGTCGACGATGCCCGCCACGTCCTTGTCGGCCAGCGCGGCGCACAGCAGCGTGGGGCGATTCTCCACGCACGGATCAATCTCGTCCAGCGCGCTCACAAAGTTCTCGCAGCTCTGGGGGTTATGACAGGCGTCAATCAGCTTAAGCGGATCGGTCCCCAGCACGTCAAAACGACCCGGTGTGGGGCAACCCATAAGCGATGCATCCAGCGCATCGTGGTCGAGCTCGCGACCCAGATACCCCTCGCAAAGCATAATCGCGCACGCGGCATTCTGCGGCTGATAGGCCGGCTTGACCATGCTCGACGTATAGATCGCACGTGGCGTGGTGCAGCTAAACTCAACCGTGTCGCCCACATGCACCGGCACCTTAGTCGTGGCATGCCTCACCACGAGCGGCACAATGCCGCACTCTCGACAACGGGCATCCATCACGCGCTGAACGCTCGCCTCATGCGTGCCCTCGCCCAGCACAACCAGGCGTCCGGGCTTAATGACCGCAGCCTTCTCCCCCGCAATGGCCTCGAGCGTATCACCCAAAATACGTGTGTGATCGAGCCCAATACCCGTAATGGCCACGGCGACAGGATCGGTCGCACTCGTAGCATCCCAGCGTCCGCCCATGCCGACCTCAAGCACGGCCACGTCCACGCAAGCCTCGGCAAACACCACCAGTGCAGCAGCCGTCAGCAGGTCAAACGGCGTGATGGTATAGGCGCGCTCCCCCGCCGCCACACGACGGGCATTCACTCGATGCCCCGCCTCAACAGCGGCCGAAACGCCACGGGCAAACGCCTCATCGCTCACAACGCGCCCGTCAACCTCCATGCGCTCGGGATAGCGCACCAGCTGAGGCGACGTATACAGCGCGGTCTTGAGCCCCTCGCCGCGAAGAATAGCAGCCGAAAAACGCGTAGTCGAAGTCTTGCCATTGGTACCGGCAACCTGAATGCAATCGAAATACTCGTCCGGACGCCCCAACTCATCGAGCATATCGACAACCGTCTCGAGCAGAGGACCAGCATCCCCAGAAATCCGCCCCGTATCGGCAGCCAGCCCAACAGCCTCACCAAACGAAAGCAACTCAAACGAGAAAGGAACGACATACGACCCAGAACGCTTAGCCATAACCCAAAGTCCCCCAATAACAGAAAAAGAGGCCCACCAAAAAGAATGAGCCCCTCGCGTTGACAATATCAGACTTTATCCGCTTGCAGCAAGATCAAGGCCACAACCAGGTGGCCCTAACCTACCAGTTGCAAGCAGCCATGTAACCGCACTAGGAGCGGCCCGACGCTTTGCTCGATACAAGTTCCGCACGCAAAGGACAGCACTTAATGTGCTGTCCGTCTTGCGCAGGACTGTCCGCAGTAGCGAGCAAAGCGTCGGGACGCGCCCCTCAGTAAGAACTACGAGAAGTCTGCAACCTGAGCAGTCAGCGCCGCCAAGATCTCCTTGAGCTCAGCTGCACGGTCCCTCTTCTTCTGGACCACCGCGGGCGCGGCCTTAGCCACAAAGCCCTCGTTGGCGAGTGTCTTCTCGCAGCCGGCGAGCTCCTTCTGGGCCGCGGCGATCTCCTTCTCCAGGCGCGCCTTCTCGGCCGAAAGGTCAACCTTGCCCTCGAGCACCACAAAGACCTCGACGCCGCTGTCGACCACGGCGATGCTCGCAGCCGGCTTCTCAACGTCGGTGCCCATGACCAGAGAAGCAGTGTTCGCCAGCGGCTCAATCGTCGAGCGCAGGCTCTCGAGCTTCTCGATGTCCTCGGCACCGGCGCGCACGACCACGTCGAGCTCGGCCTTGGGGCTCAAGCGGTAACGCGAACGCGTGGCGCGGGCGGCGGAAACGACGGCGCGGCACAGCTCAAACGCGCGCTCGGCGTCCTCGTCAACATACTTAGCGTAGTCGGCGGGCTCGGGCCACTTGGCGATCATGAGCGCCTCGGCGCGGTTCACGTTGCCCTCGGCGTCCAGATCGAGCACACTCGCCGGCATGTTGTCCCAGATCTCCTCGGTGACAAACGGCATGAGCGGGTGCATCAGGCGAACGGAGGTGTCAAGCACAAAAATCAGGTTGCGCTGCGCCTGCAGACGGCCCTCGCCCTTCAAGCGGGCCTTGGTGACCTCGACGTACCAGTCGCAGACCTCGTTCCAGAAGAACTGCTGCACGCCGCGGGCCATGTCGCCAAAGGTGTAGTTCTCGATACCCTCGGTGACCATCTTCACGGCCTTGGCCAGGCGGCTGAACATCCAAGCGTCTGCCGGCGTCTCCACGACGGGCTCGCCGGGCGTGTAGCCCTCCATGTTCATGAGCAGGAAGCGGCTCGCGTTCCAGATCTTGGTCACAAACGACTTGGCCTGCTCGGTACGCGGACTGTCGATAAGCTTCTTAGTCTTCTTGTCGATGTTCGCGTCGAACTTGACGTCCTGATTGTTGGTGCACAGCGTGAGCAGGTTGTAGCGCATGGCGTCGGCGCCGTACATGCCAATGAGGTCCATGGGGTCAACGCCGTTGCCCTTGGACTTGGACATACGGCTTCCGTCCTTGGCAAGAATCGTCGGGTAGATGACGACGTCCTTAAACGGCACCTCGTCCAGGAAGTACAGCGAGCTCATGACCATGCGGGCGACCCACAGCGCGATGATGTCGCGGGCGGTGACGAGCGCCGTCGTGGGGTGATGTCCCTCGAGCAGCTCCGGCTTTTGCGGCCAGCCCTGCGTGGCGAAGGTCCACAGCTGCGAGCTGAACCAGGTGTCCAGCACGTTCTCGTCCTGATGCACATGATGGCCGCCGCACTTGGGGCACACATCGGTGTCCTCGGTAAGAGCGTCCTCCCAGCCGCAGTCCTCGCAGTAGAACACGGGGATGCGGTGGCCCCACCACAGCTGGCGGCTGATGCACCAGTCCTTAAGGTTCTCCATCCAGGTGGTGTAGGTCTGCGTCCAACGCGCGGGGTGGAAGGTGACCTTGCCAGAGTTGACGGCGTCGAGCGCCGGCCCTTTGAGCTTATCGACGGCGACGAACCACTGCTCGGACAGCCACGGCTCCAGTGCGGCGTCGCAACGGTAGCAGTGCATGACGGAGTGATCGAGGTCCTCGACGTGATCGAGCAGGTCGTGCTCCTCGAACCACTTGATGACGGCCTCGCGGCACTCGTCGCGGTTCATGCCGGTGAACTCGCCGTAGCCTTCGACGACCACCGCGTGCTCGTCGAAGATGTTGATCTGCGGCAGGTCGTGAGCCTGACCCATGGCGTAGTCGTTGGGGTCGTGGGCAGGGGTGACCTTAACGAAGCCGGAACCAAAGTTAGCGTCGACATGCCAATCCTCAAAGATGGGAATCTCGCGGTCGACGATGGGGAGCTTGACGGTCTTACCCACAAAGGCGGCCTTCTCGGGGTCCTTCGGGGAAACGGCGACGCCCGTGTCGCCGAGCATGGTCTCGGGACGCGTGGTGGCGACGACGATGTAGTCCTGGCCGTTGACCGGCTCGGTCAGCGGGTAGCGCAGGTGCCACAGGTGGCCCTTCTCGTCCTTGTACTCGGCCTCGTCGTCCGAGATGGCGGTGGTGCAGTTGGGGCACCAGTTGACGATGCGCTTGCCGCGATAGATCAAGCCGTCGTGGTACCAGTCGCAGAAGACCTTGCGCACGGCCTGGGCGTAATCCTCGTCCATGGTAAAGCGCTCGTTGTCGAAGTCGACGGAGCAGCCCATGCGCTTGATCTGCTCGACGATGATGCCGCCGTACTCGTGGGTCCAATCCCAGCAGGCGTCGACAAACTTGTCGCGGCCAATCTCCAGGCGGCTGATGCCCTCGCTCTTGAGCTTCTTGTCGACCTTGGTCTGCGTGGCGATACCGGCGTGGTCGGTGCCGAGCACCCAGCGCGTGGACTTGCCGCGCATGCGGGCCATACGGATGATGGCGTCCTGGATGGAGTCATCGGTGGCGTGGCCCATGTGGAGCTTGCCGGTCACATTGGGAGGCGGAATGGTGACGGTGCAGTCGCCCACGCCCTCACGGCGCTTGTAGTAGCCGCCGTCGAGCCACTTCTGCAGGATCGCCGGCTCGTTGGTCGACGGATCGTAGTTCTTGGGCATTTCTTCCATATATCTCTCCCTTGCCCGTCGGCGTGTCCGCCTGCTTGGTTTTCGCTCGGTCAGGTCCTGGGCTCGCACGAAGAGCACATTTAGTGCTCTTCGG
>NZ_JADNDZ010000041.1 GCF_015552075.1 Collinsella aerofaciens
AGAACGCTCCCGCAAACTGCCTCTTGACAACTTATAGGAGCGTCGGTTTTAATTTCGCCATTTTTCCTATGGTCATGTAATACAGGTCCAGCCCCGTAATCCGCCATACTTTTGAAACCAGCCCATTTGGGACGGACCTCTTATGGCTACTTTTGCCCGAACGTTCGCTAGGCTGGCCATGCCAAGGAGTGTCCCGAAGTGCAGGCAGAAAAGGAACGTCCTTAACTGCCGGGCATGGGATACCATGGTGGCAACCCAGCGAAAGGACGATGTATGGCACATGTCGATGAACAGCGCGTGGCGCGCGTGCTCGATGCGCTCGAGGCCCAGCACCCCGGCGCGCAGCTGCTTGTGAATGACCCGTGGTCGATCTACTATCTGACCGGCTTTTATGCCGATATGTTCGAGCGTTTTTGCGGCGTGCTGCTCGCGCGCAATGCCGAGCCAGTGATCCTGGTCAACGCGCTGCATCAGCTGCCCGAGTACGACAATGCGCGCGTTGCCTACCACACCGATACCGACATCGTGGCCGACGCCATCGCTCGCGAGGTCGATCCGACCAAACTGCTAGGCATCGATACCGTCATGCGTTCCGGCTTTTTGATGCCGCTCATGGAGCGCCACGCCGCGAGCGAGTTCTTCCTGGGCGACTTTGCCGTCACCGCCGCACGCACCCACAAGGATGCCGCCGAGCAGGAGCTCATGCGTGTGTCCTCGGCCGCCAACGACACCGTGATGGCCGACGCCATCAAGCTCGTTCACGAGGGCGTGACGGAGCGCGAAATTGCCGACCAGATGCTCGGCCTGTACCGCAAACACGACTGCGAGGGCTTTAGCTTTCCGCCCATCGTGAGCTTTGGCGCTAACGCCGGCGACCCGCATCACGAGCCCGACGACACCGTACTCAAGCGCGGTGACGTGGTGCTGTTCGACATTGGCGGGCGTCATCGCAACTACTGCTCGGACATGACGCGCACGTTCTTTTGGGGAGAGCCGGACGAGGAGACCGCACGCATCTACGACATCGTGCGCCGCGCCAACGAGGCCGCCGAGGCGCTCATCGCCCCGGGCGTGCGCATGTGCGACCTGGACCGTGCCGCGCGCGACGTGATCGAAGACGCAGGCTACGGCAAGTACTTCACGCATCGCCTGGGTCACTCGATCGGTCTGCAAGACCACGAGCCGGGCGATGTCTCGCTTGTCAACGAGCAAGTCGTAGAGCCTGGCATGACGTTCTCCATCGAGCCGGGCATCTACCTCCCCGGCCGCACCGGCGTCCGTATCGAAGACCTGGCCCTGGTTACCGAGTCCGGCGTCGAGATTCTCAACGGCTACCCCCACGACCCAGTCCGCCTAGACTAGCCCCTTCCCAATAGCCCTTTAATAAGTTGCGGTGGAATAGTTCCCAGATTGGCCCACAGAGACATAATCCAGGAACTATTTCACCGCAACTGCCATGGGGCCAAGTCGACCAATTTGACAGTCTAGAGATGCGCCACGAAAACGGGCTATCTACTACGTTTAACCCGCATGGGTCGACCATGCGGGTATTTTTTTTGAAAATCGGCAAGCCTTCTACCTGCACTGATAATTGTTCTCGGGGGAAGCGGGCACTGCGGGGCG
>NZ_JADNDZ010000042.1 GCF_015552075.1 Collinsella aerofaciens
CTTAGAGGTCCTCGCGCCAGAAGGGCATGCTCATGCAGCGCGGGCCGCCGCGGCCGCGGGAGAGCTCGGCGGAGGGCACGACGAGAAGGTCCAGGCCCTCCTTGTACAGCACGTCGTTGGTGACGGTGTTGCGGGCGTAGACGCAGATCTTGCCGGGCTCGACGCACAGGGTGTTGGAGCCGTCGTTCCACTGCTCGCGGGAGGCCGCGATCGGGTCGCCGCCGCCGCAGGGGATCAGCTTGACCTGGTCGACGCCGGTGGCGTCCTCCAGGACGTGCTCGAGGGTGTCCTCGATCAGGCGGATGTTCACGTCGCCCGGGTTCTTGCCGGCGGTCAGCTCGTAGACGCGCAGGGTGCCCATGATGGCGGGGTGGATCGTGAACTTATCGACGTCGATCTGGGTGAAGACCGTGTCGAGGTGCATGAAGGCGCGCGAGACCGGGATGTCGAAGGCCAGGATGCGCTCGACCTTGGAGTCGGAGTTCCAGAAGATGTTCTGGGCCATGACGTCGATCGCGGCGGCCTGGGTGCGCTGGGAGATGCCGACGGCGAGGGTCTTCTCGTTGATGTTCAGCACGTCGCCGCCCTCGGTGTGGAACTGGCAGTCGCGGCGGAAGTACAGCGAGACGTCCTTGTAGTCGGGGTGGTACTTGAAGACGTACTTGCCGTACAGGGTCTCGCGGTTGCGGGTGACCGAGTACATGCGGTTGAGGTTGACGCCCTCGCCGACGACCGCGAACGGGTCGCGGGTGAAGTAGAGGTTGGGCATCGGGTCGATGATCAGGTCGGACTCGGACTCGGAGTTGACCAGGGAGTCGAGGGTCGTGGACGCCGTGAGGGGCATGTCGATCTCGGCCTTGGTCATGCCGGCCATGGTCTTCTTGACGAACTCGAGGTTGTCCTCGATGGAGTCCAGCTTCTCGCGGACGATCTGCGGCATGTGCTGGCCGCGGATGCCTGCCTCGGCGATGTACTGGTCGGTGAACTCGGCGCGGGCGCCGGGGACCTGGTCGAACACCTCGGCGACGAGGTTCTCGAGATAGAGGACCTCCACGCCCTGGTCCCTCAGGATCTGGGCGAAGGTGTCGTGCTCCTGCTGCGCGACCTCCAGGAACGGGACGTCGTCGAACAGGAGTCGCTCGAGCTCGTCGGGCGGCAGGTTGAGGAGCTCGTCGCCGGGACGGTGCAGGCAGACCTTCCTGAGCTTGCCGATCTCGGAAGGCACGTGCAGACCTTTCGTCATGGCCTCCTACCTTTCTTTCGGGCC
>NZ_JADNDZ010000043.1 GCF_015552075.1 Collinsella aerofaciens
GGCCGCGGCGGCCCGCGCTGCATGAGCATGCCCTTCTGGCGCGAGGACCTCTAAGTCTTTCCGTTTCCGGTGCGGTCCCCCTACAACCGCACCGGCTTCGCCCGTTAAACGGGCACCACTAATACTTACGTAATTCATTTCTTCGAAAGGAATCAAACCATGGGTGTTAACCTTTCCGGCCGTAGCTTCCTCAAGCTTCTCGACCTCACCACCGAGGAGATCGAGTACCTGCTCAAGCTCTCCAAGAACTTCAAGGATATGAAGCGCGCTGGCGTTCCGCACCGCTATCTCGAGGGCAAGAACATCGTTCTGCTCTTCCAGAAGACCTCTACTCGTACCCGCTGCGCCTTCGAGGTCGGCGGCATGGATCTGGGCATGGGCGTCACCTACCTCGATCCGGGTTCGTCGCAGATGGGCAAGAAGGAGTCCATCGAGGACACTGCCCGCGTTCTCGGCCGCATGTATGACGGCATCGAGTTCCGTGGCTTTGCCCAGGACGACGTCGAGGAGCTCGCTGCTAAGTCCGGCGTGCCCGTGTGGAACGGCCTGACCACCGAGTGGCACCCCACCCAGATGCTCGCCGACATCCTGACCGTCCAGGAGAACTTCAACTACGACATCAAGGGCAAGACCCTCGTCTTCATGGGCGACTGCAAGAACAATGTCGCTCGCTCCCTCATGGTCGTCTGCTCCAAGCTCGGCATGAACTTCGTGGCCTGCGGCCCCGAGGAGTGCATGCCCGCTGACGACGTCATCGAGGCCTGCAAGCCCATCGCCGAGGCTAACGGCTGCACCATCAAGCTGACCACCGACGTCAAGGACGGCGTCACCGGTGCCGACGTTATCTACACCGACGTGTGGGTCTCCATGGGCGAGCCCGACGAGGTCTGGGCCGAGCGCATCGCTCAGCTCACCCCGTATCGTGTCACCTCCGAGGTCATGGCTATGGCCAACCCGGGTGCCATCTTCCTGCACTGCCTGCCCAGCTTCCACGACACCAACACCACCATTGGCGCCGAGAAGTGCGAACAGTTCGGCATCACCGAGCAGGAGGTCACCGACGAGGTCTTCGAGAGCCCCGCTTCCAAGGTCTTCGACGAGGCCGAGAACCGCATGCACACCATCAAGGCTGTCATGTACGCCACGCTCAAGTAAGAGCATCTAGCATCTCGCTCGGGGTGTATTGCTGCACACCCCGAGCGGTTTTATCTGGTAATAATCTCGCATCAAGCGGCAGGCACGGCACGGAAGAGCCGCTTCTGGCGAGATCAGTAAATGATTTATGAAGGGGGGATGAGAACTATGACTGAGACCGCTAAGAAAAAGCGCGGTATGCCTTCATCGTTCACCATTCTTCTTGCTCTGCTGGCAATTGTCGCAGTGATTACCGTTATCGTCTCCGGCACGTCCGGCGGCGCGGTTACTGCCGCCCGTCTGAGCGATTTCTGCACCGCCCCGATTAAGGGCTTCGCTGACGCTCTGCCCGTCTGCCTCTTCGTTATGATCCTGGGCGGCTTCCTCGGCATGATGACCGAGACCGGCGCTCTGGACAACGGCATCGCCGTTCTGGTGCAGAAGCTTAAGGGCAACGAGATTATGCTCATTCCCGTGCTGATGCTCATCTTCTCCCTCGGTGGTACCACCTATGGTATGTGCGAGGAGACCGTTCCCTTCTACGCCCTGCTCGCCGCTACCATGATGGCTGCTGGCTTCGACCCCATGGTCGGTGCCGCTACCGTCCTGCTCGGCGCTGGCTGCGGCTGCCTGGGCTCCACGGTTAACCCGTTCGCCGTCGGCGCTGCCGTTGACGCTCTGACCGGCGTTGGCATTGAGGTCAACCAGTCCATCATCATCGGCCTCGGTGCCGTCCTGTGGATTGTCACTACCGCTATGTCCATCGTTTTCGTGATGAACTATGCCAAGAAGGTCAAGGCTGACAAGGGTTCCACCATCCTGTCGATGCAGGAGCTCAAGGACGCCGAAGAGGCTCACGGCAAGGCTGCTTCCGAGGTCCACAAGGAGGTCAAGCTCACCGGTCGTCAGAAGGGTGTTCTGATCGCCTTCGCCTTCACCTTCGTCGTCATGATCGTCGGCTTCATTCCGCTAGCCGATCTCAACGAGGGCGTCGCCAACTTCTTCGACGCTGGCGCTGTCTACGACGCCGATGGTAACGCCGTCGTCCAGGGCTGGTCTGCCCTGATCACCGGCCTGCCCATTGGCCAGTGGTACTTCGACGAGGCTTCCACCTGGTTCTTCCTCATGGCCGTCCTGATCGGTATCATCGGTGGCCTGTCCGAGAAGCAGATCGTCAACACCTTCATCACCGGCGCTGCCGACATGATGTCCGTTGTTCTCGTTATCGCCCTCGCCCGTGGTATCTCCGTCCTCATGGCTAACACCGGCCTCGACGTCTTCGTCCTCGACGCTGCCGCCAATGCCCTGGCTGGCCTGTCCGGCGTGATCTTCGCTCCCATGAGCTTCCTGGTCTACTTCGGCCTGTCCTTCCTGATCCCCTCGACCTCCGGTATGGCCACCGTCTCCATGCCCATCATGGGACCGCTGGCTGTTAAGCTTGGCTTCTCGCCCGAGGTCATGGTCATGATCTTCTCCGCCGCCATCGGTGTCGTGAACCTGTTCACCCCGACCTCCGGCGCCATCATGGGCGGTCTCGCCCTGGCCAAGATCGAGTGGACGACCTGGCTCAAGTTTGCCCTTAAGCTCATCGTCGCGCTCTCCGTCGTCTGCGCCGTCATCCTGACCGTCGCCTGCGTGCTGCTCTAAGTACCCAACGGGTACCCCACGGAAACCTTGACGATCCTGTAGAGGATCACCTGGTCATCGTCTGTCCGGTGGGGTCAACCCACCGGTAGACTCCTACCTTTAGCCCCCTCCCGTTCCGTGCGCGGGAGGGGGCGCACTTATGTTGCGCGGTTCTACGAACCGCGCAACCAGTCGACGCTGCGCGCCGCCCAGGACGACAATTTGTCATTCAAAAGGCAAGGCATGACCAGAAGGTCTATGCCTTGCCT
>NZ_JADNDZ010000044.1 GCF_015552075.1 Collinsella aerofaciens
GGCCGCGGCGGCCCGCGCTGCATGAGCATGCCCTTCTGGCGCGAGGACCTCTAAGGTCTTCAAGGACCCGTACAGGTCATAATACATACATCTAGCTGCCATTAGATGTCTCCCATTGGGGCGGTGCGGGTTTTCGCACCGCCCCAATCTTGTATGAGGAACGTCAACACGATTGGATGACTGCTTTTGTAAGGAGCTTGGCCATGGACATCAAGACGATTGGCGTTGAGGAATGGCTCAACGTTTGGGAGAAGAGCGCCACGTGGGACATCGCCCAGTCGACGATCTCGTCGCTCACCATGGGCGAGCTGCGCGCGCTCGATGAACAGGACGGCGCCACGTTCTACGAGCGCCTGGACCGCGAGAAGATGAACTACGGCTGGATCGAGGGCTCGCCGGAGTTTAAGGCCGAGGTTGCCAAGCTGTATCGTCGGGAGGTCAATCCCGATCACATTCTGCAGACCAATGGCTGCACGGGCGCTAACCTCAACGCCATCATGGCTGTGGTCGAGCCCGGCGACCATGTTATCGCCGAGTGGCCCACCTACGCGCCGCTCTACGAGATTCCGCGCACGCTGGGCGCCGAGGTCGAGTATTGGGAGCTTCGCGAGGAACTCGGCTGGAAGCCCGATATCGAGGAACTCAAGCGCTTGGTGCGTCCCAACACCAAGCTTATCTGCATAAACAACGCATCTAACCCCATCGGTACGGTGCTCGATGCCGATATGCTCGGCCAGATTGCCGAGATCGCCCGCTCGGTGGGCGCCTACGTGCTGTGCGACGAGGTATATCTGCCGCTCGAAAACACTGAGTCCTTTATGTCGATGGTCGACGTGTACGAGAGGGCCATTGTCACCAACTCGTTGTCGAAGACCTATTCGACACCTGCGGCCCGCGTGGGCTGGGTCCTGGCCGACAAAGAGGTGTCCAACCGCATCCGTACCTATCGCGATTACACAATGATCTGCGGCGGCGTGTTCAACGATGCTCTGGCGACCTATGTGCTTGAGCACAAGGATAAGATTCTCGAGCGCAATCGCAAGATCGTGTTTGGCAACCGCGATATCGCGCAGGCTTGGATCGATACGCAGCATCGCGTTTCCTGGACGGCCCCGCAGGGCGTGTCCACCTCGTTTATCCAGCTGGATATTCCCGAGGATGACGAGGAGTTCTGCAGGCGCCTGCTGTCCGAGAGGGGAGTGCTGCTGGTCCCCGGTAGCCGTTTTGAGCTTCCCTGCGGCGCACGCCTGGGCTACTGCGCGAGCGAGGACGTTCTGCGCGAGGGCCTGAGGCTTTTGGGCGAGGCACTGGCGGAGTTCGATCGCTAGGATTCCGATGGTCTTCGGGGGCCTTATCCAAATTAGCCGAAGATAATCGAAAACGGACCCGTTTCCCTAGTGAAGCGGGTCCGTTTTTCTATACCGAGAAGTCAAGTTGTTACAAATGGGGCCGTAAAGCGAGGCGGTATCCGCTGGGCCTTATACTGAGTTTCCGGTGAACGGTATCAAGCGTCTGGTAAACGGTAATTTATTTATCAGAAATGAATAGGACAAACTTTTTTCTGAATAAAAATGAAAATGGTTGAGACGCGGTGTGAACCGCTAATTCTATTCATAGCTTTATTGGAAATATGCAATTTGAGGATGGTTTAACAAAGTTTAGTTCCATTTGATTTTAGGATTAAAACGCGTTTAAGCACGTAAATACGCTTTATTAAGATGAAGTGTGCCATGCGTGAAGTATATGTGTATGCCGTTCACCCCCTATAAAAAACCGTTCGGGGGCAAGGTGGAAGTATGAGCTGATTTTGGATATAAATATGTCGTCAGCAATAACGCCTCACACGGAGGGGCGCTAACGAATCGGCCCTGACAAGGGCCCGAAAGAAAGGTAGGAGGCCATGACGAAAGGTCTGCACGTGCCTTCCGAGA
>NZ_JADNDZ010000045.1 GCF_015552075.1 Collinsella aerofaciens
CTTGCAGCGACGGACCTCAGGACACTCTTACACCACGTCTGCGCGCGCGACCTTCGAATCGCTCAAGCTAGGCAATTTGCTTTCGATTTTGCTGCTACTAAATTTGTGACAGTACTCATATTTGCCACTTTTTGACCACGGGGTATCCGGAGGGGCCCTCGATAAACATCTAACGCTACAATAACTACCACGTGGCTGGGTTTGCCGGCCGAATGTGTGATGTCGTGGGAGGGGACATGGTCGAGTTTACAAAGACGATTAAAGATCCGTTGGGACTACACGCCCGCCCGGTTGCGCTGCTCTATGACATCATTGCCAAGCACCGCAGCGACGTGTCGGTCAGCATCGGCGACCGCCATACCGACGGTCGCGATGTCATGGGCCTCATGGCTCTCTACGGCGAGTGCGGCGAGGACATCATCTTTCGCGTTTCGGGCGTAGACGAGGCTTCCTGCGTTACGTCGATCAGAAACCTCTCGCTCTAAGCATGACAGGGCGCGGCAAAGGACAGCTCTTTGCCGCGCCTTTTTGTTTCGTATAGGAAACTTTTTCGAAATCTGAATGGGGACCCTTTCCAAAAAGTTAACCACGTGTTAGTTTACTAAAGCAAACATAGGCGTGGTTAACTTTTACCGCGTCGATGTTGAGGACGAACTGACGTTAGGAGCCACTCATGTCTTGCGGACCGCAGATGCCGGCAATGCCGCTTTCGATGGTAAAAGCGGGCGAAACCGTGCGCGTGTCTCGTGTAAAGGGCAATGAGGATATGAAGCACCACCTCAAGGACCTCGGCTTTGTCGAGGGCAGCGAAATTCACGTGGTGAGCTCGAGTGGTGCCAATATCATCGTCACGGTGCTGGGCGCACGCTTTGGCATCGATTCCAAGGTTGCCATGCACATCATGACCGTCGGTTAGTCTGCAGCATTTCTTAAAAACCGAAAGGGGGACAAGAGGATGAAGACGTTGGGTGACGTTAAGGTGGGCGAGAGCTCCACCATCGTCAAGCTTCACGGTGAGGGTGCGCTTCGCCGCCACCTTATGGACCTGGGGCTCATCAAGGGCACTTCGTTCAAGGTCGTGAAGGTTGCACCGCTCGGCGATCCGGTCGAGATCAACGTGCGCGGCTACGAGCTTTCCATCCGCAAGGAGGAGGCGGCCGTCGTCGAGGTCCAGTAAGGGCTCGAGACGTATATTTCTGCAGATAAAGTTAGGTTTTTCTAACTTAATGCTGCAACTTTGAAGCACATTATCCAGCCTGCGCGGAGAAAGCAGCGCAGGCACACAAGGAAGAAGGATTGAATGGCGGATTCTCAGATCCATGTCGCGCTGGCGGGTAACCCCAACTGCGGCAAGACCACGCTTTTCAACCTGATCACCGGCGCCAACGGCTACGTTGGCAACTGGCCCGGCGTCACGGTTGAGAAAAAGGAGGCCAAGCTCCTAAGCGACAAGAACGTTACCATCACGGACCTCCCTGGCATCTACTCGCTTTCCCCCTACAGCCCTGAGGAGCAGTGCTCGCGCGATTACCTCATGAGCGGCGAGCCCGATGTCGTCGTCCAGGTGGTCGACGCCACCAACCTCGAGCGTAACCTGTACCTGGCGCTTCAGGTTATCGAGACCGGCCTGCCCGTGGTCGTTGCCCTCAACATGGCCGACCTGGTCGAGAAGAACGGCGATAAGATCGACACGGACAAGCTCTCCAAGAAGCTCGGTTGTCCGGTCATGATGATCTCGGCCCTTAAGAACAAGGGCATCAAGGAGCTGTTCGAGCAGGTCAAGAAGTCCGCTGCTTCCAAGGGCCAGGTGCCGGAGCACAAGTTCGATTCCTCCATCGAGGACGTTCTGGACCACATCGAGAACAATCTGCCGGCGAGCGTTCCCGCCAACAAGCGCCGCTACTACGCTGTCAAGCTGTTCGAGCGCGATGCGGACGCCTGCAAGCTCATCAACCTCACCAAGGAGAAGACCGCTCGCGTCGAAGGTCTGGTCGCTCAGTGCGAGCAGGACTGCGACGATGACGCCGAGTCCATCATCACCGGCGAGCGTTACGGCGTGATTGCCCACATCATTGACGAGTGCCTCACCAAGGCTCCGGCAAAGATGAGCACCTCCGAGAAGATCGACCGCGTGGTTACCAACCGTATCCTGGGCCTGCCGATCTTTGTGGTCATCATGTTCTGCGTGTACTACATCGCCGTTTCTACCTTGGGCGGCACGGTGACCGACTTCACCAACGACCAGCTCTTCGGTACCGACGGTTGGTACGTGCTCGGTCAGGGCCGCGACGCCTACGACGCGGCCGTCGAGGCTGCGGGCGACAATGCCGACTCGGTCGACCCGGCACAGTACGGCCCCTATGTTCCTGGTATTACCACCATGGTCCACGACGCCCTTGTGGCGGGCGGCACCGAGGACGGTGGCCTGGTCGATTCGCTGGTCTGCGACGGTATCGTCGGCGGCCTGGGCGCCATCTTCGGCTTTGTCCCGCAGATGTTCCTGCTGTTCGTGATGCTGTCCTTCCTGGAGGACTGCGGCTATATGGCCCGCGTCGCCTTCATCATGGACCGCGTGTTCCGTCGCTTTGGCCTGTCCGGTAAGTCCTTCATTCCTATGCTCGTGTCTTCGGGCTGCGGTGTCCCCGGCGTCATGGCTACCAAGACCATCGAGAACGAGAAGGACCGCCGTATGACGGTCATGACCACCACGTTTATTCCCTGCGGCGCTAAGCTGCCGATCATCGCCCTGCTCATGGGCTCCATCATCGGCGATTCTTCCACCACCGCCGCGTGGATCAGCCCGCTCTTCTACTTCCTGGGCGTCTTTGCCGTCATCGCCTCGGGCCTCATGCTCAAGAAGACCAAGCTCTTCGCCGGTCGCCCGACGCCGTTTGTTATGGAGCTTCCTGCCTACCACTTCCCGGCGATTCGCTCTTGGGCGCTGCACGTGTGGGAGCGCTGCTGGGCCTTTATCAAGAAGGCCGGCACGGTCATCTTCGCGTCCACCGTCGTCGTTTGGTTCCTCTCCAACTTTGGTAGCTACAACGGTTCCTTTGGCTTCCTGCCTGCGATGGACGGCATCCCCGAGGAGTTCATGGACTACTCCGTGCTTGCCATGCTCGGCAACCTGATCGCCTGGATCTTCGCCCCGCTCGGCTTTAGCACCTGGCAGGCAACAGCACTGTCCGTCTCGGGTCTTGTTGCCAAGGAGAACGTCGTCGCCACCGCCGGCTCGCTGCTGTCCGTTGCCGATGCCGCCGAGACCGATCCGAGCCTGTGGACCGCGTTCGCCGGCATGTTCCCGACCATGGGCGCTTGCGTTGCCTTTGGCGCTTTCAACCTGCTGTGCGCTCCGTGCTTTGCCGCTATGGGTACCATCCGCAACCAGATGGACTCCGGCAAGTGGACCGCGATTGCCCTCGGCTACGAGTGCGCCTTTGCTTGGGTGATCGGCCTGTTCATCAACCAGTTCTACAACCTGCTTGTTCTTGGACAGTTTGGTATCTGGACGGTGGTGGCCATCGTGCTGCTGGTTGCGATGCTCTTCCAGATCTTCCGTCCCATGCCAAAGCATGCATGGACCGACGAGGACGAGACCAACGCTGCTTCCGCTGCAGTTTCCGCTTAAGTCCGAATAAGGATTAACCCCTCTCCACGAGCCCGGGTGTCCCAGCGACACTCGGGCTTTTTGGTGGGGGAGATGTGGCGTTTCCGCAGATAAAACCGACCAAAATTAACCTGTCCCCTTTGATAGGTGGAGAATGGGGTAAAGTAAGTGGTGGTTAACTAGAGGAGGCTTGCTATGGCACCTATCGATATTGTTGTACTGGCCGTTATCGGTATTGCGTTTGTCGCCGTGTGCGTGCGCATCTACCGCAAGGGCACCTGCGCCGACTGCGCTCAGGGAGGCGTTTGCACGGGACATTGTTCCAACAAAAAGACCTGCGCCGCGCTTAAGGGCGTGGACAAAATTGCCGAAGACTTGGGCCGCGGTATTCATTAGCCGACCGGCGTTTGAGCATGTTTGACTGCGGATACGGCAGTTGCTGGTACGATAGGTACGTCAGCAACTGCCGCCGAGCGGCTCAAATGAAAGGAATCCCGCATGGAGTCCTCCGCCTACCCGATGCTCTTTAGCCCGATCAAGGTCGGTACGACCGAGGTCAAGAACCGCGTCTTTATGCCGCCGGTGTCCACCAACCTGGCCGATCATGGCTATGTGACCGACGACTTGGTCGATCATTACCGTGCCCGCGCCAAGGGCGGCGTGGGCCTCATCATTACCGAGGTCGTGACGGTCGAGCCCACCTATACCTATCTGCCGGGTGACATGTGCTGCTACGACGACACGTTTATCCCCGGCTGGGAAAAGCTTGCCGCCGCTGTGCACGAGTACGGCTGCAAGATCATGCCGCAGCTCTTCCATCCCGCCTACATGGCCTTTAATATTCCGGGCACGCCGCGTCTGATCGCTCCGTCCTTTGTGGGTCCGTCCTATGCCCGCGAGGCGCCGCGTCCTATCACGGTCGATGAGATTCACGAGCTCACGCATCAGTTTGGCGACGCTGCCGTGCGTATGCAGAAGGCCGGTGTCGATGGCGTCGAGGTCCATGCGGCGCACGCCCACGGCATGCTCGGCGGCTTTTTAACTCCGCTCTACAACAAGCGCACCGATGAGTATGGCGGCTCGCTCGACGCCCGCATGCGCTTCTTGCTCGAGGTTATCGCCGAGATTCGCGAGCGCTGCGGCAAGGACTTTATCATCGACGTCCGCATTTCGGGCGATGAGTACACCGATGGCGGCCTGACCCTTAACGACATGATCTACGTCTCGCGTCGCCTGGAGAAGGCCGGCGTCGACATGATTCATGTGTCGGGTGGTACCACCATCAAGCGCGGCTCCGCAATTCCCGCTGCCGGTACTCAGCAGGCCTCGCACGCCGCCTGCTCGCGCGAGATCAAAAAGCACGTCAACATTCCTGTCGCCACGGTCGGCCGCATTAACGAGGCATGGATTGCCGAGGAACTGATCGAGGACGGCGCTGCCGACATCTGCATGATGGGCCGCGCCAATCTGTGCGATGCCGAGTTCTGCAATAAGGCCGCTGCCGGCAACGCCGATGATATCCGTCCCTGCATCGGTTGCCTGCGCTGCCTGAACGGCATTATGTTTGGCAAGCGCATCTCCTGCACCGTCAACCCCGATGTTGAGCGCGACGAGGCCGGCTACGAGCCTGCCGCCGAGGCCAAGAACGTACTGGTTGTGGGCGCCGGTCCCGCGGGCATGGAGGCGGCGTTCATTGCCGCCAAGCGCGGTCACAACGTGGTGCTCGTGGATAAGCAGGACGAGCCGGGCGGCGAGATGCGCATCGCAGCCGTTCCGCCGGCAAAGCAGGAACTCACCCGCGTGATCAAGTATCAGTACCGTCGCCTGGCCGAGGCCGGCGTGAAGTGCGTATTTGGCACCGAGCTTACTGCCGAGGACATTCAGCGCGACTACGCGGACTACGAGGTCGTCCTGGCTTATGGCGCCGAGCCCATCGCTCCGGCCTTCATGCAGGGCTTTAAGCAGGTTATGACGGCTGACGACCTGCTGGGTGGCAAGGCTTTCCCAGGCAAGAAGATCGTCATCGTGGGCGGCGGCACCGTTGGCTGCGAGACGGCCGATTACCTGGCCCCGTTGGTCAACGACCTGTCGCCGGCCAATCGCGACGTCACCGTTATCGAGATGACCAAGACGCTCGCCGCCAACGAGGGCGGCGCCGGTCGCGCGGTGCTCATCACGCGCATGCTCTCAAAGGGCGTCCACGTGCTGACCGAGGCCAAGGTGACCGAGATTACCGAGGACGCCATCAGCTACGAGAAGGATGGCGAGGTCCACACCATCGCCGATGCCGATACGCTGGTGCTTGCCATGGGCTATCGTCCCAATACCAAGTTGGCCGACGACCTTGCCGCTGCCGGTGTTGCCACCCACGTGTTGGGTGACGCCAACAAGTGCGGCAACATTCGCGACGCCATCGGCGACGGCTACAAGGTTGCCTGCGAACTCTAGTCAACCCCTTTGCACCAATCGATTGCAAAAAGCGGCGGCTGCCCTGTGTGTTGGGCAGCCGCCGCCTGCGTTCGACGGGAAGGCGCAGATAGTCCGATTAGGGCCCAGGAGCTCCTTGACCTTGGCGATGATGGCCTCGTCGGTGGCGTTGGCAAAGAAGTGCTCCTGGAACGGTTTTCGTCTTGCAGGGCAGTTGTCGTTTCTACAGTTCAGCTTCCAGTTCGGCTTTGTGCTCGTAGAGGTAGTCGCGCATGTAGGGGATGGCAAATGAGACCTTGCCGTACGAAGGAGCCTCGATAATCGATTCTCTTAACAGGCGGCTGCGGACGGAACTCACCTGTTGAGGCGTTTTGTTTAGGGCGTCGGCAACCATGCTGGTCGAGCTTGTCTGCCCCAAAGACGCCATGCTCAGCAGATAAGCGATGCACGTGGGCGGAATGCGCTGCAGCGCGGGCTCAATCACCATGGCGCAGAAGCGTTCGCGTGCCGTTGCAATGCCGCGCTCGGCTTCTTCTTCTCCAATAATCGCTGTATGTGCGCGTCTTGCCAACTGCCATGCGTAGTATCCAACGAGTTGGATCATGAAAGGATAGCCTTGCGTTGCCTCGGCAAGTTGGCCGGCAATACCTGGCTGCAACTCCATGCCAGACGCTTCAATGGTTTCCTCGAGGGAGTACGACACTTCGGTTACTGCCACAGCCTTCAGATCAAAGGGGAGGGCACGGCGCAAAAACGTAAGTGTCTTTCCGTTGATGATGCTTTCAATCATCGAAGGCAGCCCAGCAAAAACAAAGGCGATATCAAGGTCTTCGCCGATAACCTGCTGAATCGCAATGGAGAGCGTTCGGACCTCATCGAGCTCTGCGTCTTGAACCTCGTCGAGAGTGATGAGCAGGCCATTTCCATTCTTGGTTATTGTCTGTCTCATGGCGTCGCGTAGCGATGGGCCGATTCGCTCAATATCTATGCTGCCGATGGATATGCCAGCTACGGTGGGCTCAAATCTGGCGTGTTTGGCCTGGAATTTGGGCTGCAGCTGTTCGAGAATGCGCTGGCAAAGTCCCTCGGTTGCGACCTCTTTTATGACCGTCCAGCCACGGCTTTGCGCCAAACGTGAGCACTCGTCAAGGAGGACCGTCTTGCCCGTTCCACGGACGCCGGCTATGCGCATTAGGCGCCCAGGGGCACCAGGCCCGTTGATGAGGCCTTCACTGAATTCTTCGAGTACATCTTCGCGGCCGATAATCGTGGGGGGTGTTTTACCTGCTGTGGGCTTAAAAGGGTTTGTTTGCATGTGAGCCACCTTTGCTCAAGATATAGCAAGATATAGCAAAGTATAGCAAGATATAGCAAAGTATAGTGAGATATAGCAAAGTAAGCGCTACTCGCGGGTTTTGCGGTGGTGCTATTTTCCAAATGCCGCGCGGATAAAGCGCTGGTCGAACAGCTTGTTGGCAACTCACGAGGGCTCGGGGTGCCAATTTGGGATGGAGTGGTGCTGTGCCACGAATAGGGCCTATCTACTACGTTTAAGCCGCAGAGGTCAACCATAGCCGGCTTTTTCGAAAATCGACAAGCTGCCTACCTGCACTGATAATTGTTCTCGGGGGAAGCGGGCACTGCGGGGCGCGGCAAC
>NZ_JADNDZ010000046.1 GCF_015552075.1 Collinsella aerofaciens
CATGACCAGAAGGTCTATGCCTTGCCTTTTTCATGCCAACTTGTTCGCTCTGGACGTCGCTCGCTGTCCGTCCTCTACCTGCGGCGTTGTCTTGCCCCGGATGCGGCAGTAGTCATTGGGGACGTTCTTGTTTGACTAGTCGTTTAAGAACGTCCCCAATGACTAGTCAGAGATGAGCGTGGGTAATCTCCCGGTTTTGGCCTGTGTGGGGGCTCAAAGTGGGAGATTATCCACGCTCGTGATTTGAGTGTCCGAAAATCCACGCTCGTTTGGTCGGTGCATGTCTACGCAGCGTAGGTTGTCGAGGGCTGTCTTCAAATGGATACTGGCTCTTGAACCGGTTCGCTCCATTCTTCCAATCTGATCGGACATCTCATGAACCAGACACCGCAAAGCAATGTCCCCCATACTTTTTTGGCGGCACATGCCATCAAGCGGCTGCGCGAAGATCGCGGCCTCACCCAGCGCGCCCTGGCGGAAAGCCTTGGCGTGACCGATAAAGCCGTCAGCAAGTGGGAGTCCGGCCGCGGCCTTCCCGACATTTCCCTCGTTGAACCTTTGGCCCAGAGACTCGGCATAAGCGTGGCTGAGCTTTTGGCTGGTGACATTCGGGCCAACGCCAACCGTGCAGGCAATATGCTCAAAGGCATCTTTTACGTTTGCCCTATCTGCGGAAACGTTGTGCACGCGCTCGGAGAAGGCAGCTTTAGCTGCTGCGGCTCCACGATGTTTCCCCAGGAGGCCGAAGAGCCGGACGCGGACCATGCCTTTTCCATCGAGCGCATCGAGGACGATTGGTACGTCACGCTCGACCACCCCATGACCAAGGACCATTACATTAGCTTTGTGGCATATGCGACTATGGATGGCATCTGCCTTAAGAAGCTCTATCCAGAGCAATCGGTGCAGCCGCGCTTTCATATTACCGGGCGCGGCAGAATGTACCTCTACTGTAACCAGCACGGACTCTTTGTTTTGCCGACGCCTCGCAAGTAAAAGCCCGCTGTCCGCCCGATGCCCCTGCGCCAACGAGTTGCGGTGGAATAGTTCCTGAAAGTGCTGGTTTAGAGCCTAAACAGGAGCTATTTCACCGCAACTTAGGAGGGCGATTGGAGGCGCGGTGGGGCCGGATTGTTATTTGAGGCCGGGGAGGCGGGTGTAGGGGAACGAGCGCTCTAGGAACTCGGCGCAGCGGGCGTAGTCTTTGGCGAAGTAGCTGCTGTAGAGCGAATCGAGCACGTATTGCACGGCGATGTGGCTGGCGAACTGCGTGATGCGGTGCGTCATGCTCTCGTGGTCGCTCACCGTGAGGTAGGCGGCAAAGCCGGGGTGCAGGCGCGCACAATAAGGTGTGCCGATGACAATGACGGGAACATGTCGGCTGCTGAGGATCGGCAAGATTTCCTTGAGGTTGGGCGCAAGGCCGCTGTAGGAGATTACGATCGCCACATTGCCGGAATCCGAGGCGAGCGCCGTGCGCACCTGGGCCTCGGTGCTGCTGTAGCATGTGGCGCTCTTGCCGGACGAAAGCAAGCGGTCGCGGAACATCCCCGCTGGATAGAGGTTGTGCGAGCCGGTGTAGATGTCGACCTGCCGTGCCTTCGCGATCAGTTTGGCGGCGCGGTCGAGCTGTGCGGGGTCGAGCAGCTCCTGCGTCTCGGCCAGCGTGGTCTGGTAGAGCCCTTCCATGCGCTCCATAACCTGCGCAGGCGTGGACGTGGCATCGAAGGGAAAGTTGATATCTACGTCGCGGCGGTTGCCTGCTTCGGTCGCCAGACGGATGAGCTCGACCTTGAGATCCTTAAAGCCCTCGAGGCCGAGCTTTTTGCAAAAACGGTGCACGCTTGCGACCGAAACATTGGCGCGGGCGGCAAACTCCTTAATGGAGAGTCCGCGGATGTCTTCGCCCATGGCGAGGGCCGAGATGCCGAGCTGCTGCTCGGTAGGGGTTAGGCCCTGTGCCTCGGTAATCTTGCGTTTGATATCCATTCGAACTCCCGCACTCGCCAAACCTGCCAAAAAGGGACGGGTTTATTTTGGCAGGTTTTGCCCGAGAAGGGTAACGGGGCCGAGGACACCGCTGGGCGCGACGGGCTCGGTGAGGGCGAAGATGTCGGGAATCGCATGGTCGAGTGTGTTGATGACATCGATGGTGAGCTCGTGCGTGCCGGCGGCAAGCGCGCCTGTCGCAAAGCGATAGGGCGGGCAGATGCGCGTGCCGAGCGTTTGTCCGTCGAGCGTGAGTGTTGCGACTTCGTAGACATCCCCCAGGTCAATGGCGGTGTGGGCGAGGTCGTCGGTCAGCTCGAACGACGTGCGATAGTGGAACGTGCCGCAGATGCCGGCGAACTGCTCGGCCGTGAGGTCGCACAGCTGCTCGAGCTTTTGCGGCTCGCCAAAGGTTCCATCGCTGCCGGCAGGGGAGAGGGCAACGGTCCACGGTCCGTCGATGCTAAGGCAAACCGCATCATCCGCATTCGTGTTCGCCCCGTCATCGAGTCCGACCTCGTCGCCCGTTCCCAGAACAACAACGCAGCTCTCGAAGGGCGCCAGCTCCAACGCGCCATCAAACGCAACGGGTTCGGTGCCGTTCAGCAGGTCGAGGCGCGTGCCGCAAAGGCGCTCGCCTCGAGCAAGTGCAACCGTACAGCAAATACTTTCACGCGGATGCTCGTTGACTAGCATCACATAGGTCTCGCCCGCACGCTTGTAGCGAAGTGCGCGCAGCCAGGGCTGTGGCCTATCGGTCACAACGGTCTGCAGCCCCGCGTCTGCCAGCGCGTCCGCCACATCGGCAAGTGGCGTTGCCGTAAGCCCGTCCAGATCGGCTGCGCCATCCGCGTCATAAAGAGCGCCGGGCACTTCGTCAGCAGCGAGCACCGTGACACCCGCGGCCATCATGCGCCTCACCTCTTCCGCTGTAGCCGCGCCAATAAACGAGGCGCCGGGCAGAACAAACGCCTGATAGCGGCAGCCGTTAACGGCAAACGTTCCATCGGCAATCGAAATATCGTAACGCTCCTCATCCTCAAAAGCCTCGGCAGGCACAAAATCAAAGTCGATCTGCGCGCGCGTGAGCTCGGCTGCCACGCACTCGATGGGCATGGCGTTGCCGGCCCATTCGGCATCGGCATGGTACAGGATGGCGACGGGGCGAGCGGCGGCGCCTTCCGAAAGGAGCGTCGCCATGCGATTCATATAGCGCATGAGCTGGCCAAAGTGCGGCCACTGCGGGTTGTTGCCGTGCGCGTAAAAGTGCGGCGGGCAGTCCCAATCGGGGAAAGGCGCCATGCTAAACGCGTGCGGCGTAAACCAATTAACACCGCGGACGAGCATGTGATCGGCGATCCACTTCATCTCACGCAGGCCCTCGTGCCAGCCAAAGGCGCCAAAGACCTCGGCCATGCAGCGCCCCTGCTTTTTGGGGTCGAGGCGCGCGGCCGAAGAGCCCAGCTTGGCAAGCGCGTACGTAAAGAACTCCATGTTCCATGCGCCGTGGAAATAGCTGTAGCGCCCGCGGTCAATTCCGGGGGCAAGCTGGTTGATGACGACGTCGACGCCGGCCATGTCCTGCCCCGCGACCGCGCGGAAGTAATGTCCCGCGCCCTGGCCCAGGCGCGTGTGACAACTCTTGTCCTCGATCACGTGGCCAATGTGCATGACGCCGTGCGCGCGGCACCAACCGCCAATCTGCTCGTCAAAGCAGCTGCGGTAGAGCTGCGTAGCAAGGTCCATATAGGCGTGGCGAACCTGGGCGCCGTTTGCCTCGCGCGTCCAAAGGCCGTGCAACTTAGCAAGCCAATTCTCGCCAAGCGCATCGCGCAGGCGGTGGGCAAGCTCGTTCGACCACGGCAGCGCTAGGTCGCCTCGCCCGATAAAACTGCTGGTAGAAGCATCGTCGAGCGTGGTGCCCTTCTCGTTCATAAAGCCGGGCTCATCGGTGAAAAAGCCCAAGATCGTTTTGCCAAACTCGTCGCTCAGATGCTCAAACGTGGGCTCGTAGACGGCGTCGATGAGCGCGTGGCACGAGGCGGCGTCGACCATGTTGATGTACTCATCGCGAAAGCCGGTCTTTTGGCTGGTGGCGTACAGCACGATCGTAGTGACGCCGGTGGGGGCGTCAAAACGCAAGCGGGCGGGCGTTCCATCGTCTCCTTGCTCAACAGCGAGCGCAAGGTCGAGCGGCGCACCAGCGGCATCAAAAGCTGCCACGCCCACAAAGCGCTCGGTGGGGTCCATGAGATTACCGAGCTTGATAGTCGTGGACGGTTGGGGACCAACAACCGTAATCGTGCGATGCTTGAGCACGGTTTTCTTGAGCGCGGGGTCGACGCCATCGCCCGCAAGCGCGCCGTTGGCATAGCCTGTGGGGAAGTGGGCGTCGTCGAGCAGCCAGATCTTTAACCCCAGGCGCTTGCACTCGCCGATGATAAAGCGCAGGTCAGACCACCAGCCGTCGCGACAGAAATCGGGATGCGTGCGCGATTCCAGGCAAACCTCGTGGATGTCCGCCCCGGCGATCTGCTCCAGATACTCGGTAATCGTCTCGCGCGCCTCGCCCTTGAGCCACAAGAACGGAAGCACATGGTTGTCGTAGGTGCCGCCAAGCACCTGCTCAAAATACGCCGCCATATACGCTCCTCCAAAACCGGCCTTTCAAATCCATTGAAGTCAGAGTACGCCGAGCGCGCCGCCCTGCTAATATCAAAACCACGGCAGAATATGACCGAATCAACGATGGGAGCACTATGGAGCTCGCGCGCTTGGATAGCCTGCTACTCGAGCTGACCGACAGTGAACGCGCCTATCGCGCGGGCGCCCATTACGACTGGAGCGATGCACTCGGTCAAGGTAATCAGGCAGATATTGATGGCCGATTCATTCGTAAAATTGGCAACCCAACGCTCGCTCTGCACCAAGAAGGCATGCCCGAGGGGCTATCGATTGTTCGCAACTCGCGCTTCAATCCTGTGCCGGAACACGTGCACGATTATGTCGAAATCAGCTATGTCTATCGAGGACGAGCGCCGCAGATCGTCAACGGCGCGCCGCTCATGCTCGCTCAAAACGAGGTCCTCCTGCTCGATGCCGCCTGCCCGCATGCTGTTGGCGAGCTCGGTGAGCACGACATAATGCTGAGCGTCATCATCTCGCGGCCAATGCTGCGCCGTAGCCTGGAGCAAAGCCTTTCGCCCACAAGCGCGGTCTCGCGGTTCCTGCTCAACGCCCTCACGGACGAAACCGACCACCGCGGACACGTGCATTTCCATACGGGCGGCAGCCGTCGCGTGCGCCGCTACATGCAGGAGATGCTCTGCGAGCGCTTGGATCCCACCGCCGCGAGCCCCCAGATTGTCTCGAGGCTGTTTGAGCTGCTGCTGGTCGAGCTTATGCAAAGCTACGAGGCGACGCTGTTGCAAGCGGACGCGCCCGCGCTGCCATCGGCGCAGGTCGCGGCTGCCATGGGCTACATCGAGCGTCACGCTCGCGACTGTACCCTCGAGGACCTAGCCCGCCACCTGCACCTGAGCCCCAACTACGCAAGCGCCCTGCTCAAGCGTCAGACAGGCCGCACGTTTATGCAGCTGGTGCAAGAGAGCCGCCTAGCGCGCGCGGCGACGCTGCTCGATGCCGGCGCCATCGCGGAGGTCGCAGCGCACGAGGCGGGCTATGCCAACATGAGCTTCTTCTACAAAAAGTTTGCCGAGCGCTATGGCTGCACGCCGGCTGCCTATCGTCAGCGTTTGCCCAGATAAAACCGACCAAAATAAACCTGTCCCTTTTTGACAGGTATCAGGAAGTGTCAGGGGCGGGCAGGCGGCGGGGCGCCGCTGCGAAAAGAAGTGTCGGGTTTGGCGCGGCCGCTCCCGCATGCCCCGCGCGTGGGCGATACTCGGCTTATCGACCCACGATGCAAAGGAGATGCTCATGGCAAACATCAAGTTCCCCGAGGGTTTCTATTGGGGTGGCGCTACCGCCGCCAACCAGTTTGAGGGCGCTTGGAACGTGGACGGCCGCGGCGCTTCCGTCGACGACCACTTCCTGGGCGGCAGCTACAAGGAGCCGCGTCAGATCACGATCGACATCGACCCCAACCGCTTCTACCCCAACCATGACGGCATCGATTTCTACCATCACTACGAGGAGGACATCGCGCTGTTCGCCGAGATGGGCTTCAACATGTTCCGCATGTCCATCTCTTGGAGCCGAATCTTCCCCAACGGCGACGACGCCGAGCCCAACGAGGCCGGCCTCGCCTTTTACGATCGCGTCTTCGACTGCCTGCGCGCTCACAATATCGAGCCACTCGTGACGCTCTCGCACTACGAGATGCCCTATCACCTGGTCGAGAAGTACAACGGCTGGGCGAGCCGCGAGCTCATCGGCTTCTTTGAGAAGTATTGCCAGACCGTCTTCGACCGCTATCAGGACAAGGTCAAGTTCTGGCTCACCTTCAACGAGATCAACTGCGGCACTATGGACATGGGCGCCATGATGGAGACCGGTCTGATCCAGGGCTTCGAGGGCCCGGCGAGCGCCATCAAGACCACCGCTCAGCAGCGCTACCAGGCCCTGCACCATCAGTTTGTGGCCAGCGGCCGCGTCGTGCGCTACGCTCACGAGCACTACCCGCAGTTCAAGATGGGCAACATGGACTGCTTCATCCTCTCCTACGCCGCTACGTGCGATCCGGTCGACGTGTTCGCCACGCAGCAGCAGATGAACTCCATGAACTGGTACTGCTCCGACGTGCAGGTGCGCGGCAAGTACCCGTTCTATGCCAAGCGCTTCTGGGCCGAGAACGGCGTCGAGCTCGCAATGGAGGACGGCGACCTGCAGGATATCGCCGACGGCAAGGTCGACTTCTACACCTTTAGCTACTACATGTCCGGTACCGTGGGCACCCACAAGGACCACGAGATGACCGAGGGCAACATGACTTTTGGCGGCAAAAACCCCTACCTGGAGTCCACCGACTGGGGTTGGCAGATTGACCCGCTGGGCCTGCGTATCGCCCTCAACGAGATCTACGCCCGCTACGAGATTCCGCTGATGGTGGTCGAGAACGGCATGGGCGCTTACGACGAGGTCGAGGAGGACGGCTCCATTCACGATCCGTACCGCATCGCCTATCTGCAGAGCCACATCAAGGCCATGGGCGAGGCCGTCGCCGATGGTGTTGACCTGATCGCCTACACCTGGTGGGGCCCCATCGACCTGGTGTCCGCCGGCACCGGCGAGATGCGCAAGCGCTACGGCTTCATCCACGTCGATAAGTACGACGACGGCACCGGCACCTACGAGCGCCGCCGCAAGGACAGCTTCTTCGCATACCAGAAGATCATCAAGTCCAACGGCGCTGAGGGCTTGGAGTAATTGAGTTCCGGCGATTGAGTTCCGGCGTTCTGACGAACGCCGGACCGGCGGCCGATTACGTGACCACGAATGTCGACGACGACGGCATCTGGAACGCCTTCGTGCATCTGGGACTCATCGAGGATTAATCAGCAAAACGGGTATCGATGGGGCAAAGACGTCGGCGGAGTTTTCGATTCGACTCCCCACCTTAGTTTTTGGTCCAATTGGCACTATAATCACCATAGGCATGCGCACTACGTTGCGCTTAATCAAGAGGAGAAAACGTATGGGTCTGTTTGACATGTTCAAGAAGAAGGCTGAGCCCGCGGCTGCCGCTGCTCCGGCCTCCATCTCTGCTTCTGCCGGCGCCGACGTGCTGTGCTCGCCCGTCAAGGGCAAGGTCATCAAGATGGCCGATGTGCCCGATCCCGTCTTTGGTGGCGAGGTTCTGGGCAAGGGCTGCGCCGTGTGGCCCGAGGACGATCTGGTCTACGCTCCCTGCGACGGCAAGGTGACCGTCACCATGGGTCACGCCGTGGGCCTGCAGTCCGATAGCGGCATCGAGGTTCTGGTGCACGTCGGCGTCGATACCGTCAACATGAACGGCGACGGCTTCGAGGGCTTCGTCAAGGCCGACGACGTCGTCAAGGCCGGCCAGCCCATGCTCAAGATCGACCGCGCCAAGATCGCCGCTGCCGGTTACAAAGACTGCGTCGTCGTGGCCGTGTCCAACACTGCCGAGTTTGCCGACGTCGAGCTTGCCGTCGAGGCCGACTCCGCCGTCGCTGCCGGCGATGCTATCGTCAAGGTTGTCCGCAAGTAAATCGCGGCATCGCATAATGTCTAAGGGTGGTCGGATTGTCCGGCCACCCTTTTTTATTCAAGACTTTAGTCTGCTGGCCGCGCAGCGGCCAGCTTTAAACCACCCGCTAC
>NZ_JADNDZ010000047.1 GCF_015552075.1 Collinsella aerofaciens
GCTGCGGGAACGGCCTGTCCGCCTAATGTGTTCGGCTGAGATCGGAAATCAACCGCTTATTTGGCCTGCTAGATGTTACATACAAGATTCCCATAATTGAATTATTCGAACCGTCTCGGGCAACAAGTCTAGAAATCATCATGCAACGATCATCGGATCCGAAATGTTCGGAATTAACGTCGTTATCCAACTGTCCGCAGTCTCTGGCTTTTTCAACATCGGGACAAAGTATGACGATATCATTTGACAGCTCTTTTTCGTGAAGCATAATCACGAGCTTGCTATTCATTGAAAGAGGCCGGGAATGTTGAAATCTCGTTTTATTCAATGCCCCTCCCCTAGCCACCGTTGCGTAGCCAACTTCATGATCCGATTTTCCGGGACGCGCAAGCCTGATGGCGCAGCCTATTCCGTCTTTTGGGCGAAAAATTGAAAAACAGGAAGCAACGCCATCGCAGCAGACAGTTGCCAATTCACGTAAATTAACATCAGGATTTTGAGTCTGATTCTCAACTTGGTAGTTAAGGCTCTGAAGTTCGTCGAGCACATTCACATAGCGAAAGCCCTGCCTAATTGAATGCGCGGCAATCCAAATTGCCACCAAACAAGTTACGATAAGCGAAAAAGTAAATAATTCTCTAGTCGCATAAGTTCCAAGGTAGTCAAGGATCCAAGGAAGTTTTCCATCTGTTAATAGCTTTTCTGCAAAAAGAGTAGGCAGCCAAACAAATATCCCACCGAAGCCAATTTTCTTTAGGGCGTCCAGAATCACTAGAGGCATGCCTCTGTTGAGTCCTACACTATAAAAACGAAAACAGGAATACTCGCGCTTCCCTCGTCTACCGTAGTTCAACCAATCATCAAAAGAATATCTATCAATCATGCCATCGCCTCCCGCCACTACAATTTACATTAAAGCATTGTGAGGTACTCCCCCAGCCCTTCCTCCCAGTCGGGCATGTGGAAGCCGACCGACTCGAGCTTGGACAGGTCGAGCGCGGAGTGGACCGGGCGCGGGGCGATGGGGCCC
>NZ_JADNDZ010000048.1 GCF_015552075.1 Collinsella aerofaciens
CCTGCGAGGGGCGAGCGTTTTGCGCGCTTTCGACGGCCGTAGGGGCTCCCTATGTAGCCCCAGGCTGTCGGAAGGGAGTGAAACGCGAGCGACGGGAGAGGGCCCGTGGGGGTCCAGGGGGAGGCGGCGCCGGAGCGCTCCCCCTGGGCGGCAGCCGCGGCATGGAAAAGCCCGCCGGGTCGGGGCGGGCTTCAAGTGAGCCAGACGCTATCAGTGGTCTCCGTAATGCGTCTTACACGAGACGATCTCTATGCCTCTGTCGGTGATTCTGTAGACAAGACGATTCGCTCTGTCTATCCGGCGTGACCAAAGCCCTGAGAACTCGCCCCTTAAAGGTTCGGGCTTCCCGATTCCAACCGAAAGGCCGTTTCGGTCAATATCTAGAATCAGGGCGTTGATGCGCTTGGGTGTCTTTCTGTCTTGGCTTTGCCACCAAAGGTAGTCATTCCACGCCTCCGGTGACCAAACCTTATTCATCGGCATCGAGCAGTCCCCTTTCCAAGCCTCTGCCCGAGTCGAGTTCCGAGACCGAACGGCGCAGGTGGTCTAGGTTCTCAGTCGAATAGAAGGGATCGATTGCGACGTCGAAGGGAATCCTCCTTTCCCTGCACATCTTTTTGGCAAAAATGGTAAATGCGGTAGTGACTGACAATCCAAGCTCCTTGCAAACGGACTCGAGGTCGCGCTTGGTAGATTCCTCGATTCGGATATTTATGTTTGAGGTCGACATAGGCTGTATCTCCTTCAATGCTAATACACTGTATATACCACGCTTTGCATTGTATATACAGTGTATCACTTGCTAGAACGGGATATCCTCGTCGTAAAGGTCGATCGAGGGCGGGATTGCCGCCGGTGCGGGCGCGGGAGTGGAAACGGGAGCCGCAGCGGGGGCGGCGCCACCCTGACGCTGGCTCATGAACTCTATCTCGTCCACGATGACCTCGAGCTTGGATCGGCGCTGCCCATCCTTCTCCCAGGAGCTGTAGCGCAGCTTGCCCTCGATCGCGACCTTGTTGCCCTTGGCGAGGAAGTGGCTCACGGCCTCGGCACGCGTGCCGAACATAGTGCAATCGACGAAGTTTGGGTAGTCCTCCCACTCGCCGGTCTGCGGGTTGCGGCGGCGGTCATTCACGGCGACGCCGAAGGAGAGCACCTGCGTGCCTCCTGCGGTGACGCGCAGCTCGGGGTCTCGGGTGAGGTTGCCGGTGATGCTGACGCGGTTGATGCTCATGTCGATGATCCTCTCAAAGGATGTTGGTAAATAAGGTGGGTCGGGGCGAGTCGCCGCCCCGACCATTGGGCGTGTTATCTAGAACCTAGTGAACCAACGATCGTAATCCTCTCCCTCCCAGACGATGTAGGAGCCCTCCTTCACGACCGGACGGAGCGCATCGAGAAAAACATCCTCGTCTCCGGTCTTGGAATCGTAGGAAAGACCGACAATATCCCCATCATCGTTATAGTCGATTCCGAAACCGAGTTCCTCCAGCACCTTGGGGAGACTGTCGCAAACCTCGTCGTAGTTCCAGAGCATCCACGAGAACCATTTGTCGGGGCTGCTTGCGCAGGACTTGGAATCAGCGGGCTTAGGCGTCGGATCGCCACCGAACTTTCCGCCGCCCTTCAAGTCATCGCGAGCGTTAAGGTCGCAGACTATCTGAAAGCCGCGATCGAAGTCCTCCTTCCTGATGGTGAAATCTGAGTAGACGATCTGAACGTGGTAGCCCATCTGGCTCCTCCTAACCGCACGGCGTCGGCACCGCCCCTTGCGTGTG
>NZ_JADNDZ010000049.1 GCF_015552075.1 Collinsella aerofaciens
GCCCTCGACGGTGAGCGCCGAGGTGGCGTCGCACAGGTTCGTGACGGCGCCGAAGCCCAGGCGCGGCGAGCGCGTGGGCGCCGACACCGACCTGTCGTCGGCCTGCCCGCGCCTGGCGGCGTGGCCGCGCTGCTGCAACGGGTGCGGCCGCTACCGCGCGATGGGCTGCAAGCGCCGCCCGCACGTCTTCTACGAGGCCCGCGCCGCGCAGCTGTGTGCCGACTCGGTGCTCGTCTCGTCCAGGCGCGGGATCGACGCCGACGAGCCGGCCGCGGCGGCGAGGCTGGAGGCCATCAGGGACTGCCTGCGCCGGGGGCTCTCGCCCGAGCAGATGGCCGCATGCAACGGAGGGCCGGTGGACCTGTCGCCGTCGACCATCTACCGCTGGGTCGCGGCGGGCTACGACGGCATGACCAACATGGAGCTCAGGCGCAAGGTCGGCTACAGGCCGAGGAGGCGCGCCGCCGTCCGGGCGGCCACGCGCCACTCCGCCCGCAGGTCATACGCCGCGTTCCTCGCCCTCGGGGAGGACGCGTGCGCCGCGGCCTGGGAGATGGACACCGTCGAGGGCGCCCGGGAGGACTCGGCCTGCCTGCTCACGCTGCTCCACCGCCCCAGCAGGCTCCAGCTGGCGCTCCTGCTCGGGGAGAAGACCTCCGGGTGCGTCGCGGCCGCCCTGGAGGGCGTCCGGGCGGTCCTCGGCGCAGACGGGACGCGCCGCGTGTTCCGCGCCGTGCTCACCGACAACGGCGCCGAGTTCTCCGACGAGGGCGCGATCGCCGCGCTCCTCGGCGAGGGGCCCGGCGAGACGAGGCTGTTCTACTGCGACCCGCGCCGCAGCGACCAGAAGGGCGCCTGCGAGCGCAACCACGTCGAGATCAGGAAGCTGCTGCCCAAGGGCGCCGGGCTCAGGTTCGACCGGCTATCCCCGGCCGACATGGCGCTCGCCATGTCGCACGTGAACTCCGAGCCCCGCGGCGCGCTCGGCTTCTCGACGCCCGCGCGCGCCTTCAGGGCGATGCTCGGGGACGATGCGGCGGCGCTGCTTGACGCCTACGGCGTGGAGGATGTGCCTCTGGCCGAGCTCGACCTGACGCCGGGACTCATCGAGAGGGCGCGCGCAGAGAGGGGCGATGCCCCGCTGGCCTAGCCTGAAGGCAAAACGGAATAGACTGACCGACCGTCCGGCTGAGTCTGGAAAGAGGTGCCGGGCGGAGGGCGGAGCATGGCCACCGGACCCATCGAAACACATCTCCACCGTTCCTTCAACT
>NZ_JADNDZ010000004.1 GCF_015552075.1 Collinsella aerofaciens
AGATCGCCTCGATGCGCCACTACAAGGACGAGGCCAAGAGCCTCAAGAGCGGTTCCGAGGGCGGCATTGGCCTGGAGAACTTCCAGGACATCAAGCCCGGCGACCAGATCGAGGGTTACCGCATCGACCAGGTTGCCCGTACCGAGTAGGGGGTAGCGCTATGAAGCAAACGCAGGCAACCCGCCGTCTGGGCGAGCAGCTTCGCGAGAAGCTTGGTTATATCCTGCTCTTTGAGGTTTCCGATCCGCGTCTCGACCTAGTTACTTTGACCGCGGTCGAGGTCGCGGTGGACCGTTCGTTCGCGCGTGTGTTCGTGTCGTGCGATGCGAGCCGCTACGACGAGGTCATGGAGGCGCTCGCAAGTGCCAAGGGCCGTATTCGCAGCCTGTTGGCTCGCTCGCTCGATTGGCGTGTCACGCCCGAGCTCGATTTTCGCATCGATCGCTCGACCGATGAGGCCGAGCGCATCACGCGTGCGCTGGAAAACGTTCCCGCCACGCTTGCGATCGAAAAGGACGAGGACGGCTATCCGATAGCGGATGCCGCCCAGGAGGCAGCTTTAGATGACTAATTCCGCCGACCTCGCCTCGTGCGAGTCTGCAGATATTCAGCGACGCATCCTCGAGCTCATCGAGGGTGCGTCCTCCATTGCGATTTCGGGACACACTTCTCCCGATGGCGATGCCCTGGGCTCCGTGCTGGGTCTGGGCCTCTCGCTTATGAAGTTTTTCCCCAACAAGGACATTGCGCTGCTGCTGGCAGACGAGGACCCGGTTCCTCGCATCTACCGCTTTATGGAAGGCTCCGATCGCCTGGTGCCGGCATCTGCGTACACCGGCAATCCCGACCTGTTCATCTCGGTGGACGTGCCGGTCGTCGAGCGCCTCAACAATTCCGCCGAGGTGCTTCGTCGCTCCAAGCATGTGGTGTGCTTCGATCATCATCCGGCGCGCGAGGAGTTTGCCGAGCTCAGTCTGAGACGCGTCAAAGCTGCAGCCTGCGCCATGATCATCGACCGTTTCTTGGACAATTGCGGCATTGTCGCACGTGATGGCGTTGCGACCTGCCTGCTGTGTGGCTTGGTTACCGATACCGGCCGTTTTCAGTACCAAAACGCCGATGCCGCCGCGTTCCATGCGGCCTCGCGCCTGGTGGCGCACGGTGCCGATCCGGCGCGCGTTGCGCTCGAGGTCTACCAGAGCATGCGCGTTGAGTTTTTGCACCTCAAGTCCATTGTCATGGGTCGCATTAAGACGGTCGCGCATGGGCGCGTGGCGTATAGCTATGCCTACCAGAGCGACCTTGAGGCCTGCGGTGTCACCTCGGACGAGTGCGACGGCCTGGTCGATGTGGTGCGTTCGGTGATGGGCGTCGAGGTTTGCATGTTCTTAAAGGGCATTGAGGGCGATACCAAGGTGCGTGGCAACCTGCGCTCCAAGGGCGACCTCGATGTGTCCGAGATTGCTGCCAACTTTGGCGGTGGCGGGCATCATGCCGCCGCCGGCTTTTCCAACAACGGAACAATTCTCGAGACGCTCACCGTGGCACTTCCCATGCTGGCCGAACTGGTAGGGGAGGATCCCGCTTCGGTGACCGTCGAGCTTTAACTTTTTGGATGGTACATGGCTCGTCGTACGCCTTCTCAACTGAATATGCTGCTCGCCGTCGATAAGCCGGTGGGCTGCACGTCCCACGACGTGGTTTCGCAATGCCGATGCTCCCTCCATGAGCGGCGCGTCGGTCATGCCGGCACGCTCGACCCCATGGCCTCGGGTGTCATGGTGGTGGGCGTCGGCCAGGCGACCCGTCTGCTGGGCATGTTAACCCTCGATACCAAAAGCTATGTCGCCGACATTTCGTTTGGCGTCGAGACCAATACCGATGACGCGGAGGGCGAGGCTGTCCGCACAGTGCCCGTTGCCCCCGAGCTGCGCGATCTCGCTTACGCCCGTGAACAGCTGGCCGCTATGCTTGGCCCGCAGATGCAGGTGCCTCCAGCGTTTTCGGCCATCTCGGTCAATGGCGTTCGCGCCTACAAGTCTGCTCGCGAGGGCAATGCGGTGGACCTACCTCCGCGCCCTGTCGAGGTCTATGCCGCCGACCTGATCGCCGTGGGCGGCGAAGGTGATACGTGTGTGTGGACCGTGGCGTTCTCGGTGAGCAAGGGCACCTATATCCGTGCGCTCGCTCGCGACCTGGGCCGCGCCTGTGAGAGCGCCGCGCACATTTCCGCGCTGCGCCGTACGGCCTCCGGTGTTGTTTCCGTTGGCGTCTGTCATGCGGTGGAGGAGCTTTCTCCCGAGTCCGCCGCTGGCTTTTCCCTGGATCCCATTGCGGCCCTGGGCGCAACGCGTGTTGACTTGCCGGGCAATCTTGCCGACGACCTGCTCTGCGGCCGTCGCATTCCCGTTGAGCGTGCGCTTGCCGATTTCGATGCCTCGAAGGCGCCGTTTGCGTTGGTGCTCGATGGGGGACTCAAGGCGCTCGCTCGCATTGAGGGTGGCCGTTTTGTCATGGAGCACGTGTTTCCGCAGGCAATCGGCGGTGTTCGATGATGCTTTCCGCTCGCGAGCTCGCGCGTGTCTTTTTCGCGGGCGAGTCGGACGAGGCTCGCATCGTTGCTGCCGATGCGTTTGATGAGTGCGAGCACTTGGGTGCCGCATCGATTGCCATCGGCGTGTTCGACGGCGTTCACCGTGGACACCAGGAGCTCATCGAAGCGCTTGTCCGTGATGCCCGCGCCCATGGCTGCAAGGCAGTCGTGGTCACCTTCGATCCGGACCCGGACGTCGTGGTGAGCCCTTCGCCCGCTCAAAAATTGATGACGACGGCCGACCGTCTACATGCCCTGGCTCAGACCGGGGTCGATGCGGTGGTGGCCGTTCCCTTTACGCCTGAGGTTGCGGCACTTGACCATGTTGGTTTTCTCTCGCTGGTGTCGCGCGTGGTTGACATTCGTTCGATTCGCGTTGGTAGCGACTTTAGGCTGGGTCGTGGCGGTGCTTCTGGTGTTGCCGAGATGCGCGTCTGGGGTTCCGAGCACGGCGTTGACGTGTATGGTCACGACCTGCTTTGCGAGGGCGGTGAGGCCATTTGTGCCACCCGCATCCGTCATGAGCTGGGACAGGGCCATGTGGAGCTTGCTGCTGAGTTGCTCGGCCGCCCGTATATGGTGCGCGGCGGTGTTACTCGCGGCCGTCATGAGGGTTCTGGCATGGGCTTTCCCACGGCAAACCTGCAAGTTCCCGACGGCATTCAGGTGCCTGCCGATGGTGTGTATGAGGGCCTGGTGCTGGTCAACGACATCGTGTGGCCCGCTGCCGTTAACGTCGGACTGCCGCCGACGTATGCCGACGATGCCGCTTCGGCGCATCTCGAGGCTAATTTAATTGGTTATACGGGCGACCTGTACGGCGCTTCTGTTTCGCTGGCGTTTACGCGCTGGCTGCGCCCCTCGCGTGTGTTTGATTCGCTGGATGAGTTGATCGCGACCGTCGAGGGTAATATCGAGGACATTCGTCACAACTTGGGTGAGCAGGGGGTGAGCATCCGTGATTAGCGATGAGGAAAAAGACCAGGTACGCGCTGCGTCCGACCTGGTTGCCATCGTGCAGGAAACGGTTGAACTCAAGCCCCGCGGCCATGAGTTTTGGGGTTGCTGCCCCTTCCATGGCGAAAAGACGCCGTCTTTCCACATTATCCCCGCCACGCAGGTGTGGCATTGCTTTGGCTGCGGCGAGGGTGGCGATGTCTTCACCTATATTATGAAGCGCGAGAACCTGAGTTTTCCCGAGTCAATCCGTTATTTGGCCGATCGCGCAGGTATTGAGCTGCATGACACCGGAGATCGCCGCGAGCGCGGTACTAAGCGTGCCCGAATCTACGATCTGTGCGCCGAGACCGCCCAGTTCTACCACACCATGCTCATGCGCGGTAAGGACGGCCGTCCGCGCGAGTACTTTGCCAGCCGCGGCATGGGTGGCGATGTCTGCCGCCGCTACTGTCTGGGCTTTGCACCGGGCCGTAACGCGCTGGTGTCACACCTGTCCCAGGCGGGTTTTACCCCGCAGGAGATGATCGATGCCAACGTGGCCGTGAGCCGCGGGCGCGGGCAGCTTGCCGACCGCTTCTACGACCGCGTGATGTTCCCCATTTTTGATGAGCAGGGTCATAACATCGCCTTTGGCGGGCGCATCATGGGTGACGGCCAGCCTAAGTACCTCAACACCGCCGAGACGAGCGTGTTCCACAAAAAGCGAAACCTCTACGGCTTTAATTGGGCCAAGGAGTTTATCGTCGCGCAGGATACCGCCATCGTGGTAGAGGGCTATACCGACTGCATCGCCTGCTGGGAGGCGGGGATTAAAAACGTTGTCGCCACGCTGGGCACCGCGCTCACGGAGCATCACGTCAAGACGCTCACCCGTTTTGCCAAGCGCATCGTCTATATGTTTGACGGAGACGCCGCGGGCCAGAAGGCCGCTCGTCGTGCGATTCAGTTTATCGAGCAGGATTCGATGGACCTGCGCTGCGTGGTGCTCCCCGACGGCAACGACCCCATGGAGTTCATCACGGCGCACGGTGGAGAGGAGCTGCGGAAACGCATTGACGCCGCCGAGCCCCTCATGGACTTTGTGTACCGTTCGCTGCAGGAGTCGAGCGACATCACCACGCCGGGCGGTCGCGCCAAGGCGCTGGAGGACGCTCTCACGCTCATCTATCCGCTGCGCGATAGCTATATGATTGACACGTACTTTATCCAGATTGCCGATCTGTTGGGTTTGGATCTGGAGACGGTGCGAGCGAGTTCGGGTCGCGTGTTTCGCGATGTCGCCAAGCGCGAGGATGCGGAGCGCCGTCGCGAGCAAAACTATAAACGCCAGCGGGCACAGGCTGAGTGGTCCGGTAGCGCGGTCGGTCGGGCGTCGGGTTCTCGCGATGCCGGTCGCGGCGCTTGGGCATCGGGCGCGACGCCTGCAGTAGCGGCGCCGGTCGAGGAAGAGCCGTACGACTACGTCCCGCTCGATGCCTATGGTGCTGCACCAGTGGAGGTCGTTGACGACTTACCGCCGATTGATGTGCCTGACGGTATGTGCTCTGCGCCCGCCGGTGTTCCGGCGGACGCCTCGGCCCCTATGGTTCTTACCGATCTTGAGCGCAAGTCCTTGGCAGGGGAGCGCGAGCTGTTGACGATGCTTACGAGCTACCCCGACCTGTTCCGCACGTATGCCGACCGCATCTGCTCCATCGAGTGGGTTGACCCACGTCACGAGTCCATCGCGTGGGCCGTTCTGGCAACGCCGCCGGGAACCGATCCTGCAGCCTGCATGGATGCGGCGCGCTCGGTGTGTCCCGATGCGGCAACGCTTGTGAGTGCCGGGCGCATCTCGGCGACGAGCAAGCACCCCACCGAGACGAACATCGTGTTTATGCTCGATACGCTCGAGCTCTACACCATCAAACGCCGCATGCGTGCCGCACAGGCCAAGCTGCGCCAGGACCGTTCGCTCGATGATGAGGCCCGTCGCGCGCTGACCGTTCAGGCTGCGCAAGATTCGCAGCGTCAACGCGAACTGCAAAAGTCGATCGGCGGCGTGGCGGACCCGTTCCGTTTGATCGGCCTGGAGGCCGCAGGCACCGAACAAGCCTAGATGTTGTGGTCAACCAGCGTATTCTCGCCTATATCCAGTCCTCTTTTTGGGTATAGACGTCAATGTGTGTGCTAAAGTATTGAGTCCTGTGGACTATGAAGGGAGAATCTGTGCCAAAAAAGACTGAGAGCACGGGTACTGGGCTGGAATCCTACGTTGCAAAGCTCATGGGCAACGGCTCAAACAGGACTTCGGTAACCGAGGACGAGATTCAGGTCGCCCTGAAGGATATCGATGTAACTGATGAGCAGCTCACCGCGGTGTATTCCGCGCTGCGCAACAGCGGCATCCAGATTATCTCCGCGAGCGGTAACGACGACGCCCCCATGGACGTCGACGATGACGATAACGATACCGATACCGACGATTTCGATGACGACGACGAGCACGATTCCGGCTCGCTCGACGATCACGAGCTCAAGATGGCCCGTCAGGCCGACGCCGAGATGGGTTCTTCCAAGAGCAAGAAGAAGCGCACCGTGCGCACGTCCCGTTCACGCTCCCGCGTGCGTGGCATCGATGCCTCCACGGTGATGCTGACCGGCGACCCGGTCCGTATGTACCTCAAGGAGATCGGCAAGGTCGACCTGCTGACCGCCTCCGAAGAGGTCGATCTGGCCATGAAGATCGAGGCCGGTCTTGAGGCCACCGAGAAGCTCGAGGCTGCCGATGCTGGTGAGCTCGAACTCACGCGTGCCGAGATGCGTCGCCTTACGCGCATTGAGAACGTGGGCCTCGAAGCCAAGCAGGCGCTCATCAGCGCAAACCTGCGTCTGGTAGTCTCCATCGCCAAGCGCTATGTCGGTCGCGGCATGCTGTTCCTGGACCTGATTCAGGAGGGCAACCTCGGTCTGATCCGCGCCGTCGAGAAGTTCGACTACCAGAAGGGCTTTAAGTTCTCCACGTACGCCACGTGGTGGATCCGTCAGGCCATCACGCGCGCTATCGCCGACCAGGCCCGTACCATCCGTATTCCCGTGCACATGGTCGAGACCATCAACAAGCTCGTCCGCGTGCAGCGTCAGCTCCTTCAGGACCTGGGCCGCGACCCGACCCCCGAGGAGATCGGTGCCGAGATGGACATGAGCGCCGACCGCGTCCGCGAGATCCAGAAGATCTCGCAGGAGCCCGTGTCGCTCGAGACCCCCATTGGCGAGGAAGAGGATTCCCAACTGGGCGACTTTATCGAGGACTCCCAGGCCATCGTTCCGCCCGATGCCGCCAGCTTCTCCATGCTGCAGGAGCAGCTCACCCAGGTGCTCGACTCGCTTGCCGATCGTGAGCGCAAGGTTATCGAGCTGCGCTTTGGCCTTGTTGACGGACATCCCCGTACACTCGAGGAAGTCGGCCGCGAGTTTGGCGTCACGCGCGAGCGTATCCGCCAGATCGAGTCCAAAACCCTGGCCAAGCTCCGCCACCCGAGCCGCAGCAGCAAGCTCAAGGACTATATCGAAAGCTAGTCAAGCAAGAGGCGCCCTCAAGCACATTCGCTTGGGGGCGCTTTCATGTAGTCGTTGGGGACGTTCTTGAATGACTAGTCGTTTAAGAACGTCCCCAACGACTAGGTCGGAAAATTTCTTAAAAAAGTTCTTGCCCTAAGCTGATTCGTCCGTATAATAAACTTCGTTGCTTGAGAGCACGCACCTATTCCTCGGTAGCTCAATGGTAGAGCACGCGGCTGTTAACCGCGCTGTTGTAGGT
>NZ_JADNDZ010000050.1 GCF_015552075.1 Collinsella aerofaciens
CTGCGCAAGACGGAAAGCACATTAAGTGCTTTCCTTTGCGTGCGGAACTCGCGACGAACTAAACAGCCAGGCACGCTATGCACGTTCGTCATCATCCCGGTAGGTATCTGATAAAAGAAGGTGCGCCGGCTTTCGCCGGCGCCTTATAAGGGGTTTAGTTGGTTGCTATCTTTTTTGCAGCCTGCTCTACGTAGCTGGCCATCTCATCGACGTCGCAGACGTCTTCGAAGCGGACGGGCTTGGACTCGAGCTCGGCTAGCTGGACCGGGGCAACCGTGTTGGTTGCCTGCTCGAGCACACGCATAGCCTCAAAATCATCCTCGGGAACATCGAGGCCCAGGGCGTCGCAGCAGGCGCGCGGGAACTTGTAGGGGCTGGCGGTCGAAAGCAGCACGCGAGCCTTAGCGCCCTCGGCGGGGGCGACCTGCTCAAAGACGTGATAGCCGCAGGCGGTGTGCGGGTCGATCACGTAGCCGTTGGCGTCCCAGCAGCTCTTGATGGCGGCGCGGACCTCGTCCTCGCTGGCCCAGCCGCAGCCAAACACGCTCTGAATCTTTGCCAGCAGGTCGGCGGGAACCTCATAGCGACCAGTCTGTGCCAGCTGCTCCATAAGGCCGGCAACGAGCTCGCAGTCGCCATCGGACAGGAAGTACAGCATGCGCTCCAGGTTGGAGCTGATGAGGATGTCCATCGACGGCGAGATGGTCGTGAAGAACGGACGGTTGCGGTCGTAGACGCCGGTGGTCAGGAAGTCAGCCAGAACGTTGTTCTTGTCGCTCGCGACGATGAGCTTGGCAACGGGCAGACCCATGCGCTTGGCGTAGTAGCCGGCCAGGATATCGCCAAAGTTGCCGGTCGGCACGCAGAACTCCACAGCATTGCCGGCCTCGATGGCACCGGCGCGCAGCAGCTGCGCATAGGCGGCAAAGTAGTAGACGACCTGCGGCACCAGGCGCCCGACGTTGATGGAGTTGGCGCTCGAAAGCACCGTGCCGGCGGCTTCAAGGCGCTCGGCCAGCTCCTTATCGGCAAAGATGCGCTTGACGGCGCTCTGGGCGTCGTCGAAGTTGCCGCGGATGCCGCAGACGGCGACGTTGCCGCCCTCCTGCGTGGACATCTGCAGATTCTGCACGCGGCTGACCTTGCCCTCGGGATAAAAGACGGTGATGCCCGTGCCCGGGGCGTCGGCAAAACCGGCAAGTGCGGCCTTGCCGGTGTCGCCCGACGTGGCGGTGACGATCATGATGCGCTCGGCGCCGCCGTCCTTGGCGGAAGTGCGGGCCATCAAGCGGGGGAGCATCTGCAGGGCGACGTCCTTAAAGGCGCTCGTGGGGCCGCCAAAGAGCTCCATCACATAGGTCTGAGGGGCGTCAGCGCCCGGCGCAGCGTCGAGTTTGACGAGCGGCGTAACCTCTTCACTCGCGAACGTGCCGCGGTATGCCTCGTCGACACACGCCGAAATTTCTTCGGTCGTGTAATCATTCAGTAACATTCCCAACACATCTTGAGCGATTTCAAAGTACGATTTATCTGCAAGCGAGCTGATATCGACCTGCTGGGTGCCGAGCTCGTCCGAGACAAACAGACCCCCGTCGGGAGCGATGCCGGTGCGGATTGCCACCTTACTTGAGCACGATAAAGTGCGTCCTCGTGTACTATGATAAGTTCCCATATAACACTGCTCCTCGGATGCCTTGGTCCCAATCGGTGAAACCATGGTATCAGAGCGCGCAAAATAGGTTCGCAGAGGCTTTTTAGAAAGGTAACCTCCAGCCCATGATTAAGATTGCCAAGTTTGGCGGCTCGTCGGTCGCCGACGCCGAACACTTTAAGAAGATCAAGGCCATCGTCGATGCCGACCCGGCTCGCCGTTTTGTGGTGGTTTCCGCCTGCGGTCGCCGCTTTAAGGGCGACACCAAGGTGACCGACCTGCTCTACCTGGTTAACGCGCACGTTAAGTACCACGTGTCGTGCGAGGAGCTGCTCGAGGACATCGGCCAGCGCTACTTTGATATTGCCGACGAGCTGGAGCTCACCTATCCCATCCGTGAGGAGTTCGCAGCTTTTGCCGAGCGCGCCCGCTCGGGCGGTTACTCCACCGAGGAGCTCGTGAGCCGCGGCGAGTACTTCACCGCTCGCCTTATGGCTGAGTACCTGGGCCTACCGTTCCTGGACGCCGCGACGGTTGTGGCGTTCCATCACGACGGTACGCTCAGCATGAACCGCACCTCCGAGCTGGTGCAAGAGTACGGTCAGCAGGGCGGCTTCGTTATGCCTGGCTTCTACGGCGCGACGCGCGAGGGCCAGATCAAGCTGCTCGACCGTGGCGGCGGCGACATTTCCGGCTCGATCCTGGCCAAGTGCCTAGGCGCCGACCTGTACGAGAACTGGACCGACGTTTCGGGCTTCTATTCTGCCGATCCTCGCATTGTGCCCGAGGCTCAGCCCATTGCGCGCGTTACCTACGAGGAGCTGCGCGAGCTTTCGTACATGGGCGCAAGCGTCCTGCACGAGGAGGCCGTGTTCCCTGTGCGTGAGGCGGGTATTCCGCTGGTCATCAAGAACACCAATGCGCCGCAGGACCCCGGCACCATCATTAGCGAGACGGCTGATGAGGGCGAGGCGGAGCCCATCATTACCGGCGTGACCGGCAAGCGCGGCTTTGTCGCCATCAACGTCGCCCGCGACCGCACCAAGCCCCGTGTTGGCTTTATGCGCCGTGCGCTTTCGGTGTTCGAACGCTATGACGTCTCCGTCGAGCACATGCCCACCGGTGTCGACCGCTTTGGCGCCGTGGTGCAGGAGCAGGATGTGCACGACTCGCTGTACTCACTCGTGGGCGACATTCAGCAGGAGGTCGAGCCGCTCGAGATCGAGGTTGTCGAGGGCTTGGCGCTCATCGCTACCGTTGGCCGTAACCTGCGCGGCCGCGCAGGTATCTCGGGCCACCTGTTTGGCATGCTTGGCCAGGCCGGCGTGAGCGTGCGTATGATTTCGCAGAGCTGCGACGAGATCAATATCATTATCGGTGTCGAGGAGAAAGACTTCGACCTGGCGATTCAGACCATTTACCGTGCCTTCTCCGACGAAAACGGCATTGTGAAGGTCTCCGATCTGGAGGCTCCCGCACCGGTCGATTCCGCCCTGGCCGCGCTCAAAAAGTAGCTGCCATCCCGTTGATTTTTTGGGACATGTCTCATAAATCTACGGCGGGGCGTTTCGTTTCGGTTTCGTTTCGACGGGGCGGGTTTCGTGTCCGCCCCGTTCTTGTATACACTGGCAACAATAATCGGCCTGCTCGGCGTGCGGGCAAAAGCCACAACCTTTAAAGGGGGAAGCATGAAACAGTACACGGTTGCTATTTTGGGCGCGACGGGAGCCGTGGGCACCCAGATGCTCGAGTGCCTCAACGAGCAGGAGTTTCCGGTCGGTAAGCTCAAGCTGCTGGCGAGCGCACGCTCTGCGGGCAAGACCGTCGAGTTCCGCGGCGAGCAGATCGTGATCGAAGAGGCTTGCCCCGAGGCCTTTGAGGGCTGTGACATTGTGCTTGGTGCCGCCGGCGACGATATCGCGAAGGAACTGCTGCCCGAGGCCGTCAAGCGCGGCGCCGTCGTAGTCGACAACAGCCATGCCTTCCGCATGGACCCCGAGGTGCCGCTGGTCGTGCCCGAGATCAATGCCGACGATATCAAGTGGCATCACGGCCTTATCGCCAATCCCAACTGCGCGACCATCATCGGCCTGGTTCCCACGTGGCCGCTGCACCAGCTCGCCGGCGTGAAGCGTATGATCGTGTCCACGTATCAGGCAGCTTCGGGCGCCGGTGCCCCCGGTATGGCCGAGCTCGAGGCTCAGCTGGCTGCCCTGGGCCGTGGCGAGGAGATTCCCGAGCCGCGCGCCTTTGCCGCTCAGCTGGCGAGCAACCTGATCCCGCAGATTGGCGGCGTCAAGGAGGAGGGCTTTACTTCCGAGGAAATGAAGCTGCAAAACGAGGGTCGCAAGATTATGCACCTGCCCGAGCTGCGCGTGAACTGCACCTGCGTGCGTGTGCCCGTGCTGCGCTCGCACTCCGAGAGCATTACGCTCGAGTTTGAGCGCGACATCACGGTGGAAGAGGCTCGTGCCGCGCTGTCTGCCGCTCTGGGTGTGAAGCTGGTTGACGACATGAGCGCCGAGGATGCACACGATCGCTTCCCCATGCCGATGGACACCTCCGACCAGGACCTGATCTGGGTCGGTCGCGTGCGCCGCGACATCTCGAACCCCGAGGCTGCGCGCGGCATCACTTTCTGGTGCTGCGGCGACCAAATCCGTAAGGGCGCGGCAACCAACGCCGTCCAGATCGCTAAGCTGCTCTGCGAGTAAGTTGACCTGTCCGGCGGGGGCCGGGCTTAGTTTTCAGAACGTCCTCGACCATGTGTGGCGCCTTGTCCTGCTCCTTCGGAGCCGCGGACAAGGCGCCACACTGGTTTGCGGAGTGTTCTGAGAGCTAAGCCCGGCCCCCGCCTGCGGTGACTCGGCTGCGAGCAGTCTGCGATGGGGCCGTTGTTGGTTGGGGCCGCTGGGCTGATGTGGGGGCGCGTGGTTGTTGCGGGCCCTGGTCCCGGCGGCGGCCTCGGCGCTTCACGCCTGCCTCCTTGGGGGACTGTGGAGCGCGGATCGCAGCTGCGGCGCGTTGCGCCTGCTGCCTTGGGCAACTTTGGGGTCGATTGAGGTTGTCTGCACAATTCGCGGTATTATGTTTGCGGAGTTTTGAAAGGAGCCGCTGGTGGTCACGACGACGTTTGCTTCGCCTTTGGGCGAAATCCTGCTTGCCGCTGATGGCCGCGGTTTGACGGGGCTTTGGTTTGAGGGGCAGGAGCACTTTGGCTCCACGCTTCTCAAAGAAGATCCCGAACATGTTGAAGGCGCCGATGCGGTTTCTGGTGCTGGCGGCATGTCTTCGGTGAATCCGACAAACGGTGTGGCTTCTTCGGTACTTGAGCGTTCTTGGGCTTGGTTGAATGCTTATTTTGCGGGGCAGGAGCCTCGGTTTACGCCGCCGTTGCATATGATTGGTACGGCGTTTCAGCGCGAGGTTTGGTTTGAGCTGCTTTCTATCCCGCGTGGCGAGGTCGCTACGTATGGTGAGATCGCCCAGCGTGTTGCGGCTCGACATCGTGTACCGGGAAACGAAGCACCTGTTGTGTCTCCCCGTGCCGTGGGGGCCGCGGTCGCGCGGAATCCTATTTCGATCATTGTGCCGTGCCATCGCGTGGTTGCCGCCGACGGCTCGCTTAACGGATATGCCGGCGGGCTTGACCGCAAGGAGTGGCTGCTTCGGCTCGAGGGCGCGTACGAGGAATAACGTTCGAGCACTTTGCATAGCCAAGATGCCGTGAAAGAACGGGACATGCTTTCCGAATGGAGGCTCAGACGGAAACTACGTCCCGGAATTCCGTTTTAAAGCGGGATGCGCTTTCCGAATGGCGTTCCAAGCGGAAACCGTGTCCCGGAATACAGCCTCAGAGTGGGACACCGTTTCCGGCTGAGACCACCTGCCTGGACATCGATCTACGCCCGCTCCTGCAGGGCGTAGATGGACTTATCCATGTTGAACAGGTAAGCCACAACGCAGACAATAATGAACATCGGCAAGTTACCAAAGCCGAAGACTTCGCAGCCAATAAGGATGGGTGCGAGCAGCGTATTGGTGGCGCTGCCAAAGACGGCTGCGTAGCCCAGTGCGGCGCAGGGCTCGACGGGCATGCCGAGTTGAGCCTCGTTATGGCGACATCTGGGTAACAGAAAGGCCCGCGTTCCTCAGAGGCAAGATAGGCAATTCTGCTTCTGAGGTAGATCTCAATTCTGCCGACCGCACTGCCGACCGCATCAAACATTAACTGCCGGAGGGCTCGGTCAAATTCATACGTGTAGATGATGGTTTCGAATGTTGTGCCTTCGCGAAAGATGGTAATCCCGGACTTGCATTTGGTTTTGTAGGGAAACCAGTAGGCCGACAGTCTGTAGTGGTTGGCTTCGACCAAAGCTCGCTCGAGTTCGCTTTGATCAGAGCACTTAAGACCCTTGTTTTCTGTCAATAGTGCTATTTGTTCGTTGATGGATATCCGCGACTTCTGGTATTTCATTAAGCCTCTTGATAGAAAAAGAGCTGGAGTTGCGCATCGTTGAGAGGCTTTCCAACTTTAGCAAAACAAACTTATAAGATGCGACGCGGGCCGCGTCAAGATAATTACCGGACGGCCTAGGAGGCGGCTGGTTGGCTGGCTTAAAACCCAGCGCGTGAAATGACGCTCCACGCTATTCAGCGCGCTTGATAGGATGACGAACCACAGTCTTAAGTTTCTCCGGCGCACACTTGCGTGGATCGGAAAGATAGATTTCGTGATGTAAACGGGTGTCTGAGAAGTCGGGGACATAGCCCTGCTCGGTCGCATATTCATGCATGGCGTCTACGGTTGCCGGCTCGCTGTCGTAGGGTCCGGTATGCATGCATTGAACGCAGAGACCCTCGTCAACTTTAAGCAGCTCGACGGCAGAAAAGTCCAGTTTCTTTTTGGCCGTGGCTTCCGCGACCGCCCAGTCAAAGTCATCCTGAGTGACGAAATCGGGCAGGCGGATGCACGAGATAAAGTTGAAATCGTCCTTGCGTACATAATCGATGTCGCCGCTCGGGGAGTCTTGCCACCAGAAGCCCTCGAGCGGCGGTACCACAAAGTCGAAATAGCCCTCGATACTCCTTGAGCCTTTCTTTGACATCTTGACGGTATAGGCGATGCCGTAAAGCAGCGGCAGGGCATTTTGATACTCGCCACCTTCGGTATTTGGGTCGCCCTTTCCGCGAACGGCAACGTAGCTCATAGGCGGGACAGTTACGATACTCGGCTTGCTCGCAGGTCTGTAGAGCTCCTTGCATTCCTTCTTAAAGTCGAACGCCATGTTGGCCGCCTTTCTGCGTATTGGCCTGCTTAGATAGCTGAATCATATCATAGAAACGAACAGCTGTTCGAATGATTTGGCTGACAGATTGAGATGCGTGCGTTGTGTTTGGCGGTCGGCCTGACCCCATCGATGATTTCTCTGCCTCCCCGGCGCCTCATCTATAGCCGCCGTTTCCCCATATAGAACCTGCCAAAATAAACCCGTCCCTTTTTAGTCGGTGCGAAATGGGTAATACTAAAGAGTTATCCGACCAGATGGGAACCGATCGATGGCTTATATCGAATTCAAAGACGTCATCAAGGCATACGGCGAGGGCGACGCCCGCATTCACGCACTCGACGGCGCGAGCTTTACGGTCGAGCGCGGCGAGCTCGCCATCATTTTGGGTGCTTCGGGTGCCGGCAAGACCACGGCGCTCAACATTCTGGGCGGCATGGATACGGCGACTTCCGGCACCGTGACGGTGGACGGGCGCGATGTGAGCTCCGCTAACGAGGCGCAGCTCGTGGAATACCGCCGCGCCGACGTCGGCTTTGTCTTTCAGTTCTACAATCTGGTCCCCAACCTGACGGCGCTCGAAAATGTTGAGCTTGCGGCGCAAATCTGCCCTGATTCGCTCGATGCCGAGCAAACGCTTTGCCAGGTTGGCTTGGGTGAGCGCCTCGCCAACTTCCCCGCGCAGCTTTCGGGCGGCGAGCAGCAGCGCGTGTCCATTGCCCGCGCACTGGCAAAGAACCCCAAGCTGCTTTTGTGCGACGAGCCCACGGGCGCACTTGACTATAAAACCGGCAAGCAGATCTTGCAGCTGCTGCAGGACACTTGCCGCAAGCAGGGCATTACGGTCATCATCATCACCCACAACTCCGCGCTGGCGCCCATGGCCGATCGCCTGATCCGCTTTAAGAGCGGCCGCGTGGAGAGCGAGACGGTTCAGCAAAATCCCGTGCCTATCGAGACGATCGAGTGGTAGCGCCCATGGACCAGGACCGCCAAAACAGCCAGAACCACGATGCGCAGCACGTGAGTCGCGACCAGGAGTTTACGACCTACCGCACCGCCCAAAGCTCAAACGACATGGTGCCGACGGTGTTTCGCCGTGGCATCTATCGCACAATCCGAGGCAGTCTTAAGCGCTTCCTATCTATCGTGGTCATCACCGCGCTCGGCGTGAGTGTGATGTGCGGTCTTAAGGCGGGCTGCGAGGATCTGTGCGATTCGGTCGACGCCTACTTTGACCAGCAGAATGTCTACGATATCAACGTCCAGTCGACTTATGGCCTGACTGACGATGATCTCGACGCCATCCAAGAGGTCGATGGCGTCGAAACGGCCGAGGGCATCTACACCGAGACCGCCTACACCGCCGTGAGCACAACGCGCGAGCGCGTGGTCGTGCAAAGTCTCTCCAAGGAGAACATCGATCAGCCGGTGCTCGTGAACGGCGATTTGCCCGAGAGCGCCGATGAGGTCGCGGTGACTTCGAAGTTCCTGAAGGCTTCGGGCAAAAAGCTCGGCGATACGGTGAGTTTTGCCGCCAATGACGCGAGCTCGTCCAATCAAAGCGCCAAGGACCAGTTTGCCGCGGGCGATTACACCATTACGGCCGAGGTCCTCGACCCCACTGATGTAAGTTCTGACTCGACAGTCAACGCCTTTCGCGCTGCTTCGGCGGCGGACTATAAGTTCTATGTGAGCGAGGATGCCGCGACATCTTCTTCCTACTCCGCGGTCCACGTGATCGTCGAGGGAGCCAAGAGCCTCAACTCCTATTCGGATTCCTACGCGGCAAAGATCAATGAGGTCAAGGGCAATATCGAGAAGATCCGCGAGGAGCGTGAGAAGGCGCGCGCTCAGGAACTGACGGTCGACACGCCGGCAAGCTTGGATGCGGCCGAGCGCCAGGCGAATATGCTCTTTGGGATTGAGCAGGACAACATCAATCGCATGGCCGAGGGCAGCGACGAGTGTGCGCAGGCGCAAGCCGACCTGGACCAGCGCCGTGCCGCCGCCGACCAGCAGTTTGCCGATGCCCGCGCCGAGCTCTCTGACCTTGGTGAATGCACCTGGTACATCCAGGACCGCGGCAATATCGCAAGCTACTCGAGCGTGGAGAGCGATAGCTCGTCAATTGAGGCCATCGCCACGGTGTTCCCGTTCATCTTCTTTATCGTCGCCGTGCTCATCAGCCTTACCACCGCCACGCGTATGGTCGAGGAGGAGCGCACGCTCATCGGCCTGTATAAGGCACTCGGTTATTCGCGCGGACGCATCCTGTCCAAATACGTGGACTATGCGCTGTGGGCTTGTCTGATCGGCGGCGTGCTCGGCAACATCATCGGATTTGTGGGCCTGCCGCTGTTCCTGTTTACGGTGTTCGACGACATGTACTCGCTGCCCCAGATGCTACTTTCGTACGACATCGTGTCCTCGATCGTTTCGGTGGCGCTGTTTGCCGTGGGCGTGGTGGGCGCCACGATTATCGCCTGCCGCCACGAGATGGCCGAGACCCCTGCCTCGCTCATGCGCCCCAAGGCGCCGCGTGCCGGCTCACGCATTCTGCTCGAGCGTATCGGATTTATCTGGCGCCGCATGGGCTTTTTGAACAAGGTGGCAGCGCGTAACCTGTTCCGCTACAAAAAGCGCGCCTTTATGACCATCTTCGGCATCGCCGGCTGCACGGCGCTCGTGATCTGCGGCATGGGCATTCGTGATACGTCGGTCGCGCTTTCGCCCAAGCAGTACGGCCACATCACACGCTACGACCTGCTGGCGGTTGCCAATCCCGACGATTTTTCGCAGACGTGCGCGGCGCTCGACGAGCGAAGCGCGGTCAAGGATTCCGGTGTGACCGTAACTTCGACGCTGCCGATCATGACCGACAACGTCACCTTTACATTCGGCGGAAAGAGCGAGACCGTGCAGCTGATCGTGGTGCCCGATGACCGCACGAACGATCTGGACGACTATGTTCGCCTTGAGGATGAGTCCAAAGAGCCACTGTCTTTGCGTGACGGAGACGTGTATCTGAGTAAGAGTTCACAGCTGGTGCTGGGGATTCAACCGGGCGATACGGCGCACGTCCAGGATTCGTCACTCAACGTCGCCAAGGTCAAGGTCAGCGACATTTCGCTTAACTATCTGGGCAACACGCTTTACATGACGCAGAGCACCTATGAGCGCGCGTTTGGGCGCAGCGTTCGCCTCAATGGCATCTTTGCGCTGCTCAAGGGTTCGTCGGCCGACCAGATTGCGTTTAGCAAGAAGCTTAAGAGTGACGGCTGGCTTTCGATTTCGAGCACGGCCGAGCATTGGGAGAACTTTGAGGCGAACTTCACTATTATCAATTCCGTCGTGGTGCTCGTGACCTTTATGGCGGCATGCCTGTCGTTTGTGGTGGTGTTTACGCTGTCCAACACGAATATTTCCGAGCGCGAACGCGAGCTGGCGACCATCAAGGTGCTGGGCTTCCGCCGTGGCGAGGTGCACCATTACGTCAACAAGGAGACGTTGATCCTCACGGCGATCGGCGCTGCGCTGGGCGTGCCGCTGGGTGGCTTGCTGGCCGAGAGCTTTACCTACATTTTGCAGATGCCGTCGCTGTACTTTGACGTCGAGGTCGAGCCGCTAAGCTACGTGCTTGCCGTGGTGCTTTCCTTTGGCTTTACGTTTATCGTCAACCTCGCCACCAATCGTACCCTCAACAAGATCGACATGGTCGGCGCCCTCAAGAGTGCCGAGTAACCTGCCAAAAAGGGACAGGTTTATTTTGACAGGTTTTATCTGGGCAAACGCCGGACAACCATTAGGTGGCCCGGCGTTCGTCCCGTTTTGCTGGGGATGTTTGTCGTTCGGTGCTCTTACTGGCCAATCCAGTGTTGCGCATAGCTCTTAATGTCCTCGGTAAAACCGTCAAGGTCGTCAAGAGTGATCACGCTGTCGATAAGCAAATTGGCTATCTCGCGGTGCATTGTGCTGCGGCGAATGTCGTTTGCAATTACGCCTGAGGACAGCTTATCTCTATTGAGGCGCTCTTCTAGTGCCCAAAATCTACTGGACGCTTCGCTGTCGCCGTTCAGCATCTCAACGTACTGGCCAATGAGCTTTTCCATATAACGTTCTTGCCATTGGGGAAGCATTTTCTTAAACAGCTTCCAGTCGCTTTCGGCTACGTCGCGCATATGTCCTCCGCTCGCTAAACGGGCTTTTCCATTTGCCTTTCATTCTATTTGGTTTTCGTTCGCGGGCGTGGATGAGAGGCTCTCTTTAGCCTTCGAGATTGGGCCTGAATGGGTCGTATGCCACAAAACGGGCCTATCTACTACGTTTAATTGGATACCCTCAACCATGCCGGGAAAACGAAAAATAAAACCGACGCTCCTATAAGTTGTCAAGAGGCAGTTTGCGGGAGCGTTC
>NZ_JADNDZ010000051.1 GCF_015552075.1 Collinsella aerofaciens
CAAACGCCCCTAAGCGGCAATCTGACGTTCAATCGTCGGGCATGACCAGAAGGTCGATGCCCTCCTCTTTCACGTCACCTTGCTCGCTCTGGGTCGTTTTCGCTGACGTATGCTCGACCTGCAACGTAATTCAGCCCCAAGTAAAAAGGCCGAAGCCCTCATCCGGGGCTTCGGCCTTTATTTTTGCAGCGTCCAAGCGCAGTTTATCGATTCTCAATTAACCCGATATTCTTGAGCTCGATGGAGATGAGGCCGTTGGGCTCATTGACGAACTCGATGTACTCGGAGTTCGAACCCATCTCGGCCGGGAAGCTGATCTCGATGCCCGTGTCGGTACGGATCTTGTGATTGCGCACGGCCGCGCGCTCAACTTGCTTGCGCTCCACGGGAACGCGCTCAGGCACCTTCTCCTCAGTCAGTGCCGCGCGCACGCTCTCCTTGATAACTGGTTCGTCCTCAAAGACCTCATCGACGATATCCCAAGGCGGCAGCTCCTCGTCATCCTCGACTTTCTCGGCAACGGCAGCCTTAACCTTGGCGAGCGCCACGGCCGTGTTGGCACCGTGCTCCTCGGCGACTTCCTCGACCACACGCGTCACGGTGTCGATGACCTCCTTGCCCGATACCCCCGTGTCGCACTGCAGCAGGCCATCGGGAATGAGCATGCGATCCTCGCCGGCAATCTTGCGCTTCTTATCCACATAGCCGATCTCCATGGTGCTTGCACGCACGATTGCATAGCTCGGCACCTTTTGCGAGGGGTTCGGCAGAATGGCGTAGTGGCGCGCGATGTCGTTGCGCACCTCCCCCTCTTCGCGGCCCACTTCGTGCATAAAAGCCTGCTTGGAGCCCAGCAGCATCACGGCAAACCAGCGGGCATCCTCATCGTCGTCAAAATCAGCCACGAGCACGTCGGTGGACTCGGCTTTCTCGGCTTTGGTGAGCTCGGAGGAGATAAACTCCGCAATCTGCTGCGACAGGTCCACGAACTCGCGCTCGCCAAAGAAATAGCCCTTGAGCTCACCACCAAACGCAGAGTTCTCGGCAAACGTGGCGCGTTTGTTGTCGGCCGAGGTACGAGCGCGCCGCAGGTGCGTGGTTACGAAATTACGCACGGTGCGGCTCTCGATATCGAGCTCGCGCTGGCTCATAACGTTGACGGCAGAGTCAAAGTCCAGGATATGCAGAATCGCGTGATTGATTTTCATATACGGCATTCCGTTCTAGATCGATTTCGGCACGAACCAGTATAGCGGTCGATCCCGCCCCAGGCGCATCGAAGATTGGTGCATCGGGGACAGGTTGCTTTGCACCAATGGTTAGCGCAGGAGCTCGGACTGCCAAGCCTCGAGCTGTTCTGCCAAGCTCTTGCCGGCAGCGGGCATGTCGATCTGGGGACGTTTGGGCAGAAGCGCACACTTAAGAATCGCAACGATAGTCTGCGAGACAAAGCGTCGCGTATCCTTGTCAAAGCCTTGCGCAGCCTGGAGCATCACGGGCAGGCTCTCGCGTAGATTCCCAGCGATATCCGCAAACCGCTCAGCACCCGTAGCCTCAAGCACGGAGAACAACGCATCTACAAAACGCTCGCGCTCGTTAGGCGACACCGCAAGCAGCATCTCGCGAATGGAGCCATCAACGTATCGAGCACCGGCGGACAGGCGCTCACAGTACACGAAGTCGCGACCATCAACCACCCAGCTAAAGGGATTATGCTGAAGCAGGCTGAACTCGGTGCTCTCAACGATGGCATAGTCCTCCTGTGTCTCGAACATCATGCCAAAGATCGACGACCGAGGTAGCGTCTTGTCGATTCGACCGGATAGATCGGCGAAGGCGTTGCCGCTCAGAAACTCCTCGACGAAGCCCGGGCCATCATGGGAATACGCCCTTTCGATTCGCTCACGGGCGACATCGGGGCACATCGCCGCACCGTACACCGCAAGGTTTCCACCCTTGGAATGACCTCCGCACAAAAGCGGCCCGTCAATCGCATCCGCCGCCTCGTCTACATAACGCGCCGCGGATTCCTGGGCCGGCACAGGACACCGGAACGCCATGTTAAAGTCCTCTTTCCAGCCCACAATCGTGCTGTCGGTCCCCCGGAAGGCAAGATAGCTAAACCCCGCCGGAAATCGGAACGTCATGGCCGCAAACTGCTCCGTTGTCTCGGCATCACTCACGCTACGATAGCCGCAAACACGAACGCCACGGTAGCGAGGGCTTGCTGCCACAGCCTCCAACAGGGCACGACTCCCCTCCGGATCCCACAGGTCGCCAATCATGTCTTGGTAGCACTCGGCGCGCAGCAGCTCGCGTACGTCTAGGCCCTGCCAGTTCGTCAGCTCCGCCATATCACCCGGCAAACGCAAATAGGACAACCACGCAAAGACCAGGCTATCCACCGCGCAGAACGGCCGTTCCTCAAACGGATCAAACGCCGTCTGGGCATAGGTCAAAAAATTAGGCGAATCCGACATGGCCCTCCCATCAACTATGGTGCATTGGGGTGGTGCAAAGTAACCTGACCCCCATTACAGTCTGAAATAGGCCATCGATAAATTTCGATGGCGAGCATTCGGCGCATTGCCTACGATACGGGCAAGCCCCGAGGGGCCGCCGATCGGGCGCCTCCGGATGGCCGTCTGCCCCTGCCCCGTAGAGGGCCCGGGGGGTGTTGCCACCGGGGGCGCTCGCCGCTCCGGACGACTGATAGGAAACTGCCGGGCGCAAGCGCCACGGCCAGGTAATGTGGGTGTCGCGGGGAGGGGTTCCGATCGGCCTACCGATTGGAGGATACCACCGTGGCACCAACTAGAATGCCGGAAGCCGTCATCGGGCTCGATGTCGGGAAATCGTCTCACTGGGCATGTGTCGCGACCCGAGACGGCGAGGTGCTGCTGAGCGCCCCCGTCGCGAACAGGGAGGGCGACCTGGACTCGCTGTTCGTCCGCTTCCCCGACGCGCTCGTGGTCGTCGACCAGTCGCGCAACATAGGCGCCCTCGCGCTCGCCCGCGCCAGGGCAGCCGGGATGTCGGCGGCGTACCTGCCGGGACTCGCGGCGCACGGGGCCGCCAGGCTCTTCGCCGGCGACGCCAAGACCGACGAGCGAGACGCGATGGTCATCGCGAAGACGGCGCTCGGCATCCCCGACGCGCTCCTGCCGGTCGGGGACCCGGGCCCGACGATCGCGGCGGCGAGGGCGCTGGCTGCCCAGAGGAACTTCCTGACCTGCGAGAACACTAGGAACAAGAACCGGCTGCGCAGCATCCTGCTGGAATCGTGCCCCGACTTCGAGGCGCTGGTCGACCTGTCCGACGGGCCCCAGCTGAGGCTCATGGCATCCCTCGGCGGGGCCTGGTCGGTGGCCGACGCCGGGCCCCGCAGGGCGGCGGCGCTCACGCGCGGGGCGGCGCGCGGCAAGATCGAGGCCCTCGTCCGCTCGACGGCCTCCTCGACAAGGCCGGACGCGGCGGCCGTCGCCGCCGAGGACCGGGCGGTGAAGCTGCTCGCGCGCAGGATATCCGAGAACTCGGCGGAGATCGAGGCGATCACGGCGGAGATCTCCGCCCTGCTCGAGGGCGACGATACCTACCGATGCCTCCTGACGGTGCCGGGCATCGGGCCCAAAACCGCTTCCGAGCTCGCGATCTCCATCGACATCAAAGACTTCCCCAGTCACGACAGACTCGCGTCGTACTGCGGCCTGGCGCCGCGCAACCGCCAGTCGGGAACCTCGATCTCCTCGGTGACGGCATCGCGCCAAGGAAACAAGAGGCTGAAGAACCTGCTCATATTCTCATGCAACTGCCTTACCCGGACAGAGGGGAGATGGGGTGACTACTACACCAGGTGCCGAGAGCGGGGCATGTCGCACGGCAAGGCGCTCAAGGCGCTGGCGCGAAAGAGGCTGAAGGTCATCTACGCGGTCATGCGGGACAGGGTGCCCTACGCAGCCTAGCCGAAGCGCACCGAGCAGATTGGAGCCCACCGGCCGAGAGGCTTGGCGTCAGCATGCCGCGATTCAGTCGCGCGGGCAGCATTTCCCAGTTGACAAAACTATAGGAACACCCCCCTCGCACTAAAAAGGCGCCCGGACCGTGTGGCCCGGACGCCTTTCATTGTAGCCTGTTGCCCAAACGAGCCGAATTTAGCAGGAGAAGTCGACGCTGTCGATGATGTCCTTGAGGGCCTTGGCGGAGGCGGTGAGCTCATGCTGCTCGTCATCGTTCAGCGGCACGGGGACGCGGCAGACGACGCCGTCGCGGCCAACGACCGTCGGCATGGAGATGGCCAGATCGGACAGGCCATACTCGCCCACCATGAGCGAGGAAACGGGCAGAACGGTCTGCTCATCACGCATAACAGCGGTGCAGATGCGCTTAACGGCCATGGCGACGCCGTAGTAGGTGGCGTGCTTCTTCTCGATGATGGTGTAGGCGGAGTTCTTAACGTCCTCGGCGATACGCTTCTCGGCAGCCTCGTGCTCCAGATGACCGTGAAGCTCGCAGAAGGTGTTCAGCGGAACGCCAGCAACCTGAGCGCTGGACCAAGCGACAAACTCGGAGTCGCCGTGCTCGCCCATGACATAGGCCTGGACATCGCGCGGGTCAACCTCGACGTGGGCACCAAGCATCTGCTGCAGACGGCCAGTGTCGAGCACGGTGCCGGAGCCGATGACATGGCCCTCGGGCAGGCCGGACATCTTGATGGCAGCATAGGTCAGAACATCAACCGGGTTGGAGACGATTAGCAGAATGCCGTCGAAGCCGGACTTCTTAATCTCGGGGATAATGGACTTAAAGATGTTAACGTTCTTGTTGACCAGGTCCAGGCGGGTCTCACCGGGCTTCTGGGCAGCGCCAGCGGTGACGACGATCATGGCGGCGTCGGCGACATCGGAATAATCGCCGGCGTAGATCTTCATCGGCTCGGCAAACGTCATGCCGTGCGCGATATCCAGAGCCTCACCCTCGGCGCGGTTCTTGTCCACGTCGATGAGGACCATCTCGGAGAACAGACCGCTCTGCATCAGAGCGAACGCCGAAGACGAACCGACGAAGCCGCAGCCGACAATAGCGACCTTCTTCTCGTTAACCATTAGAAACTCCCATCTCTCTCCACAAACAAGCCGCCCGGGAACGACCCGAGCGGCTTGCCGTAATCCCAATACATCCAATCGGGACTTTGATTATGCTCCTATTCGCAGCCAAAAATCGACCGTTTACCGAAATTGTTTGCAGAATTCGTAAAATAACTGCACGAAATCGGTTTCGAGCTATTGACGAGTCGAAATAGGTTTCTAATACAGGCCCGCCTCGCGAATGGCCTCGACAGCCAAAGCGATCTGATCGGGCGGCAGGACCAGCGCCATGCGCACGTGCCCCTCGCCCGAAGGACCAAAGCTCGCGCCCGGCGTCACCACAACGCCGGCCTTCTCCATGAGCTCCTCGCAAAACGCCATGGAATCGGTGCGACCACCGGGAAGCTTGGCCCACACAAACATAGAGCCATGCGCGTTGGGGCGCTCCCAGCCCAAGCCCTCAAGACCGTCGCACAGGGCGTCGCGGCGCTCCTGGTACTTCAGACGCTGCGCCTCGACTTCATCGCGCGGACCGTTCAGGCAGGCGATGGCGGCCTTCTGGATCGGGAAGAACATGCCAAAGTCGATCTGGCTGCGCAGCTTGGCAAAGGCAGAGACCACGTCCTCTCGGCCGACCAAAAAGCCGATGCGGGCACCGGTGACGTTAAACGACTTGGAAAGCGAGAAGAACTCGACGCCCACCTCGAGCGCACCGGGATACTGCAAGAAGCTGCCGCCGGGCTCGCCGTCAAACACGATGTCGGAGTATGCGTTGTCGTGAACGATGAGCAGGTCGTGCTCGCGGGCAAAAGCGATGATCTCCTCGTAGACCTCGGGCGTGCCCACCGAGCCCACCGGGTTCGCGGGCAGCGACACGATCATATACTTGGCACGATCGGCAACCTCGGGATCGATACCCGCCACATAGGGCAGGTAATTGTGCTCGGCAATCAGCGGATAGTACTCGAGCTTGGCATCGGCGATCTTGGCACCCGCCTCAAAGACCGGGTAGCACGGATCGGGCACCAGGATGGTGTCACCCGGGTCGAGCAGGGCCAGTCCCAAATGACCCACGCCTTCCTGCGTGCCGTTGCACGACTGCACCATGGACGGCGTAATGCCCGAAACGCCAAAGCGACGCTCATAGTAATCGCACACGGCCTGCTTGAGTTCGGGCAGGTCACGCAGGGCATACTTCCACATCTCGGGATCTTGGGCTGCTTGCGTGAGCGCCTCGACCACGTGGTCGTACGGCTTAAAGTCGGGCGTGCCCACGCTCATGTTGTAAATGGTCTTGCCCTGAGCCTTCAGCGCGAGAAGCTTGTTGTTGAGCGAGGCGAAGACCTCCGCGCCAAAGCGGTCGAGACGCTGCGATGCCTGCATGGTGCCACCTTTCGATATGAAAAACGCGGCGCTCCGACAAGAGCGCCGCGCGATACGGGCCATCAGATTGCAAAAGTGTAACGCTTGCAACCCCCGTATTGGTTCAATTTAGCCAACCTTAGTCAATCGGATTGAGCGCGTCGATCTGCGCAAGCCACAAACGTGAGCTGGCGTCACTCGGCATACGCCAATCGCCGCGCGGGCTGAGCGTCACCGAGCCCACCTTGGGACCATCTGGCAGGCAGCTGCGCTTAAACTGTTGGGCAAAGAAGCGACGATAGAACGTACGCAACCACGTGTGGACGGTCTTGGCGTCGTAGACGCCCTCGAAGCTCTTGAGCGCCATGCGGTAGATCTTGCCCGGCTCAAAGCCAAAACGCAGCAGGTAATAGAGGAAGTAATCGTGCAGCTCGTACGGCCCCACCAAATCCTCGGTCTTCTGTGCAATCTCGCCATCGCCCGTGGGCGGCAGAAGCTCGGGGGACACCGGCGTATCGAGGATGTCGAGCAAGACCTCGGCAATACGCCCGCCAAAGACATCGGCGGCATAGCGCACCAAGTGACGCACGAGCGTCTTGGGCACGCTCGCGTTGACGGCGTACATGCTCATGTGGTCGCCGTTATAGGTAGCCCAGCCGAGCGCCAGCTCCGACAGGTCGCCCGTGCCGATGACAAAACCACCAGCCTGGTTGGCCAGATCCATCAGAATCTGCGTACGCTCGCGGGCCTGGCTGTTCTCGTAGGTCACGTCCTGCACGGTCGGATCGTGCTCAATGTCCTTGAAGTGCTGCTCCACAGCCGCGTGGATCGAAACCTCGCGGAAGCTCACACCCAAGTCGCGGGCAAGCGACTCGGCATTGGACTTGGTGCGGTGCGTGGTGCCAAAGCCGGGCATGGACACGGCTGTGATACCGGTGCGCGGCAGCCCCAGTGCATCGAAGGCACGCACGGTCACAAGCAGTGCCAGCGTAGAGTCCAGGCCACCCGAAAGACCGATCACCGCAGCCTTGGTACCCGTATGGGCAAGGCGGGTCTTGAGACCGGCGGTCTGCAGGTCGAGGATGGTCTCGCAGCGCTCTGCCAAGTCGCCGTGGTCGGCCGGCACAAAGGGCGCGCGGGGGAAGACACGGTCAATGTCGAGTGCATCGCGCAGGACAGGCTCGTCTGCCAGCACGCCCTCAAACGAAAACTCAACGGTTGTGGCCTCCGGCGCATCGTCCGTGCGCGTCCACGTCGTCGAGCGACGGCGCTCGGCAACCAGACGGTCGAGGTCGACATCGGCAACCGCTATATCGCAGGTAAGGAGCTTCGTCGCCGCCAGCTTAGAGCCGTTTTCGTAGACGAGGTTCTCGCCCGCAAAGACCATATCGGTCGTGGACTCGCCCTCACTCGCATCCGCGTAGGCATAGGCGCAGTACAGGCGCGCACTCTGATTGGAGATGAGGCTGCGGCGATAGTCTGCCTTACCGATAATCTCGTCCGAGGCCGACGGGTTGAGGATCACCGTCGCACCGGCAAGCGCCATCTCGGTCGAAGGGGGCGCCGGCACCCACAGGTCCTCGCAAACTTCAACGCCCAGCACCAGGTCCTCGGCGCCCTCATCACAGCAGCGGTAGACAAGCCCCGAACCCAGCGGAACCGGACCCTGACCGGCAAACTCGACCCACACAGGATCTGCAGGCGCCGGAGCAAACCAGCGGCGCTCGTAGAACTCGCCATAGTTGGGCAGATACTTCTTGGCCGTGAGGCCCAAAAGCTCGCCCGCGCAGCACACGGCGGCGCAGTTGTAGATATTCTCGGCAACTGCAACGGGAAGACCGATGGTAAAGACAATCGGCAGCTCACGAGTCTCATCGAGGATATGCACCAAAGCAGCCTCGCAGGCATGCAGTAACGTGCGGTTATGGAACAGATCGGCCGCGGTATAGCCGCACAAGTTGAGCTCGGGCAGCACCAGCGCGCGAACGCCGCGCTCAACAGCCGCGCGAACAGCCGCTAACGCAACCTCGGCATTGCCCTCGACATCGGCCACGCGAATCCGCGGCGAAGCCGCCGCCACACGCAAAAAGCCATCGTTCTTAACTTGACCATTTAGAAAATCGTTCATGCGAGCTCCAACATATCCGTTTAGCCGCGGTGAGCGGCGGCGATAAAGTCCGCTTCCATTGTACTGTCAAGTTCAATCAGTGCTGATGGGACGGGCTCATGCTTAAAACTGAAAAAGGGAAGCAAGGGCGACGTTTAGCAGTAGAACGAGATCTCGTCCACAAGGAAAAATGCCTTCCATTTAGAGCAGATCAATTCATGCTGAGCGGCGATAATTTCACAGAGGTCGTCAAGCGTGCTCCGGGGGATTTTCGCTTTGTTATTAGCGACAATGCAACCTCCCCTGCGAGTCAGCCAGATTTTGGCCGAGTTATCTGAAGGTGCCCCCTTGCAAACATGGACATGGATTGGCTCGCCCGCTTCGTTGGACCAAAAGAAGACCCTATAGCCGCCAATAAGAAAAAGGCTAGGCAACTTTAGCTCCTCCGTTTGCGGCGTAGCGATACAGCAGATGGGCGTTATTGCTCAGAAAAGTCTCAAATCCTCGCTTCTCCTCGTCGGTGAAATGCCCCTCCCACATGGTCCAATTGTATGAAGGCAACTCACAACGAGCGGAGTCGAAGCCCTCTGCCGTCGGTCGCTCAAAATGCACGATAACCTTTTCGGTATCGCCATCTGTAATCAGGTCAGAATGAATGACCTCGGTACCGTCTTCGAATGTCATATACGGGTACATCACGTAAACCACCTCGCAATCGTAAGTCCAGTTTAGCATCAAGCTATTTCGCCAAAGACAGCAAGCCCCCCTTGATGAGTTGATGGTATCTGTTACCGACTCCAGCCAGACAACCGATGGCTCGAGGCCGAGCATGGGCGGCAAGGCAAACAGCAATGCGCCGGAAATGGGCACAGCCGACGGCGGCAACAGTAGCTCGAGCGGTTCCGCATCTGGCACGGCATCGGCCAACTAGGTGCCGCATCCCCAGATAGACAATCTGGACAACAGACGTGAACCGGCGACAGAATTTGAAAATCTCTCTTGAAGAATCTCGCTTAAAAACTAAAATGCACTATAAGATGCTCAGATTTAGTTCTCGCAGATTGGACTAGTCCATTGTAGTTTTCCATTAGACAATTCGGCAATTCAATTTAAGCCGTAAAAAGGCTAGTCCATTCGGCACGGCGATAATAGGCCCCCACAGGGAGGTTTTATTATGTCAACTGATGATTTGCGCTCTATTTTGTCTAAATATGGAATCGATGCATCTGATTCTCTCATCAATAGCATTCCTGAAACATCTTATGCCGAGGAGCATAAGGCTGAACAGGATTTGATTCCCATCCGCTACTAACACCGCTGTCCAAGTAGCCATTCATTCGATTTGAGCCTATTGTCGTCGTGCCCCTATTACGGGAAGACACCATGGAAATCACTACATTCATTGATGGACATCCGAAACGCGTCGATGTCCAAAAGCAGGCAAAAGCCTTCTATCTTGGCCCCAATATTTTCATTCGACCATTTGATGACAATAATTCTCTGGTCATAGATTCATGGAACAATATCATCGATATAGCCCCGAAAGATGCAATCGATCCTTCAACGCGCCTATGCAGGATAGCGGGTCGATATTTTCCGAAAACAAATGATTCTAAATCCGAGCTAGAGTCAATTGCTTTCGACTCCGAATACCATGAACTTCAACGCGGAATTAACGTCATATCACTTTGTCCGACCTTCTCTTGTAATTTGGCGTGCACGTATTGCTTCGAACGCGCCTTCGACCTGCAAGAACCACAAAGCGCCGAAAATAACATGTCGTCGATGCTTGAAGAGGCAGCTGTTTTCGTTCAGGAAGCGAAGCGTCTATACCCAAACAACCCAACCGTTATAGAACTATTCGGCGGAGAACCGTTGCAGCACAAGACCAGGAACTTTGTTTCCAATGTCCTCAAACTTGCTCGCGAAGAGAGTGTTGGAGTTTCGATAGTTACGAATGGCTACGACCTCCTCTCGTTTTTAGATCTGTTCGTTTTGTTTAGGGACGTATTGAAGAGCGTTAGCGTCACCCTAGACGGAACGGCACAAATTCACAACACGGCCCGTGTAACTAAAAACGGAAAAGGGTCATTCGAAGCAATTAAACGCTCCGTTGATGCCATGACAGAACTGCGACTCCCCATCCGCGTGTGCAGCAATGTCAGTAAACTTTCAATAGATTCACTTGAACAGCTGATTCTTTTTGTTAAAAACTCTGGATGGACTACATCGCCGTTCTTTCAATTTGAAATTGGACGAGTTTACGACCGATATGCAACAAATAGAAACAACGAAGTCTATGAATACGAGATACAGCGTAAATTAATCGAAATTTTCGAAAACTATCGGCCGAAGTGGTTGATATCGGGATTTATGAAGTCAACCGAATTTCCGTCTAAGATTCTCGGAGTTGACTTTGGACAGAATGAATACGGTAAAGAACGATTCGCATACTGCTGGGCCACCTCAAACATTATTCGCGGATACTACTTAAGCCCCGATATGCAGCGCTATCGTTGCACGACAACAGTCGGAAACCACAAATTCAGGCTTCCTGAAAATGAGCAGTCCGTCAACACGTCACATTCATGGCTCAACCCCATCGAGCATCGTAGTGAGAAGTGCCTGCAATGTCCAATTGGCGGTTACTGCAATGGCGGATGCCAAGTTGAAAGGCACTTCAAATCCGCCGAAGCCATTTGTGACTATGAATTAACTAATTTTCTGAAGTTCGTTGATTGCGTAGCCATACCGCGAATCCACGAGCTGCTTTGCAATCCCTCTGGAGGTTCTCAGCCGTGCCGGTAGTCCTTTGTATCATTGGTATCCTTGCCCAGCAGGGAATGGTCGCTCTTACCACCATCGCCATCGCGAGTGCTGCCTGCGACGTATCCTCAGGCATTGACCCCACTCGCTCGATTATCGTGTTCTGCGTCCTGTTGGCTTCCGTCAGCATCCCCGAGATGTTCATTGAATTCGAAAAAGAACGGTCAAAGTACTGGTTTCTCAATAAGGCCGTAAGTCATGCCGCGACTTCAAACTATGGCGCAACTAGCGCCTTCTTTAACAAGCGCATTAAAACGGAAAAGGAGCCCTATATCGACACGGAGCTCTGGATTGTCATTTCAGATAACGTCGCCTATGCGGCTGATGCATTTACGACCTTAATTAATATCATTTTTAATACAGCGGCGACAGCCAGTGTATTGGACAGCTCCTTTGCCGTGGCAATCGTTTTGTCGGGCGGAATATCTCTATCCACAGCACTGATTTCGTTTCGTTTAGTAAGGAAACCAGCATCAGAATCGCAAATTGCACGGTCGCGCCTTTTTTCTGCAATACGAAAGTGCATCCCGAATTCGTGGATCGGAAACTCCCGTTGCTTTAGAGATTGGAGCACGTATTATCTCGCAAGAGAAAACACCTCGAAGCGGGCACAGATCAGCCTTACGCTCGCTCGAGGTGGACTCTCTACCCTCGCAACAGTGGCAAGCACTATCCCGTTTATCGTTGCGATTTTCCATTACTGTTTGGTCCATGCAGGCAGCCCCGCCCCGCTAACAGCCCTTATAGCCATTCTTCCAAGGCAGGTATCGATTCTTCAAAACATCAACGTGATAGTTGTATATGCAATCCAGCTCTCCGAAAGGACAACGAGGACAGCATTAGTTCGAGACAACCTGATTCTCACCAACGAAGAAAAACGCCAACATGGACTCATTAAGTGGGACAAGCTACGGGTTATCCCAGCAGAAGGGGTAGAGAGCAGCGTTGTTCCCAAGAATATGGCCGATATTGAAACCGCTACTCGAAATTTCTCCCCAGGGAGAACGACGCTACGAGGAGCCAATGGCAGCGGGAAAAGCACACTCTTAGCACTGCTCAAAGAAAGATTGGGAGATAGGGCTTTTCTTCTTCCCGCCCACCCAATGCTTTATTTCACAGAACTTGACACACAAGAGGCATCAAGCGGACAAGCGGTCACTCGAATACTCAAGCTCTTGGAGTCTGGCTATCTAGAAGAGAACTGCAACGTGGTTCTTTTAGATGAGTGGGACGCCAACCTTGACGAAATAGCGCGAGCGGACCAGGACATATTAATCGATGATATTGCCCGATCAAAATGCGTCATCGAAGTGCTCCACAACTCTCGTAAGAACAAATAGGCCGCCTTTGCACACTCTTTTCGTACGTTTCTGGGTCAGATTCCGTGCGAAATTACCGCATATCGAAACGGGCACCGAGCCCAACGCTAAAAAGACAGACGAAACGAAGCCCCATGGCTTTGGTGAGTTGGTGGTGTTGCGGGCGAGTCCATCTTCGGTCCACACGAGATGGGTACCCTTGGGGCTAGACAACCTGTCATAGCACTAAACGAACCGGGAGGACCCCGTATGACATCCAAGTACACCGACGCGCCGCGTACACGCGTCATGACACCGGCCGCGCTCAACAACGGCGTTCACGAAAACCATTCCATCGGACAGACCATGGCCATCGCGCCCAAAAAGGGCCTGTTCGACGACATTTCCATTCCCCAGATCGTCGCCGGCGCCGCAGCCGCCGCCACGAGCGTGGCGCTTGCTTCAAAGATCGGCATTGCCGGCTCGGTGATTGGTGCCGCTGTGAGCTCAGTCATCACTGTTGTGTCCTCGCAGGTCTACCGCCACTTTATCTCCGCCAGCGCCGAAGCAATCAAGGGCACGCACGCCGACGTCGACTACCCCGCCGGCGCCTATGAGCCCGTTGAGCCCAATGTCGAGGAGCACCTAGGTGGCGCCGCGACCACGCAGGAGATGCGCCAGGTTGCGGGACGCGCGACCACGACGCGCGTCGCCCCCAACAGTCTGCGCGCCAAGGCGGCGGCAGAGCGCAGCCAGACACAAAAGAAGGTCATCGTCTTCTCGATCGCCATCGCCATCGTCGCGGTCATCGCCTGCGCCGGCGCCATCCTTATCACCACTGCCGGTGAGGGTCTGGGCGAGCGTCCCGAGCCAATCCTGTCGTCGCGCACGACCGAGAGCGATGCAAATGGCAACACTCAGCCGCAGGATCAGCAGGCACAGACGGACGACACGCAAGACAGTCCTACCTCTGCCAATTCGTCCTCGAACACCCAAAACCAATCGCAGGGCACCGATTCCTCTACGGCCAACAGTGGCACGCCGTCCGGCACGACCGACTCAAGCCAAACGACTGACGGCTCGCAGCCGAGTACGGGCGACCAGACAAGCAGCGACAACACGTCGGGAACGGGCGCAGCAGACAACAGCAACACCAACAGCTCGAGCGGAACCGCGTCCGGCACGGCATCTGACAGCTCGAGCCAAGGCACGGCATCGGGCAACTAAGCACGTTTGTCTCTCATAGATAACCGACCTGTATAACGGGCGCGAACCGGCAACGGTCGCGCCCGTTTGCCTTGGGCGCCGAGGTGGCACGCCCCGTGCGATGGTAAGATGCTTTGGTGTGTAAAGAGGAGATTTGCCATGAGCAAGACAATAGTTAGGCCCACGCTATCGCTGGGCAACCACATCTATCTGTATCGCCTGCTGCGCGACGCAATCGGATGCGGCAAGCAAACGTTTATGACGCAGGTCGAGGAGGCACTCGCCGCTGGTGACATGACTGCTTATGACCTGGGCTTTGAGTCCACGCGCGAGCTGCTCGAGGAGCTCAACGACTGCATTAAGCTGACCGTCTTTAAGGGCGGTCGCCTGTATGCCACCGTCATCGCCAACGAGGCCTGGGATGCCGCCCTTGCCAAGGGCGAGGACAAGCCCAAGGCAGCCAAGGGCGCCAAGCAGTCCTACAAAAAGAAAAAGCGCGGCGAGAAGGACCTCAAGGCAGTGCGTCCCAAGCACGTTAAGCGCCCCGAGCCCGAAGCTATGGTTGAAGCCGCACCGGAACCCGAGCCCGAGACAGAGATCGAAGTCGCTATTGAGGTAACAGCAAAAGCCGAAACCGAAATCGCCGCCACGACCGATCCCGAAGTCATATCCGAGCAGGAAGCCACCGCTGAGCTCAACGAGGCTCCCAAGTCGACAACCGAAGAAGCCGCTGACCAACCCGAGACGCCTGCGTTCCAAAACAGCGATGTCTTTGGCAACGAGGGCGAGGACGATCAGTCCGACGAGCCCGCAGATCAAGACGCTACCGAGTCGGCGCCGGAGCCCGAGACGCCGCAGCCCGCCATCTCGCTCACGGTCGTCTATGACCCCGAGAACGTAAACGCCGGCATAACCACCATGGCATCCACGCCCATCGAGGCAAAGTCGAGCGTCGAGAACGAGAACGCGACGCAGGTTGAGGTTGAAACCGCAGCTGTAATCGCGCCCGTCACCGAGGAGCCCGCAGATTCCACGACCAGGCCGGAAGCGACGCCGGAGCCCGCACCCGTCATCGAGAACGTGCCCGCCGCTGCTTTCGACCAAATTCCCGCACCGGCACCCACAGCGGCCCCAACCCCCGCACCCGTAGCGCCCGCCATCCCCGAGGACTTCCCCATCGATTTCGCAACCGAGGTCTTCTGCCCCGGCCCGCTTCTGCACCAACTGTCGACCTATCTCCCCTACGGCGCCGACACCCTCGGCATTGTCGGCGAGTACTACTGGATCGCCCGCGAACGCGGCACCATCGAGGCCGCGCGAAACCGCGCAATCTTCCCCCTGCGGTACACGCAGGCCGGCGAGCGCCGCGAGGTTGCCGTGCGCATCCGCCGCAACACCACCGGCGGTCTCGGAGCCGCCTGGACCATCGATAAAGTCGAAGAACCCGAGCAGTAACGACAAACGGCTCAAATCCAAATCAGGATTTGAGCCGTTTTTATTTGTTGATGTTGCGTAACCAACAGCGAGCGGGCCGCAAGTGCCCCAGGTTGCCGTGAAAGAGGAGCGACGCGTACTTCGGTACGCGAGCGACGGTTTGAACGGCAAGATGGGGTGCTTGCGGCCCGCGCAGCGTCGAGCAGTTACGCGGTTTGGTAAAACCGCGTAACAAATTAGTCACGCGTCAGCTTGCGGTGAATACGATGCGGCTGGGCTGCGTCCTCGCCCAAGCGCTCGATGCGGTTGGCTTGATAGGCCTCAAAGTTGCCCTCGAACCAATACCAGTTGCCCGGATTCTCGTCGGTGCCCTCCCACGCCAGAATGTGCGTGGCGACGCGGTCCAGGAACATACGGTCGTGGCTAATGACCACCGAGCAGCCCGGGAACTCGAGCAGCGCCGCCTCGAGCGAGGACAGCGTCTCGACGTCGAGGTCGTTCGTGGGCTCGTCGAGGAGCAGCAGGTTGCCGCCCTGCTTGAGCGTAAGCGCCAAGTTCAGACGGTTGCGCTCGCCACCGGAGAGTACGCCAGCGCGCTTCTGCTGGTCCTGGCCCTTAAAGCCAAAGCTCGCCACATAAGCACGGCTCGGAACCTCGGTCTCGCCGACCATCATGTGGTCCAGGCCATCCGAGACGACCTCCCACAAGTTCTTATCGGGGTCGATGCCGGAACGGTTCTGGTCGACATAGGAGATCTTGACGGTCTCACCCACCTCAAGTTCGCCCGAAGTCAGCGGCTCCAGACCCACAATCGTCTTGAACAGCGTGGTCTTGCCCACACCATTGGGGCCGATGACGCCCACGATGCCGTTGCGCGGCAGGGTAAACGAAAGGTCGTCGATGAGCACGCGGCCATCGAACTCCTTGTGCAGATGATGGGCCTCGAGCACCTTGTTGCCCAGACGCGGGCCCACAGGGATGCGGATGTCGGTCCAGTCGAGCTTCTGGCTTGCGCGGGCCTCGGCCTCCATCTCCTCGTAGCGAGCCAGACGGGCCTTGTTCTTGGCCTGGCGAGCCTTGGGCGAGCTGCGTACCCACTCGAGCTCGGCCTCCATGCGCTTGGCGAGCTTGGCGTCACGGTTGCCCTGGGCCTCGATACGCGCGGCCTTGGTCTCCAGATACGTGGAGTAGTTGCCCTTGTAGGGATAAAGGTGACCGCGGTCGACCTCGCAGATCCACTCGGCAACGTTATCCAAGAAGTAGCGATCGTGTGTGACGGCAAGCACCGCGCCCTGGTAGTTGTGCAGGAAGTGCTCGAGCCACAGGATCGACTCGGCGTCCAAGTGGTTCGTGGGCTCGTCGAGCAGCAGCAGATCGGGAGCCTCGAGCAGCAGCTTGCACAGGGCCACGCGGCGACGCTCGCCGCCAGAGAGCACGTTAACCGGCATGTCGGAATCGGGCAGCTGCAGGGCGTCCATGGCCTGGCCGAGCTTGGAATCGATATCCCAGCCGTCGGCGGCATCGATCTCGTCCTGGAGCTTGCCCATCTCGACCATGAGGGCGTCCATGTCGCAGTCCGGGTCGCACATCTCCTCGCCGATCTTATTGAAGCGATCGACCTTGGCGATCATATCGCCAAACGCCATGCGCACGTTCTCGATAACGGTCTTGTCGTCGTCGAGCGGCGGCTCCTGCTGCAGGATGCCCACGGTGTAGCCGGGGGTGAGCTTGGCATCGCCGTTGGAGACCTCCTCGATGCCGGCCATGATCTTGAGCAGGGTCGACTTGCCCATGCCGTTGGGACCCACGACGCCGATCTTGGCACCGGGGTAGAAGCTCAGGGTCACGTCGTCAAGGATTACCTTGTCGCCATGGGCCTTGCGAGCCTGATACATCTGGTAGATAAACTCCGCCATATGTCTGTTCTATCCTTTCTACCTGCTGTTTCCCTATTCTTGATTCGCTTTAGTGGAAACGAAATGAGGGAACGAGCTCTGAAACGTAACGAAAAAGGGGCATGGTTGCCCACACCCCCTAATACTACCTGGGAAAAGTCCCCCGGAACATACTATGAACTGCGTACGCTAGTTTTCCGCAACCTTAACGAGCGGCTCGCTGCGATTTGCGCCACAACAGATACGAGTAGACGTAGACGGCTCCAACCGAACCAAACGCCAGAACCGCAATCACCGTGGCGACGACTTCACTCGAAAGCACGCTGCCTGCCACGCCCATCACAATCAGGCCAATACCCAGCACCATAAAGCAGGCGCCGCCAAAACGCTGCGTACGGCGCCAGTTCTCGGGATCGGCAAGCCCCCAGGGTGTCTTGATACCGAGCGTATAGTTCTGCTTCACACGCGGCAAGTAGTTGCCTACGCCGATGAACAGCAAACCGACAACACCGGAAATCAGCACGTTAACCAAACCGACCGCCGGCACCACGCCCCAAACCGTAAGCTCTCCCAGCCAGCTTATGGCGCACATGAACAAGGTGAAGGCGATTACGAAGCCCTGGTAGAACTTGCCCGAGGTTCGATATGCCTCACCTTTGGGGTCGATGCGCGGCACCACGCAGAACATTGCGAGAAGCGCCAGAGGCAGCACGCCGAGCGCGGAGGCCATCCAGCTAGGACCCCAACCGTCGACGGCGCCGTTCGCGCCCCAGTGCGTGGGAATCTGCGCAGGCAAGCTCGGCATCACTATGAGGTGCGCTACGACATTGGCGACGCACAGAGCGACCAGCGCAATCCACACGCGCGACGATACCCCCGTGGGGTGAATGCCCTTGTTTTCGTTATTCATCCTTATCACCTTCCGTGTTTGTAAAGCTCATAAACCAGCCAATTAAATCCTGCATGACGGTGGTGTTTAAGCTGTATACGATGCTTTGGCCATGGCGCTCGTCGGTCACCAACCCGGCGTTTTTGAGTGTCGCCAAGTGATGGCTCAGCGACGGCTTACTGATGTCAAAATGCTCGGCAAGCTCTCCGGCCGTACAATTGCCCTCGCGCAGTAGTTCCAAAATGCGCCGCCGCGTTGGATCGGCAAGCGCCTTAAAACCCTCTCCTGGCATAAGACCTCCTCTCATCATCTCTCATGACGTGCACACTATACTCAATATTTAGATGTTTGTCTAACCATCTAATCTTGTACTCATAAAAATAGCCGCCTCCGCGTAATGCGAAGACGGCCACTTCTCACGCTACAAACGTGTTTTGGAGTTGGCCAACCCGCTGCAACGGGTGCCATCTGCTTCAATCTTATGCGAACCCCGACCCCATTTCAACAAGCCCAAGGGCTCAAATGGAATCGCGATAACACCTATAATGGCAATAGCTAAAACACGATTCGCTTCCCCATCGGAGGATGTCTATGACCGAAACCGCTGCCGCTCTCGTCGAGACACGCGACACCAAGCTCGAGATCATCATGGGCCACGAGGCACTCGATAGGCTCGCCGATGCTACGGTGCTGGTGCTCGGCTGCGGAGGCGTGGGCTCCAACTGCTGCGAGGCACTCGCCCGCGGCGGCATCGGTCATTTCGTCATTCTGGACAAGGACATCATCGCACCCAGCAATATCAATCGCCAGGCCATCGCCTTTCACAGCACCATCGGCAAGCGCAAAGTGGACGTGATGGATGCCATGATTCGCGATATCAATCCCGCCGCCACCGTTATCAAGCGCACCGAATACCTGCTGAGCGACAACATCGATGATTTCTTCGCGAGCGTTTTGGAGCAGACGGACGGCAAGCTCGACTACGTCGTCGACGCCATCGACACCATCTCGGCCAAGCTCACCATTGCCAAATATGCTCAGGACCACGACATTCGTTTGGTTAGCTCCATGGGCGGGGCCAACAAGCTCCATCCCGAGTGCCTCCGCTTTGCCGACATTTTCGATACGGTACGTGACCCCATGAGCCGCATCATGCGCAAAGAATGCAAGAAGCGCGGAATCAAGAGCCTGCATGTACTGTTTAGCTGCGAGGAATCGGTTAAGACACAGCCCCGCGACCCTTCCAACATCCACGAGCGCACCGAGCTGGGAACCGCCAGCTTTATGCCGCCCATCATGGGCCAGATGATTGCCGGCGAGGTTATCCGCCAGATCAGCGGCCGCGGCACTGAGCGCGTACGCTCCGATGGCCAACGTCTGGACTAGCGGAGCGCACCGAGATGGAACCCCGGTTATTTGATGCACACTGCCATCTTGATTTAATGGCTCACCCGGACGCCGTTGCCGATGAGGCGACGGCGCTGGGCTTGGGTCTATTTGACTGCGGCGTCAATCCGCGCGACTTTTCGGCCGCAAACGAGCGTGCCTGTCGCCAACCAGGCATCATCGCCGGCGTTGGGCTTCACCCCTGGTGGCTCGCCGATGGCCACTGCGGTTTTGTCGAAGTCAATCTGCTTTGCGAAGTTGCTGCCCAAGAACGCTACATCGGCGAAGTCGGACTCGACTTTTCCGCGCGCTTTGCTGGAAGTGAGCCGCTACAAATACAGGCACTTAACCGGCTCTGCGATGCGCTCGTGCAGCATCCTCTTACCGGGCGCGTGATATCAATTCACGCCGTTCGTTCGGCAGGAGCCGTACTGGACGTCCTCGAATCGCATGGGCTACTCATCCCAAACCCCGACTCCCCCGTTATCATCTTCCACTGGTTTAGCGGTACTTCGGACGAACTCGTCCGCGCGCGTAATGCGGGCTGTTATTTTTCCGTCAACGAACGCATGCTCGCATCTAAACGAGGACGCGAATACGTGCGACAAATTCCACTCGATCGTTTACTGCTCGAGACCGATGCACCAGCGGAGGCAAACGCAGAAATAAGCGCACAGTCACTCATCAGATCGCTCGAAAGCGCCTCAGAACACGTCGCCTCGCTCAAAAAATGCGACGCAAAGCAAATTGAGTCGGCGGTTTTAGCGAATGCACACTCTGTTTTTAGCCTTCGCTAACCCCTGTGGTCAAAAAACGTCAAATATGAGTACTGCTAGCGAAATGGATACATTACTCTGAGCTTTCCGACCACCAGAATAATCTACGATTGTCCATTAACTAACACTTTTACAGTCACTCATCCTGCATTTTCGCAATCTTAAACCCCTCCAAACGCTCAAATCACGTCTGAAGGGGTCGATTTTGCTGCGACTAAATTAGTCACAGTACTCATATTTGGCTTTTTTTGACCACCGAGTCACGGGAAGGCACCAATACAGCTCCCCGGGACAGCTCGGCTATTCGACGATTGGTGCTCCGTGGCCCCAAGAACCTTCCATGCCGCACACGGTCGAGGCAAAACCGGCAGCAAAGTCGAGCGCGCGCTCGATGGCCTCGGCGCCGTCCTCACCACGCTTGGCGGAATCGAGATAGCACATCAAAAACGAAGTGAGGAACGAATCGCCCGCTCCCATGGTGTCCTTCATGTCCGTTACCGGTTTAGCCAGCTGGCGGTAATAACGCTCGCCGTCGTAAGCAATGCAGCCCTCGGCGCCCGCCGTAGCCGACACAAAACGCGGACCCAGACCCTTCACCCATGCCAGACGCTCGCGAATCTCGTCCTCACTCGCGGCATCCGCCGCACTAAAGAAAGCAAAATCGACGTAGGGCGCAATCTGCTCGTAGTACTCGTCGGTGGAGTCGTCCGAAAAGTCAAAAGAGACCGTGACGCCCGCAGCCTTCAGCTTGGGCAGCTCGCGCTCGGTAAAGCAATAGTTGCCCGAATGAACCACATCGAACTGCTTCATGTACGAAAGGTCAAAGCGATCGAGGACATAGCGCGCATCGCCACGGATACCGCCCTCGTTGGAGCCAAGGAAGACACGGTCACCGTCAACGACGGTCACGCGAGCCGCTCCGTTCTCGCCAATCATCTGCTCGCACTTGTCAAGCTCAATACCCTCATCCTCGAGGCTTGCAATGACATGCTCGGCAGCGGCGTCATTGCCAAAAATGCCCATGTATGCGGAGCGTGCGGCACCGCATTTCTTGGCATAAACGGCAAAGTTCACCGCGTTGCCGCCAGGATACATGGTGTGGATATGCTCGTAGCGATCGACGACGTTGTCGCCAAATCCGAGCGCGTTAACGTTAAATGCCATGGTATTTACCCTTCTAGTACTCGACGACGCCCATGTAGCGACGGAAATCGGGATCATGGTCAAACACCTTGCCGCGTGCGGCACGCAGCTCGCAGTTCATGGCGTAGAACAGCACCGGGTCCAGATAGGCACGGACGCTCGCCGGCACGGCTTCCATACCGTACTCCTTGGCATCGAGCACCATCAGCGTATCGGTATGCGTCTTAAGGAACGCCAGGGCGCGCTCGTCCATAGCACGGCACTCGCTGGAACCCATCTGCAGGAAGTAAAAAACGCCATCCTGAGTAGCCTCGAAGGGGCCGTGGAAGTACTCGGCAGAGTGGATGTAACTGCAGTGCTGCCACTGCATCTCCATAAGAGAGCAGATAGCGAAACCGTAGGTCTGGCTAAAGTTGGGACCGCTGCCCAGAATATAGAAGAATTCGTGCTCCTGGCAAAGCTTGGCAAAGCGATCGCCCAGCTCGGCATTTACCTTCTCGCGTGCCGGGGGAAGAATCTTATCCATCTCGGCGATACCGGCATACATATCGGCAAGATCGGCGTAGCCCTCCTGCTGATCGAGCAGCTCTGCCGCAAGCGACAGCGAAATGCCAGCGGGGACCTCGGCCTGCGGCACACCCTCGCCCCATGGGTAGACCCACGTGGTCCACTTGCCGGAGTCAATCTTGGATCCAGCGTTGTCGGTCTGGGCGATCACCGTAGCGCCGGCAGCAAGGGCAATCTCGCAGCCCTCGACGACCTCCGGGGTGTTGCCGCTGTGACTGCAGGCAATGACCAGGGACTTCTCGCCCAGACGACGCGGACGCATGATATCGAACTCGCGAGCCGTATAGATATACGAAGTGAAGGCGGTTGCCTCGCGCTGCAGAAGCTCATGAGCCGGGATCAAATCGATCATGGAGCCACCGCAAGCAATCCAGTAGACGCTGTCGAACTTGCCCTTCTCGGCAATTGCCTCTTTGATCAGATCGTGTGCGTTCATATCCAGTTCCTTTCTTGTTTGGCCCGCAATCAATGACGTTGGTTGCGTGGCCGATGGTTGTTTTAGTCAATCAGATATTTTTCGAATGCGGCCATGCTCTTGGCATCTGCCGCCGCCGGGTCATCGTAGTAACGACCGTCCGTGATTTCCTGGCCCAGCATGCCGTCGAAACCATGGGCGTTGAGTGTGGCGACGAAGGCGTCCATATCGTGCTTGCCATCGCCCCACACCAGATGGCCATACGGGTCACCGTCGATAAAGTGCATCTCGTGAATTGCCCCATCACCAAAGGCGGCAAACCAGTCCTCGAGCGTCTCGCCTGCAACGCCCATCGCGGTTGTATCAACCATGGGCTGTAAGTACGGGCTCGCGACCTCGTCAATCATGCGCTTCGCATCGGAAACCGTCGTCACAAGGTTGCTCTCCTCGGGACGCAGGCTTTCCATCGTAAGCACCAGACCGTGCTCGCCGGCATACTCCGCCAGAATGGACAAGTGCTCGCGGCTGCGCTTCCAGGCTTCCTCGCGGTCCTCGTCCCAGTCGCCCCAGCCCGAGTTGACGGACATACGGTCGCACCCAAGTACCTCGGCAAGCTCAATGCCGTGTTTAAAGTACGCCAGGCTGCGCTGTTCATGCAGCGGCTTGCGTGCGCAGTACTGCCAAGGATAGACAACATTCTCGGGGCACAGAGTACGATACCTAAGCCCACGGTCTGCAGCCTTTTTCGCCAGAACCTCAGCCTCAAAGTAGCCCGTATGGTCGAGCGTCACATGCGGCTCCGCACACCATAGCTCAATGGACTCAAAGCCCAAGCGCTGCTGCACATCAAGGAAGTAATCGAGCGACCACATGATGTAGTGGATATTCATGCCCGCAATCTGCTCGCGGCGCAGCGTCGGTTTGGATTCAGACATCTTATGCCTCCTTATTTCGATCGAACACGATTTGTCCGTCCGACATCGTCATATCAACCGCAAGATCGCGTGCGTCGCGATAATCGAGGTCGAACACATCCCGATCGAGCACGCAAATATCGGCAAGCTTGCCGACCTCAAGCGTACCCAGCTCGTCTTCGCGCATCAGGTCGTACGCGCCCCCGACAGTCCAAGCGCGCAAAAGCTCGACAAGCGTCAGCACGTTGGCCTCATTCACGGGCAGTCCGTCGTCGAAGTATCCGCCGCACGCACTGTAGATTGACTCGCCCAGGCTCGGGATCAGCAGCGGCAAATCAGTGCCACAGCACACTGTGCATCCGGAATCTTCCATGCCGCGGCGATTCCAGCTGTGCAAAAGTCGCGTCTCGCCAATTTGTCGACGCATCATCGACAGGCAATCCTCGCGCCGGTCCAGCGTCAGAATCTGCGGATAGACCTCGCAAATTCCACCTAACTTGCCAAACTCGACAAGATCGGTCGGATCAGAGTTCTCGAGATCGGTAATCGCATGGCGGCGAAGCATCCGTCCATGCTCGTCTCGAGGCAGCGAGGCATAGAGCGCCACGGTGCGGCGAACGGCGCCATCGCCCTGGCAATGCAAGGAATATCGGAAGCCGTCAGCATCAATTGCACGCAGCTCGTTCTCAATCAGATCCCACTCTGGCTCCTCGACGACCGTCTTGCCGGCAGCGCCCGCATCGGCCGTGTCCTCATAGGGGTCTATCATCTCGGCAAGCCCTGCCCATACGCCGCGATCGGTCATACGGTTGAAGCCGGAAAAACGAACGAACGGTCCCCGGAAGCGCTCTCGCGCCTTGCGGGCATATGCCAGATTTGCACCGGCACCCACCGGCTGCGACATCATGGAGACGCGAACCGTCAGCTCGCCAGATTCCTCACGGCGAGCCATTTCGTCGGCAAAGCCGTAGTAGTCATCAAACGCCATCTCCTTGATGGCGGTAACGCCGCGCTCGTTAAGCATGCTCATGTAGTCCGAATATCCGGCACGCACCTCGGGCAGCGTGAGGAAATCGCTCATCATGCGCCAGATCTTCTCGGCATAGCACGCCTGCGGTGTAAAGCCGTATCGCGCACTGGCGGCAGCATTGAGAACACAGGTCTCCGCGCCCGGTGTAAAGCAGACGACAGGGATATCGCCAAAACACTCGTCAAACACAGCTGCTGTGTTTGCGTTCTCGGCATCCGATGCCAACGTTTCGGGCAGGTTGTGGCCAAAAGCCGCCGCGCAATCCGGATGATCATCTTTCCATGCACGCAAGAGCGACACGGCCTCTTTGGCATCAGCGACGCCGGATAGATCAGACCCCAACGTCCGCAGCGCCCAGCCCGTATAGAAGGTATGCACATCGATCAGGCCAGGCATGACGGTGCGGTCGCCCAGGTCAACTACCTCGTCCGCCTGGGTCAAATACGAAGCTACCTCACACTTGGTGCCAACCGCCTCAATTCGATTGCCACGGACCGCTACGAAACCTTCGAACGGCAGGTCCCCCGTACCGGTAAAGACGCTCTTAGACGTCAGGACCGTTAAACGATCAGACATCACAACCACCTACACCGGAAGCATGCCAGAGATTGCCGTTACGATCAGGCCAAAGACGACCATGAAAATGAAGAACTTCCAAATGGTCTTCCACCATTGACCAAACGAGATCTTTGCCACGGCAAGGCCGGCAACCGTCATGCCCGCCACGGGACTGATGGTGTTGATGGTCTGATTAGCAAACTGGAGCGCGGTAACGGCGGCTTCGGGATTGAGGCCCATAAGCTCGGTCAGCGGACCCATGACGGGCATGGTGAGCGCCGCAAGTCCAGAGCTCGAGGGAACCAGCAAAGAGAGCAGGCCAAGGACGATATACATAAACGTGGTGTAGACGGCGGCAGGTGCACCGGCGAGTGCAGTAGCGAGCGCCTGGAGGATGGTGTCGATGATCATGCCACCCTCTGCGATGACCAAGATACCGCGAGCGATGCCGATGACGATAGCGGCATACGCAAAGTCGGCAATGCCTTTAACGAACTCCTCGGCGATCGTCTGCTGGTCAAGGCCGCCAAGGATACCGGCAAGCAAGCCCATACCAAGGAACACGGCGGAAATCTCATTCATATACCAGCCCTGGGTAACAAGACCCCAGACGATAATGCCCATGCCGAAGGCAAAATCGATAAGCACGAGCTTCTGACGGGTAGTGAACTCTTCCTCGATGGAGGCATCGGTCACGGAAAACTCAACACGCTTGAGCTTGTCGTCCTCGTACGTAATGGACGACTCGGGGTTTTTCTTGACGCGCATGGCGTAGCGCATGGCCCATGCGATACCGACGGCAGTGAAGATGACCCAAGAAACGGCGCGCAGCCACAGTTGCGGATTGCCCTCGATGCCAATGATGCCTTGGGCGATCAAGACGTTAAACGGATCTATGGTCGAGGCACAATATCCCAGGTTGGGACCAAGGAAGCAGATGATGAATGCCGTCATCGAGTCATAACCGATACCCATCATGATGGGAATGAAGATGGCATAGAACGGCAGGGCTTCCTCAGACATACCAAACGTAGTGCCGCAAATGGACAGCAACGTCATCGTGATGGGAATGATGAGGATGTCCTTGTTCTTGAGCTTTTTAATCACACGGCTCATGCCGGCATTCAAAGCGTTGGTCTTGGTGATGACTGCGAACGATCCGCCAATCAATAAGACGAACGCAACGACGTCGGCAGCCTCCTGGATGCCCTTAGTAGGCGCTTGCAGGACCGCAAAGATATCCTGGCCCAGATTGATGGTCTCGCCGGTCTCGGAATCGGTGTAGTTCTTATCGACCTGTTCATAGGTTCCAGCAACGGCGACTTCACGCTCGCCCGCCGCTGTCGAAATCGTCTTGCGCTGATACTGACCAGAAGGAACGATCCAAGTCAGGACCGCAAAGACAACGATCAGCAAGAACATGATCGTATAGACATGCGGTAATTTGAACTTAAAACGCCTGTTTGTCTTCTTCGCCTTCGTATCTGACACAGATACCTCCAAAGAACTCGAGACTGCATCGCATCTCGCTTCAACGCTTGCATAAGGCAAACGTTCTATGACGTTCCATAGATTACCAGCAGCTTTTCCCGTCATCAAGATTATTTCAAACTGATTGCCGTAACGCGGTTGAACGGTTGCGTTCGCGCCGTGAACGGTATGGAAACGCCCGGTGAGATGATCCACCGGGCGTTTCCATTCGCAATGTCCTAAATGTCAAAAATGTAACGAGATCCAACGATCCGCTGACGACCAATGATAAACGGCCTCCGCTGCTCATCGAAAAAGAAGGCATCCATGTAAAACAAGGGTTCGCCAACGGGAACCGCCAACAGCCGAGCGACCTCGGGCGACGCGCACGCGATCTCGAGCGTGCAGGGGTCGGTAAACGCGGGCGTACGGCCCGTCCGGTTGCGCACGAACTCAAAAATGGATTGGTTAGATAGAGGTGCCGTTGATAGATAAGCGTTGTCCTCGTAAACATATATGTTGTTCTCGAGCATGACGGGGACTCCATCGGCAGTACGCACACGCTCAACGCAAATCAAATCAGTTCCAACGGGAACACCAAAGAACTGCGCTTCGGTGGAATCCGCCGGCAGTATCTTTCTCGAAATGACGCGCGCCCCCGGTTCCATTCCGTTAACGCGGCATGCGTCCGAAAAACTCTGAACGTCATCCTTCTGGCGAATCTTGCGCTTAAGCTTGGGGGCATTGACAAACGTGCCTTTCCTCTGTCGCTTCGTTAGATAGCCCTGCTGGACGAGCTCCTCAATAGCGCGTCGCACGGTAACGCGGCCAACTTTATAGTTCTCAGCCAATTCGAATTCGTTGGGTATCCGCGCGCCCGCCTTGTAGGCACCGGAGTTGATTTCGTTTTTAATGATATCAATGACTTGTTGGTACAGCGGTATCGCTGCTTTACCGTCAGTTAGCCCTTCAGTCGATGGCATATACCCTCTCCCAGCACAATTCAGTCTAAAGCGGGCTTTAAGGGCATTCAACAAGCCCTTAAGCCCGCATTAGCATAAAGTATGCTTGCTGCCGCACCAAAATGTCGGGTATTTACTCATCTGACCCGAAAAACGCGCAACTACCGCGCTCCTAAGAAAGCGTGAGCAGCTCCGGCAGCTGGTCGATAATCTTGTCCGCGGCATCCTGGCTAAAGCCAAAGCGCTCTTCGCGCTTGGCAATGACCGTCAGGCCGGCTCGCTTGCCGGCAGTGATGCCAGGCACCGAATCCTCAACGCAGCAGCAGCGATTCGCGGGCAGCCCCAGCAGGTCCAGCGCATGCAGGTAGATGTCGGGTTCGGGCTTGCTCTCCTTAAACTGCTCGCCGCTCACCACATACTCAAAGGCATCCGACAGCCCGCACGCGTTGAGCACTTCCTCGATGCTATCCATGGGAGACGAGCTGGCAAGCGCCACGCGAACGCCGCGGCGCGGCAGCTCTCGAATCGTATCCACGGCGCCTGGGTTAATCAAAGCCTGATAGTCGCGCGGACGCTCACGCGCCCACTCATCCCAACGGGCCAACGCTTCCTCGCCAGTGAAATGCCCCTTACCGGCGCGCTCAAACCAATCGACCAGCATATGCAGGAAGAACTGATGCGAGGTACCGACCTGCCCATTCAACTCCTCTTGAGTCAGGTTAAGCCCAAGCTCCTTGGCAAACGCGGCAGTCTCGCCCAGGTAGTAATACTCGGTATCGACAATGACGCCGTCCATGTCAAAGATAACGGCGTCGAACGGAAATGCGGACACGGCACCCTCCCTAACAAAAGGGCGCCTGTAAGCAGGCGCCCGAACCATGCATTATCGGCGATTCTAGCCCAGCAGCTTATCCAACGCCACCGCAATACCGTCTTCGTTGTTATTGGCGGTCACCATCTGGGCCACAGCCTTAACCTCATCGACGGCGTTGCCCATGGCAACACCGGTGCCGGCCCACTCAATCATGGACTTGTCGTTCTGGCCGTCGCCAAACGAGACGACCTCGCTGGCATCGATGCCGAGCTTGGGCAGAGCACCCTCAAGCGCACGGGCTTTGTCGATACCGGGCGCCGTGTACTCAAAGTACCAGTCGGCCGTAAACATGCCCGAAAGTGTCTGGGTAAAGGGCGCATGCATCTCCTCGTGATGCGCTTGCAGATAGGCCGGGTCGCCTGCCGTCAGCAGCTTGTCTACGGGATAAGCGTCCACGACCTCATGCAGACTCTCCACCTCGCGAATCTTAAGATCGCACGCGTCGCGCTCATACTTGACGATATTCTTCTGCGAGCCGTCAGGCAGCGTGATCATGCAATGGTACGAATCCTCGACATGCAGGTCCCGACCGAGCGAGATCATGGGGATCACGTCAAAATTACGCAGGTGATCAATCAGACGGTGCAGCTCGTCAGCCGGCATGGCCTGGTCAAAAAGGACCTCATCGGTCTGAGCGTCGACCACATGCGCGCCATTAAAGGCAACTAGCAGACCGTCATGGTTTTGAAGATCGAGCTCCTGCGCCAGAGCATGTAGTCCCCATGCGGGACGGCCCGAAGCCAAAATGAGCTTAATGCCCGACTCCTGCGCCGCAAGCAGCTTCTCGCGCGTACGAGGGCTAATCACCTTCTGGTCGTTGGTGAGCGTGCCGTCGATATCCATTGCGATGGCTTTGATTGCCATATATGCCTCCCTGTCATTGAACAACCTTGTCTGAGCCATCATACAGAACACCCATCGCGACTCCGTTTACAACGGGCAAAAAGTCATATTGTCTCGAACATGAACAGCGTGTAACCGTGGGGCGCAATCGCTCCGCCCCCTACGCCGAGCCACCACATACCAAGCTGACGACGCTAAACGTGGCCGCCCCACCGACCTCATTTCATCCCGTAGAAAATAATTTCAAAATTAGTTCTTGCCAAATCAGCAAAACGAACGTACCTTAAAGAGGACCGCTCCGGTGGTCATCGTTTGATTGAGCATATTCAGTTTCAGTTTTCAGCGTGTAAGAGAAGAAGATCGGCAAAGTACAACCCCAAACGCAATGACAACTTAATGAGGTAACTGCCACATGTGAGGCACCCAGGGCATTGCTGTCTCGATTTTGAGCACGATGCCTTCCGCCTTGCATGGGCCGTTCCATCCCGCCCCTGCAGCAACTGCCTCACGGGCTCATTGAAAACCGCATAGCACCCCAACGTCAGCACATCACCCACGGCAAGCACATCACTCACGACAACCAACACATCAACAAACAGCACGAACATCAACCGATTGGAGAAGCTATGACAAACCACCACGCTGAAGACGGCGATAAGAAAAGCATTCTGGATGCCCGCATTGAGCGAGCATATGCAAACGAATATGACGCCGCCTTTGCCGCCGCGACCATAAAGAACTACGCGTCGCTACCGCTCGCGACGATCTTGGCCGACCACCCTCAACTGCTGAAGCGCTGCACAAAGATCATGGGCGACCCCGACATTCGCAAGCTGACAGACCCCTATGCCCCAAAACGCGACAACGATTCGTACGTTCTTACCGTAGGCTGCCTAGCCCATATGCTTACGGCGCTCGACACGAAACTCAAGCTCGAATGGGAACCCGACGAGCGTCATGAACTCGAAAGTAAGCGGAACACCCTGCGCACCGCACTGTTCCTTCCGTTGGACGGCCTCAAGCGCTGCAACGTCGAGCTCAATACACAGGCGCGGCAAAAGCCCGGGACCACGGGGCAGAAAACTCCAAGACCCCATGCGGCCATCGTCGACCGCAACCGATATAACCGCATGACCGCGCACTTTTCCGCCGAGGGAGCAGCCATAAGGACGCTGATCGACCTGCTGTGCCTCCTGAGCATCAACGAGCTATTTGAGGGCTATCTCGCCCTTGTTCCCGCGACGGCACCCAAGTCGGTAGCAAAGATCATCGAGACCTGCAGACGCCAGTTTGAGCGCCATCGCAATGGCAGCGAGATGAACGCCAGCATCGCGCAGTACTACGCGGCTCATTACAAAAATGACGGATGTGCCCCTGTCGAGCATCAGCTGCGGCTCGCCTACACCACGCCCGTCGCAACGCTCCATCGCTTTGGAGCCCTTGGCGCTTGCGAGCTGCACGAACAGGCAGCCTGCCCCACAACCGAGCTCGATCTCAGGCTCGGACGAACCCTGTAGCCCGCCAGCCCCTCCGCGGGCAACAATCCTATTCCACAACACAACCAACAGAAAGGAGTCCTCATGGACACCAATCATTCCCCCATCATCAGCCCCCTCACCATGCGTGAATCCGCCCGAGGTATCACGCTCACCAGCATTTATGATGAGATGCTCGCCCGTCGCGAGCTCTCCGTCATGGGAAACATCGAAACCCCGATGGCCCACGACCTATGCCAGCAAATCCGCCTGCTCGATGCCACCGACCCCAGCCGCCCCATCACCATATTTGTCGCCAGCGCCGGCGGAAGCGTGCGATCGGGTCTTGCGATCTATGACGCCATGCGCCTCGCATCGTGCCCCATCCGCACCGTCTGCCTGGAATTCGCCGCGTCCATGGGCGCCGTGATCTTTATGGGCGGCGACGATCGCCGTATGGCGCCCCATGCAGAGCTCATGATTCACGACCCGCTGATCCCCCAGGGGGCAGGCGGCTCGGCACTTGCGTTGCAGGAAACCAGCCGGCGTCTCATGCAGACCCGCAAGACCCTCACGCAAATCCTCTCGGACCGCAGCGGCCTCACGCCCAAGCGCATCCAGTCCCTCACTGCAAAAGACACCTACCTTTCGGCCGAGCGCGCCGTCGAGCTCGGCTTTGCCCACGAAATCCTCTCGACCACCAAGGAGGTCGCCCATGTCTAACCTCGCCAGCCGTCTCGCCGCATCTGAGTCCGCATCGTCCACCATCCTCGCCAAAGATCGAACGCTTTCCTGCGACACCCGCCAAACGGGACTCAACAACAATGCACTTGTGATCGGCCCCTCGGGAGCTGGCAAGACCCGAAACGTCCTCAAGCCCAACCTGCTGCAAATGAACGCAAGCTACATCGTGCTCGACACCAAAGGCACGCTCTGTCGCGAAGTGGGACCCGTGCTGGCAGCCCACGGTTACCGCGTGCAATGTCTCAACTTCGCCGACCTCAACACCGTCCCGGCCCTTGCGCCCGGCATCGAGCGCTGCGGCTACAACCCCCTGAGGCACATTCGCCGCAAGGCGGACGGCAGGCCCAACCAGCAGGACATCCTCTCGGTGGCAAAGGCCATCTGCCCCATCGAGGACAACAACCAGCCTTTTTGGGATCATGCGGCGGCAAACCTGCTGTCGTGTCTTATCGCCTACGTCACCGAACAGCTACCCGCCGACGAGCAGACGATCAGCTCGGTCATCAAGCTGATCGAGCACCTGCAGGACGGTGCCACGGGTCGATTGTTTGAAGACCTGATCACGACCGGCCCCCAAAGCTATGCCCTCTCGCTATGGCGGCGCTACGCCATTACGCAAAATGCCGAGCGCATGCACGCGAGCATCGTCGGCATCCTTGCCGAAAAGGTCATGTGTCTGGGATTCGACGGTGCGGCACAGCTCTATCGTGAGTGCCATCAGGTAGACTTCGCTTCCATGGGACACGCCCCCTGCGCCCTGTTTGTAACCGTAAGCGATATTGACCGCAATCTCGATCCGCTGACCGGCCTCTTTATTTCGCAGGCGTTTATGGGCCTCATTCGTGAGGCCGATAGGCAGCCCGACGGCAGCCTGCCCGTGCCCGTGCGCTTTATGCTCGATGACTTCGCAAATCTGCAGATCTCCCAGATCGACAACGTGCTCTCGATTATCCGAAGCCGCAACATCTGGGCAACGCTGCTGCTGCAGTCGACCAACCAGCTCGATGCGCTCTATGGCGAGGCACGCGCACGCTCCATCATGGGCAACTGCGACACGCATCTGGTGCTGGCGTTCCAGGATCCCGAGAGTGCCCGGGTGTTTTCCGACCGCGCCGACGCGCTGCCCAGCACGCTCATGGCGACGCCGATCGATCGCTCGTGGCTCTTTGTACGCGGTCGCACTCCCGAACAGGTCGAGCGCTTTAGGCTCGAAGACCATCCGCTCTACGGGGAGCTGCCCGAGGCGCAGCGAGGCCATGCGGAGGCCGAGATCTAGGCGCAGGGTTCTCGCAGCGCGCGGCGCCCCGGCGATGTTCCACAAAGGCCGTGCGCCCCGGGACCACGGCAAAGCAAAGGGGCCCGCATCCGATAGGATACGGGCCCCTGACTATAAGGCGCGATGCGTTAACAGCAGCGACTACTTGCGATGCGCGCGATAGAACTCGATGAGCGCCTGGGTCGAAGCGTCCTGCTCGGCCTTGGCGGCGTCATCGTGGAAGGCAGGGGTAATCTGCTTGGCGAGCTGCTTACCCAGCTCAACGCCCCACTGGTCATAGGAGTCGATGCCCCAGACCGTGCCCTCGACAAACGTGATGTGCTCATACAGGGCGATGAGCTCGCCGAGTGCGAACGGGGTCAGCGTGTCGCCGAAGATCGAGGTCGTCGGACGGTTGCCCTCGAAGCAGCGGGCCGGGACGATCTGCTCGGGCGTGCCCTCGGCACGAACCTCATCGGCCGTCTTGCCAAAGGCGAGCGCCTTGGTCTGGGCCAGGAAGTTGCCCAGGAACAGCTCGTGGACATCCTGGCCGCTGTCGGTTGCGGGGTTGGCAGTGTTGGCGAAAGCGATAAAGTCGGCCGGGACCACCACGGTGCCCTGGTGCAGCAGCTGGTAGAAGGCGTGCTGACCGTTGGTGCCGGGCTCGCCCCAGAAGATCTCACCGGTATCGGAGGTCACGGCGCTGCCGTCCCAGCGGACATGCTTGCCGTTCGACTCCATGGTGAGCTGCTGCAGGTAGGCCGGGAAACGGTGCAGGTACTGGCAGTACGGCAGCACGGCATGGCTCTTGGAACCGAAGAAGTTGACGTACCAGACGTTGAGCAAGCCCATCAGCGCGACGGCGTTGTTCTCGAGCGGCGTGTTGCAGAAGTACTCGTCGATGGCATGGAAGCCCTCGAGGAACTGCTGGAAACGCTCGGGGCCGAGCACGACGATCAGCGACAAGCCCACGGCGGAGTCAACGGAATAGCGACCGCCGACCCAGTTCCAGAAACCGAAGGCGTTGGCCGGGTCGATACCGAAAGCCTCGACCTTCTCGAGTGCGGTGGAAACGGCGACGAAGTGCTTTGCCACGGCCTCGGCGTTCTGCTCATCGGAACCGTCGATGGCGCCCTGAGCCTTGAGCTGCTCGAGCATCCAGGTCTTGACCTCGCGAGCGTTGGTGAGGGTCTCGAGCGTGGTGAAGGTCTTGGAGACGATGATCACGAGCGTGGTCTCGGGATCCAAACCCTTGAGCTTCTCGGCCTGATCGTTGGGGTCGATGTTGGAGATATAGCGGCAGTCGATACCAGCGTCGGCATAGGGACGCAGAGCCTCGTAAGCCATGACCGGGCCCAGGTCGGAGCCGCCGATGCCGATGGACACCAGGTGCTCGATCTTCTTGCCGGTAACGCCCTTCCACTCACCGGAGCGAACGCGCTCGGCGAAGGCATACATGCGGTCGAGGACCTCGTGCACGTCAGCGACGACGTCCTGGCCGTCGACGATGAGCTGGCCCTTCTCGGTTGCCGGGCGGCGCAGTGCGGTGTGCAGGACGGCGCGGTCCTCGGTGGTGTTGATGTGCTCGCCGGAGAACATGGCGTCACGGCGCTCCTCGAGCTTCACCTCGCGGGCAAGATCGCACAGCAGCTTGACGGTCTCATCGGTCACCAGGTTCTTGGACAGGTCGAAGTGCAGGTCACCGGCATCAAAGCTCAGCTTGTTCACGCGCTCCGCATCGGCAGCGAACCATGCCTTAAGGTCGATACCCTCGGCCTCGAGCTTCTCCTGATGGGCCTCGAGCGCCTTCCAAGCGGCGGTCGACGTAGCGTCGATAGGTGCGGCAACAGTTGCCATAAAGTCCTCCTCAACATACGGGCGCATACCTCCATGCGCCCGGATAATCAGATGCCTCTATTCTAGCGCAGGTCAAGACCGTAATCAGCGAGCGTTGCCAATCCGCCCCCAAACGGCGACCGACCAAAAAGGGACAGGTTTATTTTGGCAGGTCAAACGCTTTACCTACCAAAATAAACCTGTCCCTTTATGGCAGATATTAGGCCGCGGCGCACACGCTGCCGAGCAACTCGCGCAGAGGAGACCCAATGCCCTCAAGCAGTTCGGGAGCGATAATGGCAAAAACGGGAACCTCGCCGGCTCCCGCGGCAGCAGGCACCTTGCCCTCCGAGACAATGCAACCGTAGGGAACAAAGCCGTCCTCGCCGGCATCGAGCACGGCCATGCGACGAGCGAGTTCGCGCGCAAAGCCGGCAGTATCGGCATCGCCGATCGCCAGGACAAAGTCCACGCCTTCGTCGGTCGCCAGGGCCACGGCTTCGTCGATCAGCTCGTCTCCCCCGTCACCCTCAACCGAGCCACAGCGAAAAAGCACGCGCTCGAGCAGGGCTCGATCAAGCGAGCCGAGCGCCGCCGTGACAAGTTCATCACGCGTATGTTTGTCACCGCCCAGCACCACCAGCGCCTTGGTGCCTCCGTAGTGAGCGACCAATCGTCCGCACCAGCGAGCCACGTCTCCATCCGCAACAAGGCGCGTCGGCATACCAAACCCATAATTGACCATCTTTTCCACAACCCTTCCGTGCGTATAGGCGGCATCAATCGTTAGGCTCATGCTACGAAGCGAGCTTTTCCGAGCTGTTTCGCGCTCTTTAGGGCTGCGTTAAAAACCCGATGCAGCCGCACGACCATACCTGCCAAAAAGGGACAGGTTTTGACGGTGTCCGGTCGAGCGGGTATTATCGAACATGTATTCGATAAGAACATGTGTTTGATGGAGGGACACGGATGGCGCACGAGCAGCACACCTACATCTGCATCGACCTCAAGACGTTTTATGCCAGCGTCGAGTGCGTGGACCGCGGGCTCGATCCACTCACCACCAACCTGGTCGTTGCCGATGAATCACGCGGACGCACGACCATCTGCCTCGCCATCACACAGGCCATGAAGGACTTAGGTATTCACAACCGCTGCCGCCTATTCGAGATTCCCGACGGCATCGACTACATCAAGGCCGTACCGCGCATGCAGCACTACATGGAGGTGTCGGCGCAGATCTACGGTATCTACCTGGAATACGTCAGTCCGCAAGACGTTCACGTCTACTCAATTGACGAGTGCTTTATCGACGTGACACCCTATCTGGACCTCTATCACACCGATGCGGAAGGCTTCGCCTGCATGTTGCGCGACGAGGTCCTGGCGCGCACCGGCATCACGGCGACGGTCGGCATCGGCCCCAACCTATTCCAGGCCAAAGTTGCACTCGATATCACCGCCAAGCACGTACCCAGCCGCATCGGCATACTCGACGATGAGACCTTTCGCAAGGAAATCTGGCCCCATCGTCCCATCACCGATATCTGGGGCATCGGCCCCGGCGTGGCAGCACGACTCGAAAAATACGGCGTCTACGATCTGATGGGCGTCGCGGCGCTCGACGAAAACCTGCTTTACGACGAGCTCGGCGTCAATGCCGAGTATCTCATCGACCACGCCTTCGGGCGTGAGCCGACAACGATCGCCGATATTCAGGCCTATCGCCCGCAGGCAACCTCAACAACCACGGGGCAAGTGCTATCGAAAGGCTATGCCTATGAGCAGGCCTACACCGTCTTGCGCGAGATGGTCGACAACGCCGTGTTGGACTTGGTCGATAAGCACGTAGTCTGCGACAGCATCTCGCTCTTTGTGGGCTACGCGAGCGAGCGCGCCGACATACGCCGCCTCGACGCCAGTGGTACAGCGCAATATGTGGACGGATGCGGGCACCTGCGCTCGAGCACGTCGAGTATCGAACCCACCGCAACCGCCGGCCCCGAGCTCGCGCCCCGTGCTCCCAAGCCCGTCCAGCGCGATGACGAAAGGCGTCGCCTGGTGCGCGAAGCGCAGGCAATCGATGGCATCTTTGTAGGAGAGCATGGCGGCAAACCGCGCGGTGGCTATGCCGCGCTCTTTGCGCACTCCAACGCCTCGCGAAAGCTACCCGAGCGCACCAATTCGTTTAAGAAGATCATGGGCTATTTCGATGATCTCTGGGCGCAAACCGTCGACCCTAAACGACCGGTCAAGCGCATCAACCTGGGCTTTGGCAATCTTGTGCCCGAGGAATTTGCCACTATCGATCTGTTTAGCGATGTCGAGGCCGATGAGCGCGAGCGCGACCTGGCGCGCGCCGTCCTGGCCGTGAAAGGCAAGTACGGCAAGAACGCGCTCGTCAAGGGATTAAGCTTTACCGCCGGCGCTACCGCGCGCGAACGCAACGACCAAGTTGGAGGACACCGTGCCTAAACCCAAACAACAGCCCGTGCGCCCGCCGACCGCCTTCGAGCGCCTGGCGGACCCCGAGGGCAGACGCCGCGCCGCCGACCCCAACCTCACAGCCAACGGTGCCGTGCGCGCCAACCGCGCCGCACAGTTTATGCCCTTTGCCGCCCTCACGGGATACTACGAACTCGTGCGCAAGCAGGAAATCACCGTCGAGCCAAAACGTGAGCTCACGGAAGAAAAAGCCCTCGTGCTTTCTAAAAAGCTCGAGGGTCTCAAACGTGGCGACTTGGTCCGTGTCACCTATTACGATACATACGGCTATCGCAGCCGCACCGGCATCCTCGACGAGGCGCTCCCCGCCTTCAAGCTCCTCAAGCTCCGAGACATCGCCATCGACTTCGACGACATCCAAGACATCGAACTGCGCGGACGAGCCTAGCCAAGGAAGCGCATCCAGGGCGGCGCTTACAGCGTCATGACGTAGTAGCCCGCGTCTTTCACAGCCGTCTCGAGGACACCACGATCAACCGGCTGTTTAGAGCGCACACGTGCCGTGTGATCCGCATACGTCACCGTTGCCCACACGCCATCCAGCGCATTGAGGGCATTGGCCACGTTCTGAGCGCAGCCGTCACAGCTCATGCCGCCGATGAGCAGCTCATCGCTATAGGGATAGTGTGACGCATCGGTATCCACCACAATAACCTTTTTGGCCTTCTTGCCGCTCGCACTATCGCTGCAGCAACTCTTCCCGCGTGTCGAAGCGGCAATGCGACGCAGTCCAAAAAACATGCCGACGGCAATGACGACCAACACGATGAGATTCGCAGGGTTGAGCAAGTCGCTCATGCGTTCCCCTTTCAAGTAGCCTTATCTAGATACCCCCATGGGGTGTCCCCATCTTAACCCAAAATCATGTCCGTTCGGTCAATTAGTTTCCCTCTTCAAACTTTTTTGTTGACCATAGCTTACTTTCGTGTATAAGTTTTCCTTGGCTAACAACTGAGGACCCGAAAGGAGCATCGTGACTCGAACCATTGACATCCCAACATACCAAACGGCTGTCGTGCGAAACTGCTCCCCTACGCTCGCAGGTATCAAGCCGGCTTCGCTCTTTACCTATCCCGGCGTTTACGCCAACCAAAACGGAAAACCCAGCGCCGACCATATCGAAGAGCGACGCTCTCGCCTGCTCTCCGTCATAGCCCAATGCAACCGCGAGCTCCAGCCGCTCGGAATCCATATGAGCGTTTTGGTCTGGCGCCCCTGCGGAGCGCTCATCTATGTGTACCGCCCTGCGGACCTCATGCGATACCTCTCCGACCCCCGCGCCACGACGGCGCTTGTCGCCGAAGGTTACGATGTCCACAACCTGCCCGCATCCCTGGTGCATCTCGCCGCGCGCATCACGCTGGCAAGCAGCAATGCCGCAGAAAGCGCCTATGACGGCAGTGTCTGCGCACTCGCGCGAAATAGGCACTGCGATACGGGGTGCATGTGCGAGTTCCCCCACGAAATTGGCTATTTTTTGGGCTATCCCTACGAAGATGTCCATCAGTTTATCGTCCAGCACGGCGAAAACTATAAGGTCTTTGGCGCCTGGAAGGTATACACAAACGTCGAACAGGCGCTCACGACCTTCGATTCCTATCGTGCATGCACGCAATACCTTACCTACATCTATCAGCAGGGCTGCAGCTTGGCGCAACTTGCCCAGGCAACCCGATAGAACATAGAAGCCGCGGCAAGCTGCCGCACAACTGAAAGGACTCAACATGAGCAAGATCGCCGTCGTCTACTGGAGCGGCACGGGCAACACCGAGGCCATGGCAAACCTCGTCGCCGAAGGCGCCACGTCCGCGGGTGCCGAGGCAGAGGTCATCTCCTGCGCCGACTTCTCCGCAGACAAGGCCGAAGGCTGTGACGCCATCGCCTTCGGCTGCCCCGCCATGGGCTCCGAGGAACTCGAGTACGATGAGTTCCAGCCGATGTGGGACGAGGTCAAGGAGACTCTCGGCGACAAGAAGGTCGTCCTCTTTGGCTCCTATTCATGGGCCGAGGGCGAGTGGATGGACAACTGGAAGGCCGACGCCGACGATGCCGGCGTCAACGTCGTGGACTCCACCATCTGCTACGACGCGCCCGACGACGAGGGCGAGACCGCTTGCAAGGCCCTCGGAGCCGAGCTCGCGTAACGAACCCAGGGCTTCCAAAAGAGCCTGCATCAAAGCACATCCCCATCCCTACAAAAGAGCGGGGGCTGGATTCAAGTCCAGCCCCCGCTCTTTTGTAACGGCAGTTACATCAACCGGCTACGAGATATTGCCCAAGAACGCCTTGGTGCGCTCGCTCTTAGGATGGTCGAAGACCTCGCTCGGCGTACCCTCTTCCACAATGACGCCACCGTCCATAAAGACGACGCGGTCGGCGACATCGCGGGCAAAGCCCATCTCGTGCGTCACGACGATCATGGTCATACCGTCGTGCGCCAGGTCGCGCATGACGCCCAGGACGTCGCGCACGAGCTCAGGGTCGAGCGCCGAGGTGGCCTCGTCAAAGAGCATGACGTGCGGGTTCATCGACAGGGCGCGGGCGATGGCAACGCGCTGCTGCTGGCCGCCCGAAAGCTGACTCGGCATAAAATCGATGCGCTCAGCAAGACCGACCTTGGTCAGCTCCTCGACGGCGATCTTCTCGGCCTCTTCCTTGCTGCGCTTGAGCACCTTTTGTTGCGCAAGCATGACGTTCTTTTTGACCGACAGGTGCGGGAACAAATTGAACTGCTGGAACACCATACCCAGATGCGTACGCACTTTGTTGAGGTCGACACCCTTGGCGCACACATCCACGCCCTCAACGATAATCGAGCCACTCGTGGGATGCTCCAGACGATTGATGCAGCGAAGCATCGTCGACTTGCCCGAGCCCGAGGGGCCCAAGACCACAACGACCTCACCCTTGTGCACATCCAGATCGATATCGCGCAGGACCACGTTGTCGCCAAAGGCCTTCTGGAGGTTCTTGATACTGACGACGACCTCGTTCGAGTTATTGGTTTCGCTCATGATAGGACCTCCTTACAGACCGGCGATGTGATCGGCGGGCGTCGCGACAACCTGTCCGGCGCTCTTGGCGGGACGCTTCTTCTTGGTCTCGGCCGTGCCCAAAAGCCTCGCCTCAAGACCGCTCACCAAGCGAGCGAGCGGCAGGGTGATGACCAGATAGAACAGGGCGGCAACCACGTACGGTGTAATGGAGCCCGTCGTGGCCACGATGGTACGGGCGTTCATGACGATCTCGACCACACCCACGGCGGCAAGCAGCGACGTATCCTTGTAAAGCAAGATAAACTCGCTGGTCAGCGTAGGCAAAACATTACGGAACGTCTGCGGAATCATGACATAGAGCAGCGTCTGGAACGCGTTCATGCCCAGCGAACGCGCAGCCTCGTTTTGGCCCTTGGGGATCGATTGAATACCGGCACGGAAGATCTCGCATAGGTACGCAGACGAGTTCATGGCCATGACGATGACGCCCAAGACATAGTCGTCCACCTTGACGCCGGCCAACGGCAGACCGAAGAACGCGATATAGATCTGCAGGAACGCCGGCGTACCGCGAATGATATTCACATAGATGCCGGCAAGGCAACGCAGGATGCGCGACTTGGAGATGCGCATGAGCGACAAGGCAAAGCCAAAGGGGATTGCCAGCGGAAACGCCACGAGCACGATCGAGAGCGACATGAGGAAGCCCTTAAAGACGATCGGCAGGCTTTGGACCAAAATGACCGGGTTTAAGAACAGGCGCAGAAACATATTGGAGTTCCAGGCCTCGACCCACGGCTGCTCCTTAAGGTCGGCCAGGAAGTTATCGAATGCCGTCACGCCCTTAATCTCGACGGGAGGAATCTTGGAAATCTTCTTGGTCGAACCGTCGGCGAGCGTATAGGTGCCGCTAAAGGCCTCATCGCCGCCCTCGACGGGAAACGTCACACCGTAAACCTCGACACGGAAAAAACCGCCGGCAGGCGCCGTCTCGCCAAAGTCAATCTTGAGCGTCTGGCCGTCAGCCTTGCACGTGGGCTTCATGGGCGTACGATCCATGAGGTCCTCGCCCGAGAGCATCGTCAATCGCGTGTCATCGGTACCAAACGTCGTGCCGTCGACAAACGTCAGCGAAAGACCGCTCAGCTCCTCGTCGGCATCGGCCTGAACTTCCCAAGTGATGCGCGTCTCGGTGCCGCCGACCACAGCGCTGCCCGAACCAGTGTTGGGTCGGGCGGTAATCTTTGCGGTCTCAAGCGCCTGGGCGGTCGTGGGCACGCAGGCCCCCGCGCATACCAGGGCGAGCGCCACAGCCAGGGCACAGGCCAGCTTTTGGAGCATCGAGGGCAGTGGAAAACGCTGCTCCGCGGCCCCTTTGTTCAGTCGAGACAAGGTGGCTCCTATCGTAGAAGTTGCCGGCAAAACGAGACGGAAAAGCTCTCCGTCAAGAGAAGCGCAAAGGCCCTCTCCGCCAAAACGGAAAGGGCCCGCGCGCAATCAAGTAGCTATTTTACTTGATGTTGTACTTAGCCATGAGGGCGTCAACGGTACCGTCATCAGTCAGGTCCTTGATGGCCTGGTTGATGTCGTCCTTGAGCTTGGTGTTGCCCTGGTTGATGGCGATGGCGTACTCCTCGCCGGTGCTGATCTGCTTGATGGTCTGGCAGGTGTTGAACTGCTCGGCGGTCAGCTGGCTGGCAACGGAGCGGTTGGTGACTACGGCGTCGCCCTTATCGGACTGCAGGGCGCTGAAGCACTCGGTAGCGTCCTTGTAGGGGACGATCTTGGCCTTGGGGAAGTTCTCCTGGGCAAAGGCCTCGGCGGTCGAGCCAGACTGGACGATGATGGTAGCGTCAGCGTTGTTGAGCTTCTCGCTGTAGTTGTCGGCCGTGATGTCGGTGTTATCGACCTTGGTCACGATAGCCTGATCGTCCATGTAATAGGAATCAGAGAAAGTGACTTCCTTCTCACGCTCGGGCGTGTCGGTGATAGCCGCGATGGAAACGTCATACTTGGCGCCCGAAGCGACGCCCGGAACCAGCGTGTCAAAGTCATTGTTGACATACTCGACATCCAGGCCCAGCTTGTCGCCGATAGCCTTGATGAGCTCAAGGTCAAAGCCCTGATAATCGCCGTTGTCATCCTTGTACTCAAACGGAGCGTACTCGGCAGAGGTGCCGACGGTCAGTGTACCGTCCTTGACGAGCGCGTACTCCTTGGAGCCGTCGACCTTCTCGACCTTAGCGTCGTCAGAGCTGCTGGAACCGGCATCAGAACCAGAGGTGGCGTTGGACGAGCCGCAGCCCGTCAGTGCGAGGGCGAGCGCCATGGCGCCTGTGGCGGCAAATGCGCCAAGCTTCTTCAGCTTCATAATCAGTCTCCTTCCGGTGACCTCGTTTGATTCAGAGGTCTGCAAAAACTGTTGGCTATTATGCACCCGGAATTACGAATCTGCAATGAGAAAACTGATTGAAACAAACCCATAACGTGAATGGAACACTCCACTTTGTAACAGTCATTACTGCTGCAATGACCTTAATAGTCTAATTTCAGCTGCATAACCTGCAAGTTCGTTCGGAGTCTCCAAAATAAACGGCAGCGAACGCAAACGGCCATTCGATACAATATTCTGCATAACCTGCATACCGCCACCAAATTCCTCGCTGCCAAGGTATCCCTTGCCGATGCACTCGTGACGATCTTTATGGGCGCCACAAGGGTTCTTCGAATCGTTGATGTGTACGGCATGTAAGCGATCGATACCCACCACGCGGTCGAACTCGTCGAGTACGTCGTCCAGTTCATGGATGATGTCGTAGCCGGCATCGCTCACATGGCAGGTGTCCAAACAAACGCCCAGCTTTTCGGACAGCTCTGGGCGCTTGGCGGCAACGCCCTCGATAATGCACGCCAGTTCTTCAAAGCTACGGCCCACCTCGGTGCCCTTTCCTGCCATGGTCTCGAGTAATACCGTCGTCTGCTGCCCCTCAAACATCACCTGGCACAGCGTGTCGACAATCATCTGAATGCCGACGTCGGAGCCCTGTCCCACATGCGCACCGGGATGGAAGTTGTAGTAGTTGCCGGGCAGCGCTTCCAGACGCTGCAAATCTTCCGCCATAGCCTCCAAGGCAAACTCGCGCGCCCGCTCCTTAGCGGAGCAGGGGTTATAGGTATACGGGGCATGCGCCACCAGCGGTCCAAAGTCGTTTTGCGCCATAAGCTCGCGCAGAGCCGCCACGTCATCCATGTCAAGGTCTTTTGCCTTGCCACCGCGCGGGTTGCGCGTAAAGAATGCAAAGGTATTGGCGCCAATGGACAACGCCGTCTCCCCCATTGCCCGATAGCCCTTCGTCGTCGAAAGATGGCACCCAATCGTCAGCATCTCCAGCTCCCTCTTCATCAGTTGCGGTGAAATACGGTCTATTGGTGCCCTATTTTGGCGCAAGCAGACCGTATTCCACCGCAAGTTATAAAAGGGGCATCAGGAGCAAAGGCCTCCAGGCATTCCAAGCGCTGGCGCCATGCCCCCACGCCCTAAAGTTTCAAGCGAATCGCATCGATGATGTGCGCACAGCGCTGTGTGGCGGCTAGGGACATGATGGGGCTTTCGAGTTTCCCCGCCTGAATGAGCTGCGTCGCATGCGACGCCTCACCGTAAAAATCATCGACCTCAAATGGTGCATCGATTTCGAGTATCCGACCGTCGGAATACTTCACATGAGCGAGCTCGGGGCGATGGAGCCGCTCGATTTCCAACGAGCCCCGCTCACAGGCAATCGTTAAGCGGCTTTCATATGTTGCTTTGCCGTCGCACACCATATGAATGGGTATACCGTCGACGCTCATATGGATCTCGTCGGCCCAATCGACGCGGCCGCCCGATACGTCACGCCAGCGAACTTCACGAGACGAAACCTCGCAAGCGCCCGCGAGCAAATCCTCAAACCAACCGACTGCATAGCAGCCCATGTCATATAGACAGCCGCCCTGCAACGGATCAAGCAGATAGTCTGAAGGAGACTCGCCGTAATCGAGCTTTTGCACGCTTTCAATCGAGACAATACGGCCAAGCTCACCCGACGCAAGCAAGTCCTTCACGCGAGTGCGCATCGGGCAAAACCGATTCTTCATCGCCTCCATAAACAGCACGCCGCGCTCGCGAGAGGTGGAGGCAATCGAGAGAGCCTCTTCCTCACTCAAAACGGCCGGCTTTTCGCACAGCACGGCCTTTCCGGCGCACAGCGCGCGACAGGCCCAACGCGTATGCATGCCATGCGGAAGAGCCAAGTAAATTGCGTCGACATCGGGGTCGGCAATCAGCGCGTCATAAGCCGCATCGCCGTTATCGTCGACCGAGGCATGGCCATGCGCAGCATCAATCGAAAACGCTCGGCAAAATTCCTCGACATGTGCAGGAGTGCGGCCGGCCGCAGCCACCAGCCGTGCCCCGTCGACCTTCTTGAGCGACGATGCAAATCGATGAGAAATGTGCCCAGCGCCCAAAATGCCCCAACGAACCTCACGCGAATCATCCCATGAATCCCGATGGCCCACGACAGCCCCCTTCAGTTGCGGTGGAATAGTCCCTGTTTAAGCCCTATTCTGCCGCAAGCAGGAACTATTCCAGCGCAAGTTATAAAAGGGTCACGAGGAGCGCGTTTTGCCGAAGGCCTTAAGCACTGCCGTCACGGGGCCAGGCTGGAAACGTCGGCGCACGTCATCGAGACGCTCGGGGATATCGATATGCTGTGGGCAGTGGCGCGCGCATTTGCCGCACTTGACGCAATTGCTCACCAGCTTGGCCTCGCTTGTGCGCACCGCGCTCGCCGTAAAGTACTGCGATAGACCCGTAAACCAGCTGTGCGCATAGCTTGCGTTGTAGGCGGCAAAACATCCAGGGATATTGATTCCTTTAGGGCACGGCATGCAATAGCCGCATCCCGTGCAGGGCACGCGATTCGATTTTTCAAACTCATCCAGCACGTGCGCGATCGTGTCGAGCTGGTTGGCAGTCATCGAATCCGGCAGGGCCCGATCGGCCAACACCGCGTTCTCATCCACCTGCGCGATATCGGTCATACCCGAAAGCAGCATCGTCACCTGAGGATGATTCCAGACCCACGAAAGACCCCAGGCGGCAGGAGTGCGCAAATGCGTGTCACGGGCACTATCGAGCACAGCGCGGGCCCGTGGCGGCAGCTTGCCCGCTAAACGCCCGCCCAGCAGTGGCTCCATCACAAACACCGCGAGGCCTCGCTCGGCGGCGGCCATGAGCCCCGCTGTTCCCGCCTGATATCGCTCTCCAGCGTAATTGTACTGGATCTGGCAAAAGTCCCACTCATATGCATCGAGCATCGTCAGGAAATCCGCCGCGCTGCCGTGGTACGAAAAACCAATCTGGCGAATGCGCCCCGCCGCCTTTTGACGCGCGATCCAGTCCTCGATGCCCAACGCCACCACACGTTCCCACTGGGCGGGCGAGGTAATGTTGTGCATAAGGTAATAGTCGATACGGTCGGTCCGCAGGCGGCGCAGTTGCTCGTCGAAGAACCGGTCGAAATCCTCCGCGCATTTGCACGAAGCATGCGGCAGCTTGGTTGCGAGCAAAACCTGGTCGCGCAAGCCCAGGCGCTCAAGCGACGCACCCACACAAGCCTCGTTGCCGGGATAGAGATAGGCCGTGTCCAGGTAGTTAATCCCCTGCTCCACCGCACGGGAGATGATGGCGTCGGCTGTCTTCGCATCCGGGCGTCCCGGCGCACCGGGAAACCTCATGCAGCCCAGCCCCAACGCCGAGATACGGTTGCCGCTTTTGGGGTCAACGCGATATTGCACGGCCCCTCCCCTCCCATCGAAGCCCTAATGAGGCGAAACACAACGGCCACGCCATCGAAACACATTGGAATCGCAATCGAGAACGTATCGTAACGTAGTAGAAATCGAGCCGTCACGGCGCCGCTTTAACATCAGCAAAAAGCCCGATGAAAGGAGCCCGCCATGCCCGCGCTCGACCTTTGGAACCTCGCCTCCCAGCTCAAGACCACCGATTATCGCTGGGTCGACCTCACCCACACGCTCTCGTGCGACACCCCGCACTGGTTTGGCTTTAAGCCGTTCGAGTCCACCAAGCTCTTCGATTATCTGCCCGACACGCCCGGGAACATGCTCGCGCCCATGCGCTGCTTTCAGTATTCGGTCGCCTCGCAATACGGCACCCACGTCGATGCACCGCGGCATTTCCATGTTGAGGGTCGTTCCCTTGGAGAGATTGAACCCATCGAGTTTATGCATCCGCTCTGCGTGATCGACAAGCACGAGGAGTGCGCCGCAAATCCCGACTTTATCCTGACCATCGAGGACCTCAAAGCCTGGGAGGACGAGCACGGTCGTATTCCCGAGGACGCTTTCGTCGCCTTCCGCTCCGACTGGTCCAAGCTCGCCGATCTGGAAAACAAGGACGAGGACGGCCAGCCCCACTACCCCGGCTGGGACCTCGATGCTATCAAATGGCTTGTAGAGGAACGCAATATCGGCGCCATCGGACACGAGTCCGCAGATACCGATCCGGCGACCATCACCACACGCGAGGACGCCTACCCCTATCCCGGCGAGCAATACATCCTCTCGGTCGACCGCTATCAGATCGAGGTCATGGACCATCTGGACGAGCTTCCCGCCACAGGCGCCGTCATCTTCTGCACCTTCCCTAAGGTCCGTGATGGTGTTGGATATCCTGCACGCGTTTTTGCCATCTGCCCCGCGGCATAAGTTCCCATGCGTTTGTTCTTCTAAATTCCGCCTCCGGTGCACGCTACATGCTCCAGCGGCATACAATCCACCAGGCGCCCCGCACGCGGGCGCCTTTTTGTGAGGAGATGATTCACATGCAGATCAACAAGGTCGCCTTTATCGGCAAGGGCGGCGTCGGCCTGCTCTACGGCAGCATGATTGCCAAGGCCCTCGGCAATGACGCCGTCGAATACGTTATGGATGACGCCCGTTTTGAGCGTCACGCGGGCGATGCGCTCACCGTCAACGGAAAGCCTTGCGATCTCACGTCCGTCCGCGCCAGCGAGGCGACGCCCGCCGATCTGGTCATCCTGACAGTCAAGACCACCGGTCTCGATCAGGCACTCAAGACCATGGAGCGCATCGTGGGCCCCAATACGCTCATTGCCTCGCTGTGTAACGGCATCACCAGCGAGCAAAAAATCGCTGAGCGCTTTGGCTGGGAGCACACCGTCCTCGGAATCTGCCAGGGCATGGACGCGGTATTCCTCAACGGCGAGCTCACTTTTACCAATACCGGCGAGATTCGCTTTGGCGCGGCCGCCGGCACCGACCCCGCGACCGTCGCCGCCATCGACGAACTCTACACGCGCTGTGGCATCGCCCACACCGTCGAGGCCGACATCGCACACCGCATGTGGGCCAAGCTCATGCTCAACGACGGCATCAACCAGACCTGCATGGCCTACGGCGGCACGTACGGAAGCGCCACGGAGCAGGGCTCCGAGCAGCGTCGCTGCTTTGTTTCCGCCATGCGCGAGACGCTTGCGGTCGCCAACGCCGAAGGCATCGAGCTAACCGAGGCGGATCTGACGCAGATGGTGCACCTCATCGAGGGACTCGATCCCGCCGGTATGCCGTCGATGGCACAAGACCGCGTCGCGCGACGCAAAACCGAAGTCGATGAGTTCGCGGGCGCCATCTGCCATCTGGCAGCCAAACACGATATCCAGGCGCCGCAGAACGAATGGCTCTATCAGCGTATTCGCGATATCGAGGCAAGCTGGTAGCGCCCGACTCGCCACACCAACAGACGCAACAGTAAAGCCGCCGCAAGGAGCACTCCCTTACGGCGGCTTTCATCTTCATCTATAACCAGCAGTCGGCGTCCCAACAGCTAGAGCTGCGACTCCGGAGCCTCGTCCTCGTCATCGCGGCAAAGAACTACACCAGCGCTGCCCAACAATGCAGCGGCGATCAGCGCACCGACCACGATAGGAGCAGCCCCGCATGACCCCTGTATGCCCGCGACGAGCGCGGCCGTAGGGCCAAGACAGCCAAGCATCAGTGCGATGGCGGCAACGGCGATATCTCGAGCGTTCACAAGACCACTTCCTCCAAGAGAAAGACCTTACTTCTCATGAACTAGTGTGCCCTGCATCCATATGCGCGGCGTACCGCCACGGTAAACGCTCTGTTAGCTCAAGCGCACAGAAAAGACGGGGGTCTTTACGTTTGCTCGAAAGCAACGCAGAGACCCCCGTCCGTCATACGACTATAGGCTTATGGCTCATTACCAACCGGTGTAGTAGTCGGTGGTTCCGGCAGCGCAGCCAGAGTCATAGACCTTGCAATCGCCCTTGGAGCCCGTAAAGGTCGAGCCCTGGGCCATATCGCCCGCGGCAACAACGTAATAGCCGTCGGAATCGCGCCAGAAGCCCTCAGAATCCTGAGTCCATTCGCCCGTGCGATAGTGATAAAGCACATTGCTGCTGTAATAGGTCTCGCGGCGCCCGTTGTAGTTATTGACACCCGCAGAGCGCGTCAGGCCCGATCCGTTCGCGTAGGACGCGGCAGACGCGTAGGACGGAGTGTAACCGGCGTTGTAGTACGAAGCTTGGACGGCCTCGGCAGCCTCCGCCTCGGCGGCAGCCTCGAGCGCTTCGCGCTTGGCATCCTCAAGCGCAGTGCGCAGCTCATCGAGCTCGGTCGACTTGGCGTCGACCTCCCCCATCGTCAACAGGCTACCCGCGCCGTCGATGCAACCCTGCAGCACAGCGCGCTCGTCATCGGTGGCATAGTCACCGTACATGTTCATGATGATCTGAGCGCGCATCTCCAGGGAATCGCGCTTGGCCTCCATCGAGGCGTTCCACTCCTGCATGGAACCATAACCATCGCCGCGATAGTCAACGGGCTGTACCAGCGTCGTCTCGGACGGCGTAGATCCAACCGTATCGGACAGTGTTGCGGCGTGGGCATCAGTTGCACCGGCGCCCGCCAAAAGTGCCACGGTCAGAGCGGCGGAAAGGGCGGCGGCTTTCGGTTTTCGTGAATCGATCCTCATGTAGTTGGAAACCTCCGTAGTGCGTTTTTGCTGCGTTTGAGCTGCGTGTGATTCGATCGCGCTGCATAGTACCCCGAGCAAATCGCGACCTGCGGTTTTACTCAAAAGGCGCACGTCAATTGCGTAAAACTCACATCCTCTCAACAGGAGTTTTCCACAACTCAAATGCATAAAGCGTGTCAAAAACCCTGTTTTTGCACCCGCTCTATGCAAAAAAGGCGCCTGTGCAACCATTGTTCGCACAGGCGCCTTGAGCAGGCATTTTATGCAGTTATACCTATCGAGTCGCAAGGGGTCCTTGCACAAGTCGCCTTACTCGTCCAGCGCGGCGAAGGCCTGCTTCAGATCCCAAATGATATCCTCGACGTTCTCGGTACCGATGGAAAGACGGATCGTGGAGGGCGTGATGTTCTGCTCGGCGAGCTCCTCGGCAGAGAGCTGGGAGTGCGTGGTGGTAGCCGGGTGCACGACGAGCGACTTGACGTCGGCCACGTTGGCGAGCAGCGAGAACACCTGCAGATGATCGATGAACTTCCAGGCGGCCTCCTGGCCACCCTTAATCTCAAAGGTAAAGATCGAGGCACCGCCGTTGGGGAAGTACTTCTGATAGAGCTCGTGATCGGGGTGCTCAGACAGGCTCGGGTGGTTCACCTTGGCGACATGGCTGTCACCAGCCAGGAACTCAACGACCTTCTTGGTGTTCTCGACATGACGGTCAACGCGCAGCGACAGAGTCTCGGTGCCCTGGAGCAGGATCCAGGCGTTGAACGGGCTGATGCAGGCGCCCTCGTCACGCAGCAAGATAGCGCGGACATAGGTTGCGAAGGCGGCGGGACCGGCAGCCTCGGCAAACGAGACGCCATGGTAGGAGGGGTTGGGCTCGGCGATCTGCGCATACTTGCCGCTCGCCTTCCAATCGAAGTTACCGCCGTCGACGATCACACCGCCCAGCGAGGTGCCGTGGCCGCCGATGAACTTGGTTGCGGAGTGAACGACGATGTTGGCACCATGCTCCAGCGGACGGAACAGATACGGGGTGCCGAAGGTGTTGTCGACGACAACCGGCAGACCGTGCTTCTTGGCGATCTCGGAGATGGCGTCGATGTTGGGGATGTCGGAGTTGGGGTTGCCGAGCGTCTCGAGATAGATGACCGTGGTGTTGTCCCTGATGGCACCCTCAACCTCTTCCAGGTTATGGGCATCGACAAACGTGGTCTCGACGCCAAACTGGGAGAGCGTATGCTCCAGCAGGTTGTAGGAACCGCCGTAGATGGTCTTCTGGGCGACCACGTGGTCACCGGCCTGGGCGAGAGCCTGCAGGGTATAGGTGATGGCAGCGGCACCGGAGGCGACGGCAAGACCTGCCACGCCACCCTCGAGTGCGGCGATACGGTCCTCGAAGACGCCCTGGGTGGAGTTGGTCAGACGGCCGTAGATGTTGCCGGCGTCGGCAAGACCAAAGCGGTCGGCGGCGTGCTGGGAATTGCGGAACACATAGCTCGTGGTCTGGTAGATAGGCACGGCACGGGAGTCGGATGCAGGATCGGCACTCTCCTGGCCAACGTGCAGCTGCAGGGTATCGAAACCAAAGGTGTGCTCGGGGTTGTTGATGAACTGGCTCATGATGATCTCCTTGATCGAACAAAAGTAAATAAAAAGAGAGAAGTAAGTCGCTGTCTCCTGATCACGCCGACGGGCGCAAACAGGAGCCCGGCATTCGTCTTGGTAAGCAATTCATATGCAGGCCTCCTTTCGCATCCCGGTTCCGTGGTCGGTTTAATTACCTACCGCCTTTGTGTGTTTTGAATAGTACGGGCATTGTTTCGCTCGGTCAATCACTTAAAAGCGCTAACTTGTTATCTGTTTTATAGATAACTATCGAAAGGACGGGCGCCGATGACCCTCCAGCAGCTTCGCTTTTTGATCGCCGTGGCAGAGTCCGGTTCGATCAACGCCGCAGCTCAGCGCCTCTATACCGCACAGTCCAATATCTCCAACGCCGTCAAAAGCCTGGAACAGGAACTTCATATCGAAATCTTTACGCGCTCTAGCCGCGGTGTTGCACTCACCAACGACGGCACCGAGCTTTTGGGTTATGCACGCCAGGTCGTAGAGCAGGCCGACATGCTTGAGGCCCGCTACGAGGACGGCGGTACCCCGCAAGCCCGCCTCGCCATTTCCGCCCAGCACTACGCCTTTTCGGTCGAGGCCTTTGTCAACGTAGTCGAGCGCTGCCGCGACAGCAAGTTCGAGTTCATCATGCGCGAGACCACCACATCGCAGATCATCGATGACGTCCGCGCATTTCGCAGCGATATCGGCATTCTGTATCTGGATGACTTTAACGCCCGGGTTCTGCAGAAGGCCTTCGCCGATGCCCGCGCAAGCTTCCATCCCCTCTTCGACGCGACGGTCCACGTCTTCGTTAGCGAGCGCCACCCGCTCGCACGCCGCCCGCAGCTGTCCCTTGCCGACCTTACACCCTATACGCGCTACAGCTTTGAGCAGGGAACCTCGAACTCCTTCTATTACGCCGAGGAACCTTTTAGCTATATCCCTTGCGACCGCAACATACGAATCTCGGACCGCGGAACACTTACTAACTTACTTATCACGTCGAACGGTTACACCCTGTCGACCGGTGTCCTTTCCAATGAAATGCAGTGGGGTATGGCATCGATCCCGTTAGCAGACGCCCCAACGATGCACGTAGGATATATCATGCACGACGAGCGCAAGCCCTCTCCTCTCTTGCGGCAATACCTCGACGAGCTCAACCGCATCATCCATGCCGACCAGCTGTCGGAAGACGGGGTAGAAATCGTAGATTGCTAGCCCGCGGCGGGCATGGCGCTACAATGGTCACTCACACGAAACGTACCCAACGAAAGGAAGCCCGTGAAGGTCATCATCTATACCGACGGCTCTGCCCGATCAAATCCGGGACGCGGCGGCTACGGCGCCGTACTCAAATACACCAACCCCGCCGGCAAGACCTTCACCTCCGAGCTTTCGCGCGGCTACGCCAAGACCACCAACAACCGCATGGAGCTCATGGCGGTCATCGTGGCGCTCGAGGCACTCAACCGCCCCTGCGAGGTCGAGGTCCATTCCGATTCGCAATACGTCGTCAACGCCTTTAACAAGCACTGGATCGACGGCTGGAAAAAGCGCGGATGGAAAACCGCCAACAAGCAGCCCGTCAAAAACCGCGACCTATGGGAGCGCCTGCTTGCCGCAAAGAGTAAGCATAAGGTGGAATTCATCTGGGTTAAGGGGCATGCCGGCCACGAGCTCAATGAGCGCTGCGACGAACTCGCCACCACCGCGGCCGACGGAGCCAATCTCGATATCGACACCGGCTTTAGCGAAAGCGACCTGTAGCGGCGTTTTCGCACGCTATTTCCTGCCCCCTCGCGCTACACTCATCCTGTAAACCGAACGGCACGAGGGGGACACATGCTGCGTATAGCGACCATCGGCACATCCATGATTACCGACGACTTTATCCAGGTCGTCAACGCCAACGACCAGACTACATTCGTAGGCACGCTCTCGCGCGATGCAGATCGCGGCGCCGCCTTTACCGCCGAACACAGCGGCGAACGCAACTTCACCGCGCTTGACGAGCTTGCGTCCGCCGACGACGTCGACGCCGTCTATATCGGCAGCCCCAATGCGCTCCACTACGAGCAGGCGCTCGCCTGCATCGCCGGCGGCAAGCACGTTATCGTCGAGAAGCCCTTCTGCGCCACCGAGGCGCAGGCACTCGAGGTCTTTCGCGCTGCCGAGGCAGCAGGCGTCGTGGCTCTCGAGGCCATGCGCCCGCTCCATGACCCCGCTTTCCACGTCGTTGAGGACGCTCTGGGCGAAATTGCGCCCATTCGCCGCGCCTCGCTGCGCTTTGGCAAGTATTCCTCACGCTACAACGAAATCCTCGCTGGACGCGCCACCAATATCTTCGACTGCCACATGGCCTCGGGTTCCCTCATGGACATCGGCGTCTATACCGTCGAGCCCATGGTCGAGATCTTCGGCATGCCCTCCGGTCTCACCAGCATGGCCACGCTGCTCGACCCCTCAACGCAAGAGCTCACCCATGGCCCCATCGACGGTTGCGGTTCCATTCTCGCCAGCTATGGCGGTGGCCGTATCTCCGTCGAGCTCGCGCACTCCAAAATTACGAATGACCTGCTGCCCTCGCAGATCGAAGGCGAGCGTGGCACTATCCAGATCGACCATCTGTCCACGCCCCGCAACGTCCGCATCGACTATCGCGGCGACGTCGTACGCGGCTCGGCGACCGAGGCGCCGCGCGAACAGGACGACAACGGCCGCGCGCTCGACCTTCCCAAGTCAAGCAACACCATGGAATACGAACTCGCAGACTTTATCACCGCCATCGGAGGCATCGATAACGTTAAGGAAGAGATCTGGGAGACCCCGGCGGGACGCCATGATCTCGGCCACTACCGCGATGTCACGCTCGTCTCGCTGCGCATCATGGATGCCGTGCGTCAGCAGGCCGGCATTACCTTCCCCGCCGATTCAGTCAAGCAGGCATAGCGATGGGCCTCTTCGATACGTTCTTCTCCAGCGTCACCGGCGGCAGTCGAGAGCCTCAAAAACCATCAAACGTCGAGTTCGAGCTGCGCCGCAGGCTTACCGTACTCGCAAGCGACGAGGCCACTCAAGACACTCCCCTGCGCTATTTCCTGCGCTGGGCGGGGCAAGTCCAAGGCGTTGGTTTTCGCTTTACCAACACCAACCTCGCGCAGGCACGCGCACTCACCGGCTGGGTGCGTAACATGGAAGACGGCTCAGTCGAGATGGAGATACAGGGAGCTCCGGCAAACATCCTATCTCATCTCGAGGCGCTTCATGCCTCCTACGAGCGCATGGGAACGCGTTTTCGCCTCGTAGACGCCCAGGTCCGAGCCCCACTTACCAATGAAGACGGCTTCAGTCCTCATTATTAGTATTGTGTGCTAAATAAGGTATCATTTACCTACGACCGTTAATAGAAAAGAGGCGAGGCGCATGGCGGTGCAAAGAAGGAATACCAGGCAGCGAAAGCTGGTTCTTGACGCCGTGCGCCAAAGCTATAACCATCCCACCGCTGACGAAATCTACAACGTCGTGCGCGCGCAGGATGACAAAATCAGCCGCGGTACGGTCTACCGCAACCTCAATCTCTTGGCCGACGCCGGCGAGATCCTCTCAATCAAGACGCCGGGCGGCAGCCGCTTCGATCGCACGATCGAGCCGCATGCGCATATCATCTGCACCTCGTGCAGCCGCGTCATCGATGTGCCGCTCCCCTTCGACGCCCAGCTCGACGCAAAGGCGTCCGAGCAAATCGGCTGGAACGTCACGTCGCACTACACCATCTTCGAGGGCCTCTGCCCCAACTGTAGGTAGATTTTGGGACATGCCTACTCAGCAAGTAGACGACGCAACTCTTCTTCGACCGTGCGCACGTAGCGGACACGGTCATTGACACCGCGCATGCTGGGATTGCAGCTCTCCATCAGATAGGGATGGCCCACCACGTTAAGCATGTCGTGATCGTTTTCGTTATCGCCAAACGCCATCATCTCATCGGGCGAAATACCCAGGGCACGACCGTAATCGGCAAGCGCGGAGCCCTTGCCCGAACCGAAACCGATAAAGTCCGTCCATTCGGTTCCCGACGTCATCACGTCAACACGGTCGCTAAAGAGGCGCTCGAAATACTCCAGGGCCGCCAGCTGATCCACCTCGGGCGTCTGGAAGGCAATCTTAATGACGTCCTCGTCGATGTCCTCGGGGCGGTCGACCACCGCCACATCGCAGTGGACCTCATAGCGCAAATGATCGACGAACGCATCGTTGCCGCTCATGGTGTAGAGGCGCCCCTCACACGAAAGGGTTACGTCGGCATGGGGATAGGCGACCACGGCATTCGCGATATCCATAGCAAGGCTACGCTCCATGGAACGCTTGACAACGGCATGCCCCTCGCTCATCACCAGGGCTCCGTTTTCGCATACATAGGCGAGCTCATCGGCCACCGGGGCAAACAGATAGCGCAAGCTCGCATATTGACGGCCGCTCGCCGGCATAAACACAATACCGCGACGATGCAGCTCATTAATGAGCTCAAAGGCCGCGGGACGCGGCTCACGCTCCCCCGGATGCAGCAACGTGCCATCCAAATCGCAGGCGATCAGCTTGATTCCCTCAAGACCCATATGCTTCCCCCAAAGCCTCTCATCAACAGCAAGACGGACTTTGAATGGCAATCCCTCAAAGCCCGTCTTGCGCATACGCGCGCTTAGCCGCGCGTCTTTTTTACGATCGTAAAGTCTGAAGCCATACTCACAACAACATCCGCCGCGCTCGATGCAAAGCGTCGACTGGCATCGAGCTCGCGTGCGACCACCGAGAGCCGAACGCCCCCAATGCCCCGGAGCATACGACCCAAAACCGGTTGCACCGGCGTATACATGCGCACGGTATGCTCGTCCGAGTCACCCCGGAAGAGCGGCGCATGCATGTTGCCGATCTCCCAGCACGCATGTGCGAGCACAATCGGATCCATGCGGTCGACTTCGACCAAATAGACCTCGGCGCTGCGCAGGCGTACGACAACCGCTACGGGCACCGTGCCCGTGCGGTCGACAGCGAGCACGTCACCGTCGGCAAGACGCTCGCCATCAGTGGCATCCAGCCGGGCATTCACCGTGCGCCCCAGCTCCGTCACGCCCACAAACAGGCGCGCATCAGCCTGGTCCCAATCGAGTAGCAGCTCGTCAACCTCAAAGACGCCACCCAGCTCCCGACGAAGCAGGAGTTCATAGGACGGGTCGTTGAGATTTCCCAAGCGCTCCGTAGCTACCAGGTCCACGGACATCAACTAGTCCTCGACCTCAACGAGCTCGATATCAAAGTTGAGATCCTTGCCGGCAAGCTCGTGGTTGGCATCGAGCGTCACGGCCTCGGACGTCACATCGATGACGACAGCGGGGACAGGCATGCCGCTCGGCGTGGACAGGAAGAGCTTCATGCCCTTCTCGATCTGCTCGATGTTGGGAACCTGCTCGGCCGGGAAGGTCAGGACCATCTCGGGGTTGTGCTCGCCGTAGGCATCGGCAGCAGGAATGTGCACGGACTTCTTCTCGCCCACCTGCATATCGATAACGGCGGCGTCGAAGCCCTTGATCATCTGACCGGCACCGCAGGTGAACTCCAGCGGCTCACCGCGATCGTAGGAGCTATCGAACTGCGTGCCGTCATCGAGCGTGCCACGATAATGGGTCTTGACCTTCTTGCCCTGGTTGGACATGGTAACCTCCGTGATAAGGGCGGCGCACAACGCGGGCCGCCGTGAACATATGGCGCTAACTATACCCTAGTCATACAATTCATTGACAGTTTGCAAAGAAACGCTGCAACCGGAGGAACCATGGCATATCCCGTATTTGACCTACACTGCGACACCGCCGGCCGTATCGGCTGGGCCACACTCGATCTTGACCTGCGCTTTACCGCCGGCACCGACGGTTATTTCCCCGGCGACGAAACGCATCCGCAGGATTTCGACCTTATCGAGGGCAACGCCTGCGCCATCTCGCTCGCAAAGATCGGCAACACGCCGTGGGCGCAGTGCTTCGCTACGTTTGTCCCCGACGAGATTCCCACCGCCCACGCCGCGCGCTTCCAGGCGCAGATCATGGCGCATATGAGCGGCCAGGCAATGCTCAACCACGACCGCATGGTCAACGTGCGCAGCGCCGCTGATATTCGCCCTGCGCTCAAAGACGGCAAGGTCGCCTGCATCCACACCATCGAAAACGCCACGTTCTTTGCCGAGGACCCCGCGCTGATCGAGGTGCTCAAGAGCTTGGGCGTGCTTATGTCGTCACTCAGCTGGAACGCGCAGGGACCGCTCGCGAGCGGCCACGACACCCACGCCGGCCTCACCGCCGCCGGCATCGAGGCACTTACGCAGATGGAGCACGCCGGCATGATACTCGACGTCTCCCACCTCAACGATGAGTGCTTTGACGAGGTTGTCGCCCACGCCACGCGCCCCTTCGTCGCCAGCCACTCCAACTCCCGTGCGGTTTGCGGCGTCAAGCGCAACCTCACCGACGACCAGTTCCGCACCATTCGCGACATGGGCGGCATCGTCGGCCTCAACTACTGCAGCGAGTTCCTATCCAACGATGCGACCGACAAGACCACCGCAGACGTCACCTTCGACCAGCTAGCGGCACATATCGAGCACTGGCTCGACCTGGGCGGCGAGGACGTCATCGCACTCGGCGGCGACTGGGACGGCGCCAAGGTGCCCGCTTTCCTCTCCGATGCCAGCAAGATGCCCGAATTCCAGAACATGCTCTCCAAGCACTTTGGCAAGACCGTGATGCAGAAGCTCTGCAGCGATAACGCCCTTGCCTTCTTCGAGCGTTATTAATTTCACATTCCTTGAGCGGGCCGGCATACCGAACGGTCGAAATGCCGGCCCGTCCCCAATCTGAAGGACCGCTTTTGACGCAGCAGTTTACGATTTCCATATCCCGACCGGATGGGATGCCCATCCCCGTCGTCGTTACCAAAAAGCGCGTCAAGAACTTCAACCTACGCGTCACATCGAGCGGTGAGGTCCACGCCAGCGCACCGCTCGGCGCCAGCCGCGAGCGTATCGAAGCGTTTGTGAAGCGCAACAGCGCCTGGATTATCAGCCGACTTGCCCAGCGCGAGCAACGTCAGACGACGGCACAGGAGCCGCTCAGCCCCTCGTCCATCATTGCGCTTTGGGGCAAGCCCATCACGGTACAGGACGCACTCGATCACAACTTTGTATCACCCGCACCGCGACCCAAACAGGCCACCTTCGCAAGTTTTATGGGTGCCGACAAGTCGAACGAACGCCCACAGGCCAAGCGGCTCGCAATCCTCGACGGTCTAACGTCCGACGAGCTCCAAGCCCACATCGACCAGCTCTATACGTCCGAGGTCACATCGGCGCTGCGCGATATTTTGCACGCGTACGAAATCGCAATGGGCGTCTCCGTTTCCCGCGTTTCCGTACGCAGCATGAAAACGCGTTGGGGCTCGTGCACGCCCAAATCCGGCGCCATTCGCATCGCACGAGAACTTGCCGGCTACCCCGTCGAATGCCTCGACATGGTTGTCGCCCACGAGCTCGTCCACTTGCTCGAGCCAAGCCACAATCAGCGGTTTCACGCCCTGCTCGACACGTACTGCCCCAACAATAGAGCTCTGTCGCAGCGACTCAAAAAACCGCCCGCCAACGAGCTTTAGCGTCAGCTAGCGCACGCGCTCAATCTCGACGCCACAGCTTGCCAGGGGAAGACCGACGGGCGCCCAAGGCTTATCGAGCTTAACACGCACGCCAAGCAGCAAGGGATAACGACGTAGCAGCATCTGGGCCACACCCTCGGCTGCAGCCTCGATGAGCTTAAACGTATGCTCGCGCAGATAGCCATCGACATCGTGGCACACCGAGCCGTAATCAATAGAGGCATCCAGGTTATCGTGCTCCCCCGCCGCGCGCAGGTCGGCATAGAGCACCAAGGACACGACAAACTTCTGCCCCAGGGCGTTTTCCTCGGGATACACGCCGTGGTTGGCAAAGACCTCGAGACCATCGATAGTAATGCGGTCGGCATGGCGCAGGTCGTCATAGCTCACATGGGGCACCGCCGTTGCGGCGGAAATCTCGCCCCTGCCACGACGGGCAAGCTCGGCACCCTCGGTCTTGGTTGCATTCTCGGGCAGCTTTTTGTTAGTCATCGCGATCGTCTCCTTCGTTCAGAACCCCGACCGCGCATACCGACTACACGCGAATCGACAGGTTCTTTTTATCATCGCTCCAGTTGCAGGCATTGCGCGCAGGGCATGCAAAGCAGGCGCGCGACGCTTTGTCGGCTGCATAGAGCAGACGCTCAAGCGGCTGGCTGTTCACGCGCAGCTTTCGATGGCCCAGAATGGCCGTCTTAATGGCTGCGGCATCTGCCGGCTCAAACGCCACGTCTTCGGGCATGCCGCCGAGAATCGCATCGGCGACGCGTTCGCTTGCAACATCATGGGATATACCCGATTCATACTGTTCATCTTTGCCGATATCGTGAAGAAGTGCCGTGGCATAGATGACCTCGCGGTCAAATTTGAGCTCTTCCTCGAGATTCTTGATCCACATAATACGGGCGACATCCAGCAGATGGTCGATACCGTGGCGGCAAAAGATGCGCCCCGATTCCAACTGCGCAATGTTTCCCAGATGCTGCCGGAACAGTCCGTTGGCACAGATGTAATCAATGCGAGGCATGGCACCAAAGGGAGTCAGGCCCGAAGCCATAAAGCCGCGACGCGACGTTCCTTCATCGGTCTTCGATGCAAAGTCGTTGACGACTCTCATGGTTAGCGGCCCAGCATCCTAAAGAATCGCTCCTCGAGCGACGGATCGGTCTCAAAGACACCGCGACGAGCAAGCGTTACGGTCTTGGTACCGGGCTTTTGCACGCCGCGCATGGTCATGCACATATGCTCGGCTTCCATCAGCACGATTGCCCCTTGGGGGGCAAGATATTCCATGAGGGCATCGGCAACCTGTGTACACAGCTGCTCCTGCAGCTGCAGACGACGGGCATAGACCTCAACCGTGCGAGCAAGCTTAGACAGACCCGCCACGCGGCCGTTAGGGATATAGCCGATCGCAGCCTTGCCATAAAACGGCAGCAGATGGTGCTCGCACAGCGAGTAAAACGTGATGTCGCGCTCGATAACTAAATCGTTCGAAGCGACGGCAAAAGTTTTGGACAGGTGCTCCTCAGCGCTCTGGTCCATGCCGCCGGCAATCTCGCCATACATACGGGCGACGCGTGCCGGCGTCTCCAGCAGGCCCTCACGAGTTGGGTCCTCGCCTATGCCCTCAAGCAACAGCTTTATGGCGGTCTCAACTTTTTCCTGATCGACCATCTAGGCCTCACTCTTCCAATTTTGCGTTCGCGCTATGGTACCACGCCCTCCGGCATCGGCCACAAGCTACATAGTATGGGTCGAATAGACCGGATCGTCCCGCCAAAGTTCCACAGCGTCGCAAAGCGAAACGCCCTCGCGCGCGGCACGAGTGCGCGTGGCGTTCATGTCGATCACCCGCTGATTACTCGAACCCCTAAAACGCAAGGAGATATCGTACAGGTCTTGAACGAACGGGCCGTCCACCAACATATCGAGGCAGGCAAGGATACGGTCCGTCACCTCGGTATGGTGACGACCGCCCGGCATAAGCTCCTCGAGCACGTCGCCGGTAAAGCACCAAATAGTCTTCCCCGACTCCACGGGATAAGTCGCACGAACACGCTCGACAAACTCAACGAGCCCTGCCTGGTTCTCGGGTTCCATGGGCTCCCCGCCCAGAATCGTCAGACCATCGATAAAGGGATGGTCGAGACTCTCGATAATCTTGTCCTCGACGGCACGGTCGAACGGTTCACCCGCGGCAAAGTCCCACGCGACGGAGTTAAAGCAATTCTTGCACCCACGACGGCACCCACTCACAAACAGAGAAGTACGAACACCTTCCCCATCAGCAATGTCGAAATACTTAATGTTCGCGTAGTTCATAGGTAACTCTCCTGGGAGGCCGGGACATATCGTCCCGTCCTCAAACATTCTCGGCCTTCGGCCTGCGAAACTGCGGGCGGGACGATATGTCCCGGCCTCATGCAAAAGGTAACTCAATGAACGAAGCGAACATCGAGTATAGGGTTCGAGGTCTAATAAAAACTGGGTTGCGGCTCAACCGCCATCGCAAGTAAATCGTATCTGCAGCTCGAATTATTTCCGCTAAGAACTTCGAGGAGTGAGCAGACCGCATGCTGCATCTCAACTACGTCAACTTGGCTGCCCCGTAGCGAGGCCCCGGACCTTTGCTCGATATGAGTTCCGCACGAACAGGAGGCGCCAGTGGCGCCTCCGTCGTGAGCCAGGACTGTCCGAAATAGCGAGTAAAGGTCCGGGGCCTCGCTACGGGGCAGCTTGGGATGGTTATTAGAGATGCAGCACGCGGTCGCGGATCTCCTCGGTTCGACCCTGGTTCCAGAATTGAGTACCGATGTAGCCGCACGTACGACGGGCGACATTCATCTTCTCCTGATCGCGGTTGCCGCAATTGGGGCACTCCCACACCAGCTTGCCGTCATCCTCGACAATCTTGATCTCGCCGTCATAGCCGCACACCTGGCAGTAATCGCTCTTGGTGTTGAGCTCGGCGTACATGATGTTGTCGTAGATGTACTGCATCACGCGAATGACAGCCTTAAGGTTGTCCTGCATGTTAGGAACCTCGACGTAGGAGATGGCACCGCCCGGCGAAAGCTGCTGGAACATGCCCTCAAACTTGAGCTTATCGAAAGCATCAATCTCCTCGGACACATGGACGTGGTAGCTGTTGGTAATGTAGCCCTTGTCCGTCACACCCGGAATAATGCCAAAACGACGCTGCAGGCACTTGGCGAACTTGTAGGTCGTCGACTCAAGCGGGGTGCCGTACAGCGAGAAGTCGATATCGCTTTCGGCCTTCCACTCGGCGCATTTGTCGTTCATGTGCTGCATGACGGCCATGGCAAACGGCGTGCCTTCCTTCTCGGTGTGACTGTGGCCCGTCATGTACTTGACGCACTCATACAGACCGGCATACCCCAGGCTGATGGTGGAATAGCCGCCCACGAGCAGTTTGTCGATCGTCTCGCCCTTCTTAAGGCGCGCCAGGGCGCCGTACTGCCACAGAATCGGTGCGGCATCCGAAAGCGTGCCCATCAGGCGCTCATGACGGCACAGCAGGGCACGATGGCACAGCTCAAGGCGCTCGTCGAAGATCTTCCAGAACTTGTCCATGTCCTGATGCGAGCTCAGTGCGACATCGGGCAGGTTGATGGTCACAACACCCTGGTTAAAGCGGCCATAGTACTTAGGTTTGGTCGGGTCATAGTTCAGCGCGTTGGCAACATTGTTAAAGCCGTTGCCCGAACGGTCGGGCGTCAGGAAGCTGCGGCAACCCATGCAGGTGTAGCAATCGCCATTGCCGGCGGTCTCACCCTTAGACAGCTTGAGCTCACGCATCTTCTTCTCAGAGATGTAGTCGGGCACCATGCGCTTGGCGGTGCACTTGGCAGCCAGCTGGGTCAGGTAGAAGTACGGGGAATTCTCGTGAACGTTATCGTCCTCGAGCACGTAGATAAGCTTGGGGAATGCCGGGGTAATCCACACGCCAGCCTCGTTCTTAACGCCCTCGTAGCGCTGGCGAAGCGTCTCCTCCACGATCATGGCAAGGTCGTGCTTCTCCTGAGGCGTACGGGCCTCGTTAAGATACATAAAGACCGTCACGAACGGCGCCTGGCCATTCGTGGTCATAAGGGTCACGACCTGATACTGAATCGTCTGGACGCCGCGACGGATCTCGTCACGCAGACGGTCCTCAACGACCTCACGGACCTTCTCGGCAGACGCAGAGACGCCAAGCTCCTCGAGCTCGCGGGCAACCTCGCCGCGAATCTTCTGACGGCTCACCTCGACAAACGGAGCCAGGTGGGTCAGCGAAATCGACTGGCCGCCATACTGGGAAGAGGCGACCTGGGCGATAATCTGCGTCGCGATATTGCAAGCAGTCGAGAAGCTGTGCGGCTTCTCGATCAGCGTGCCCGAGATAACGGTGCCGTTCTGGAGCATATCCTCCAGGTTCACCAGGTCACAGTTATGCATGTGCTGGGCAAAGTAGTCCGAATCGTGGAAGTGAATCAGGCCCTCGTTGTGGGCATCCACGATCTCCTGGGGCAGCAGCACGCGCTGCGTCAGGTCCTTGGAAATCTCGCCGGCCATGTAGTCGCGCTGAACGGAGTTGACGGTCGGGTTCTTGTTGGAGTTCTCCTGCTTGACCTCTTCGTTATTGCACTCAATCAGCGACAGAATCTTGTCATCGGTCGTGTTCTTTTGGCGCTTCAGGCTCTGAACATAGCGGTAGATGATGTAGTGGCGAGCGACCTCGTAGCAGTCGAGACGCATAATCTCGTCCTCGACCAGATCCTGGATCTCCTCGACCGATACGGTGTGGCCGGCCTTCTCACATGCCTCGGCGACGTTTTGTGCCGCATAGATCACCTGGCGGTCGGTAAGGCGAGAGCCTTCCTCGACCTCCAAGTTTGCGGCGCGGATCGCATTGACGATCTTATCGATGTCAAAGGTAACCTCGGTGCCGCTGCGCTTGATGATCTTCATCCTCTTGCCTCTTTCGCATCGTAGCCTCATTGCGCTTCAGAGCCAAACGATGCCCGGCAGGGCTTACCCTGTCTTGCGGCGCCGTCGCGCAATCTGTGTTTTCGATAACCATAGGCCCTCATGCGGACAATCCTCGCAGCCAATCAAGGGGCTCAAAGATCCATCCAAATAATGGGGCGAATAAGGTTCTCGTTCTCTGTCCGCCATCTATCATACGACAAAGAGGCATCTATATCCTGTATTCTTTTTTTAGGTCAAACACAACATATAGTGTTTCAGCAGGTCAAAGCAATTGGTCAATTTGCAGACGCATTATAAATGAAGGCCTCTTGGCAGACTGCTAAAACGTTATCAACCCAACTACCTGCACAGCAGTTTTGAAACCCCCTCAACCGTGCCGCCGCCAAATAGCACCAAAACCAAGCTGCTCGCGCCAAAAGAATCCAAAAGATTATGCTTGACCAACATGTTGCGGTCATGATGGGCCAGGACACATGCAATCTGCCGGCACCCCTACGGGATACAAAGACCATCGCGTACGGACCTTGGATCAATATTTGATGACTTATTTGGCGGCGCGCTTGGTGGCAAAAAACAAAACAGCCCAGAGGACATAGCCTCTGAGCTGCGAACATTTGGTGGGCGTTAGAAGATTTGAACTTCTGACCTCTTCCGTGTCAGGGA
>NZ_JADNDZ010000005.1 GCF_015552075.1 Collinsella aerofaciens
GAACCGCTCTTGAGGCTCTTGGCCTCGTCCTTGTAGTGGCGCATCGAGGCGATCTTGCCGTTGAAGACCACGATGCCGTCGCGCACCAGACGCACGGAATCGGTCGCGGCGATCTCGCCCTCTTCGACGCGGACACCGGCGGCGATACCGACTTTGGGCACCTTGAAGGTGTCCAGGACGGTCGCGGTACCCGTGGAGACCTCGACCTCGGTGGGCTTGAGCATGCCGATACGGGCAGCGTCGAGCTCCTCGAGGCACTTGTAGATGACGTCGTAGCAACGGATCTCGACGCCCTCGCGCTCGGCGGCGGAGCGGGCCTTACCGTCGGGACGGACGCCAAAGCCGATGATGATGGCGTTGGAGGCGTCGGCCAGGACGACGTCGGTCTCGTTGATGGCACCAACGGCGGAGTGGATCGTGTTGATGCGGACCTCGGACTGATCCATCTTGTCGAGCGAATCCTGAAGGGCCTCGATGGAACCCTGGACGTCGGCCTTGATAATCAGGTTGAGCTCCTTGACCTCGGCGTCGGCAATGGTCTCGAAGAGGTTCTCGAGCGTGACGTGCTTGACGCGGCTCTGCTCCTCGATACGGGCCTTGAGCGAACGCTCGTCGGCAAGGGCGCGAGCCTCGCGCTCGTCCTCGAACACGCGGAACTCGTCACCGGCGTTGGGCACGGACTGCAGGCCCAGGATCTCGACGGCGTCGGAGGGACCGGCCTCGGTGACGGCGCGGCCCTTGGGGTCGAGCATGGCGCGGACGCGGCCGTAGGTAAGGCCGGCGACCAGCGTATCGCCCACGTGCAGGGTACCGCGGGTCACGAGCACGGTAGCGACCGAGCCGCGGCCCTTGTCGAGCTTGGCCTCGAGGACGTTGCCCGAGGCAAAGGTGTCCGGGTTGGCCTTGAGCTCGAGCACGTCGGCCTGGAGCAGCACGGTCTCCAGAAGTTCGTCGATACCGATCTTCTGCTTGGCCGAGATGTTAACGAACATGTTCTGTCCGCCCCACTCCTCGGGGATGACACCGTACTCGGTGAGCTCCTGGCGCACGCGGTCGGGGTTGGCGCCCGGCTTATCGATCTTGTTTACGGCGACGACGATGGGTACGCCGGCGGCCTTGGCGTGGTTGATCGACTCGACGGTCTGGGGCATGACGCCGTCGTCGGCGGCGACGATCAGAATGACGATGTCGGTCACCTTGGCGCCACGGGCACGCATAGCCGTAAAGGTGGCGTGACCCGGGGTATCGATGAAGGTGATCTTGCGGTCGTTGATCATGACCTGCGAAGCGCCGATGGCCTGCGTAATGCCGCCCGCCTCGCCGGCAGCAACGCCGGTGTGACGGATGGCGTCGAGGAGGCTCGTCTTACCGTGGTCGACGTGACCCATGACGGTGACGACCGGGGCGCGCGGCTTAAGGTCGGCGGGATCGTCGTAGAACGAGAAGGTGTTCTCCTCCTCGGGGGTGATGATCTTGATCTGACGGCCCAGGTCGTCGGCAACGAGCTCAACGAGGTCGTCGGACATGGACTGCGTCATGGTGAGCGGCGTGCCCAGCAGGAACAGGCGCTTGATGATGTCGTTGGCCGGAACGTCGAGCGCCTCGGCAAGCTCCTGGACGGTAACGCCCTGGGAGACCTTGATGGCGTCGAGGTCCTCGGGGTTCACGCCCTGGGCCAGCGCCTCCTCTATCTTGCGCTCCTCCTGAGCCTTGGCAGCCTCGCGCTCGCGCTTCTCCTTGCGCTTCTTGCGGCGACCGGTGGACTCGCGAGAGGCCTCCTCGACGGCGGCACGAGCCTCCTCGAGCACCTTCTCGCGGCTGTACTCCTCGGCCTCGCGAGCCATGCGGCTGTAGTGGTCCTCTTCGTTGTTGTGACCGCCCTTGCGCTTCTTGCCCTTGCCCTGCTTGTCGGGGTTGGGGAAGTCCATGCCGGCAGCGACGTTGTTGCTGGCGTTGGTGCGATGGCTGTGCGGACGGCTCTCGGAGGCGTTGCGCTCGGAGTTGTTGTCGGAAGCGTTGCGATCGTTACGACGGCCACCGCGGCGGTCGTTGTTGCCGCCACGACGGTTACCGCGCTCTGCGGCGCGCTCGGCCTTGGCCTTGTCCTCGGCGTCCTTCTTCTCCTTGAGCACGGTCTCCTGTGCGGCGATCTGGTCAAGCAGCGAACGGAAGCGCGAACCGGAGTCGGAAGCGGGAACGGCGCGGCGCTGAGCCTCGCGGGCAGCCTCCTCCTTCTCGCGAGCAAGGCGCTCCTGCTCGGCCTTCTTCTTGGCCTCGGCCTCGGCGCGGGCAGCCTCCTCGGCAGCCTGGGCTGCGGCAAACTGGCGGCGCTCCTCCTCGCGGGCCTTCTCGGCGGCGATGCGCTCGCGCTCGGCCTCGGCGGCGCGAGCGGCCTCCTCGGCGGCAGCTGCCTGCTCCTCGGCCTGCTTGGCGGCCTCGACTTCCTGAGCGCGGGCCTCGATCACCGAGGCGAGCTGCTTGCGGACCATGGCGACATAGGCGTCCTCCAAGGTGGAGGAAGCGGACTTAGCGGGAATCTTCATATCGGCGAGATGACCCATCAGTTCCTTGGAGGTCATGCCGAACTCTTTGGCCAGGGTGGACACACGGACTTTTGCCATATGACTTCACCTACCCTTTCTGGCACCTTGGGTGCCTAGAGACTGAACGAGCGTGGGAGATGCGCCGGAATCTGTCCGGCGCGACCGCGCGCTAGATCAGGTCCTCCGCATCATCGAAGGCGTCGGTGTCGTGGACACCGCAGAAACGGGAGCCGGGACGAGCCTGGTTGCGGCACTGGATGCCGTCCTCGGACACGTACTCGCAGCGGCGGACGTCCTCGTCCTCCTCGTCACCGATCAGGTCGGCGGCGGGCTCCTCGTGAACGGGAACGTTCTTGAGGATGTCGGCGGCAAGGGTCTCGGACTTAATGTCGATGTGCCAGCCGGTCAGGCGCGCGGCGAGGCGGGCGTTCTGGCCCTCCTTGCCGATGGCGAGGGACAGTTGGTCGTCGGGCACGATGACGCCGGCGTAGGCCTTCTCCTCGTCGATGAGGACGCGGGTGACCTTAGCGGGCGACAGGGCGTTGGCGACGTAGACGGCAGGATCGGCATCCCACAGGATGACGTCGACGCGCTCGCCACGGAGCTCGCCCACGACAGCGCGAACACGGCTGCCCTTGGGGCCGACGCAGGCGCCCACGGGATCCAGACGGTCGTCGAGCGAGTGGACGGCAACCTTGGAGCGCTGGCCGGGCTCGCGGGCGATCGACTTGATCTGGACGGTGCCCTCATAGATCTCGGGCACCTCCTGCTCAAACAGACGACGCATGAGCTCGGGGTGGGTACGGGAGATGACAATCGGCGGACGGCTGTGCTCGCCACGAACCGGCTGCAGGTTGGAGTTGGGGTCGCGAACGTCGATGATCACGGCCTTGATATGCTGGTTGTGCAGGTAGCGCTCGCCCATCGGACGCTCGTTGCGCTCGCTCTCGTAACGGCGCTGATCGAAGTGCGGCAGCTCGGCCTCGACGCCCTCGCGGATCTTGACGATCGTGAAGTCGGGCGTGGACTGCAGCACGGTACCGCTGATGAGGTCACCGATGCGGCCGGAGAACTCCTCGTAGATCTGCTCGCGGGCGGAGTTACGCACGATGGTGTTGATCTCGGCCTTAGCGTGCTGGGCAGCGATGCGGCTCGTGTTCTTGGGGGTGACGTCGATCTCCTCGAACTCGGTGAAGTTGCCCTCCTCGTCCATGGAATCGTCGATCGGCTCCAAGCGGTAGACGTAGATCTTGCCGGTGGTGCGGTCGATGGTCACCTTGGCGCCCCACTCAAGATGCAGGATCTCGGCATAGCTCTTGGCGAGCGACTGCTCCAGGCGGTCGATCAGGTAGAGCTGGTCGATGTGCTTCTCCTGGCAAAGCTCCATCAGGGCGGACATCATGTCGGATGCTGCCATCTTACTTTCCTTCCTTCGCGGGCTTGAAGTCGTAGGTGGGCTTCAACTTGCACTTTTTAACATCAGAGAAATCGAGGGTAACGGACTCGCCGTCCTCGAGCTCGAGGGTCACGTCGGTCTCGGTCGCAGCGGCAATCTTGCCGGCGTACTTGCGACGGCCCTCGGTGGCGGTGGAGGTGAGCTCGCAGTTCTCGCCCACAAAGCGGGCAAAGTCACTCGGGCGGCGCAGCGGGCGCGCCATACCCGGGCTCGACACCTCGAGCGTATAGCTCGAAGAAATGGGATCGAGCTCCTCAATCACATCGCCGACCCACTTGGTGTTGGCCGTGACGTCGTTGAGCGACAGGCTCTGACCCTCGGCACCCTCGATACGCACGCGCACACAGGGGGCCTTGGTGGCACCCACGAGCTCGACGTCGACGATGTCGACATCGTGCTGGGGAGCGACGGCCTCGAGCGCGTCGATGATCGCCTGCTCGGTCTTGGTCTTGACCATTGCGGCACCTCCATCCATACAAAAAAGAAGCGGGGCCGAAACCCCACTTCTTTCATTTACAACTTCATTTGCAAGCAAACTATAACAATAGCTGCGGAAACGTGCAAGCACAGTACGAATCTGCAGGTCAGCGTGCGCACAGCTTCTCCACAAGAATAGGACAATTGGCCGAAGGCAACTAGGCAGATACATGCAAAACGAGGGACGACCCAACCGGATCGCCCCTCGTCTTTTATGCGTCAGTTAAGCGCGCAGTGCTTACTTGACCACCAGGTTGACCAGCTTGCCGGGCACGCAGATGGCCTTGACGACTGTCTTGCCCTCGAGCCACTTGGCGACGGCGGCCTCGGCGGCAGCCTGCATATCCTCATTGGAGGCATCGCGGGCAACGTCGACGCGGCCGCGGACCTTGCCGAGCACCTGGACCACGATCTGCACCGTGTCCTCAACGGACTCGGCCAGGTCGAACTCGGGCCAGGCGGCGGTGTAGGCGTTGCCCTCGCAGCCGAGCGCCTCGTGCCACAGCTCGTCGGCCCAGAACGGGCAGATGGGGGCAAGGACGCTCACAATGTCCTTGGCCACGCCGCAGCACAGCGCCTTGTCGCGGGCGGTACCCTCGGTGGCGTTGAGGTAGGCGCTCGCCGCGTTGACGAGCTCCATGACGGCCGAGATGGCGGTGTTGAACTGGCCGCGATCGAAGTCCTCGGTGCACTTGGCAATGGCGCGGTGACGCTCGCGATAGAGCTTCATCGCAACCTCGTCGAGCGCGGACTTGTCAAAGGCCACGTTGGCGTCGCCGGACTGAACGAGCTGCCACACGATACGCCAGGCGCGCTTAATGAAGCGGTTAGCGCCCTCGACGGCCTTGGGATCCCAGTCGAAGTCCTTCTCGGGCGGGGCGATAAACAGGATCGCCAGACGCATGGTGTCAGCGCCGTAGGGCTCGATGACCGAGCTCGGGGGCACGACGTTGCCCTTGGACTTGGACATGGTGTCGCCGTTCTCGTCCTTGACCATGCCCTGGCACAGCAGGTTGGTGAAGGGCTCGTCCACGCTCAGCAGACCCAGGTCGCGCAGGGCCTTGGTAAAGAAGCGGCTGTAGAGCAGGTGCAAAATGGCGTGCTCGATGCCGCCGATGTAGTTATCGACGGGCATCCAACGATCGGCGGCCTCGCGGGAGAAGGGCAGCTCGGTGTTGTGCGGGTCAGTATAGCGCAGGTAATACCAGCTGGAGCAGGTGAAGGTGTCCATGGTATCGGTCTCGCGCTTGGCCGGGCGGCCGCAGACCGGGCAGGTGGTCTCATAGAAGTCCTTGCACTCGGCGAGGGTCTCGCCGGCGCCCAGGTCCAGGTTCTCGGGCAGCGTCACCGGCAGCTGATCCTCGGGCACGGGCACAATGCCGCAGTGCTCACAGTGGATGGCCGGGATGGGGTTGCCCCAATAGCGCTGGCGGCTAATGAGCCAGTCGCGCAGGCGGAACTCGACCTTGCGACGGCCGCAGCCCATGGCCTCGAGGTCGGCCACGATCGCAGCCTCGCCCTCGGAGTGCTTACCGCCGCGCATGCCGGTGTACTTGCCGGACTGGACCAGCGTGCCCTCGGCAGCGTGGGCGCAATCCCAGTCGACGGTCTCGGCATGGAAGGTATCGATGGTCTCGCCGCTGGCCTCGACGGCAGCGCGATCGTCATCGTCCAGGATGATCGGCACGATCGGCAGGTCGTACTTGCGGGCAAACTCAAAGTCGCGCTGGTCGCCACAGGGAACGGCCATGACGGCGCCGGTGCCGTAGTCGGCCACGACGTAGTCGGCAACCCACACAGGGACCTTCTCGCCGTTGACGGGGTTTACCACATAGCGGCCCGTGAAGGCACCGTGCTTCTCGAGGGTGCCCTGGGCACGCTCGACGGCAGAGATATGCTTGGAGTCCTCGACGATCTTGGTCACGGCCTCCTCGTACTCCGTGCCCTCGACGAGCTCGTGCAAGCCGGCGTACTCGGGAGCCAGGACAAAGAAGGAGACGCCAAAAAGGGTATCGGCACGCGTGGTGAAGACGGTGATCTTACCCTCGTCGCCCTCGATGGGCTCGCCGTCCTTGTCGCACAGGGTAAAGTCGACCTCGGCGCCCTCGGAGCGACCGATCCAGTTGGCCTGCATCTGCTTGACGCGCTCGGGCCAGCCGGGGAGCTTCTCCAGGTCGTCGAGCAGCTCCTGAGAGTACTCGGTAATCTTGTAGTACCACTGCTCCAGGTCGCGCTTCTCGGGCTCGGTGCCGCAGCGCCAGCACTTGCCCTCGGTAACCTGCTCGTTGGCCAGAACGGTCTTGCAGGTGGGGCACCAGTTAACCGGGTTCTTCTTACGGTAGACCAGGCCCTTTTCCCACATCTTCTCAAAGATCCACTGGCCCCAGCGGTAGTAGTCGGGGCTGCAGGTCTTGACCATGCGATCCAGATCGTAGGAGAAGCCCATGCGCTTCATCGTGGCGAGTGCCTGGTCCATGTTCTTATACGTCCAGGCGGCAGCCTGCGTGTTGTGCTTGATGGCGGCATTCTCGGCAGGCAGGCCAAAGGCGTCAAATCCGATGGGGTGCAGCACGTCGTAGCCGCGCATGCGGGCCTGACGGGCCATGGCATCGCCGATAGTGTAGTTGCGCGCGTGGCCCATGTGCAGGTCGCCCGACGGATACGGGAACATCTCGAGCACATACTTCTTGGGCTTACTGTCGTCGGTGTCGACGGCAAAGAGGTTGGAGTCCTCCCAGGCCTTCATCCACCTGGACTCAATGGCCTGCGCGTCGTAGGCAGGGATCTCGTCCTTATGATCTGTGCAATCGCACATATCAGCTCCTTTAATCTTAGCTGGGGTCGGTCGGCTTGGCTTTATTCGCTACTGCGGACAGTCCTGCGCAAGACGAAGAGCACATTAAGTGCTCTTCTTTGCGTGCGGAACTTGTAGCGAACAAAGCCAAGCCGACCGACCCTAAGGTTAACTTGGATGATTCTAGCAAATACAACAAGCGAGATGTCTGCGACTTGCAGGCATCTCGCTTTATCTAAATAACGTGGATGTGAATCAACCGCTATTTGTTAACCGCCCAAGGATGGTCGGGTTTTCCAAGTGCCGCAGATTGCCGTGAAAGAGGAGCGACGCGTACTTTAGTACGCGAGCGACGGTTTGAACGGCAAGGTGCGGTGCTTGGGAAAGCCGCTTAGCGGTAGCTGACGCTTTGCTGGGAGTCCTTCACGACTACGTCGTGGGCGCCGCCTTCGACGATGGAGGTGGAGCTTACCAGGGTCAGGCGTGCCTTTTCCTGGAGCTCGGGGATCGAGAGGGCGCCGCAGTTGCACATCGTGGACTTGACCTTGTAGAGCGTGCCGCCCACGCCGTCCTTGAGGGAACCTGCATAGGGAACGTAGGAGTCAACGCCCTCGACGAAGCTGAGCTTCGCGGCGCCGCCCAGGTCGTAGCGCTGCCAGTTGCGGGCACGCGCAGAACCCTCGCCCCAGTACTCCTTCATGTACTGGCCATTGACGTTGACGCGCTCGGTCGGACTCTCGTCGAAGCGGGCGAAGTAGCGACCCAGCATCATGAAGTCGGCACCCATAGCAAGGGCGAGCGTCATGTGGTAGTCGTAGACGATACCGCCGTCGGAGCACACGGGCACGTAAACACCGGTCTCCTCGTAGTACTCGTCGCGAGCGCGGCAGACATCGATCAGCGCGGTAGCCTGGCCACGGCCGATACCCTTGGTCTCGCGGGTAATGCAGATGGAACCGCCGCCGATACCGACCTTGATGAAGTCGGCACCGCAGTCGGCCAGGAAGCGGAAGCCCTCGGCGTCGACGACGTTACCGGCGCCGACCTTGACGTCCTCGCCGTAGTTGGCGCGAATCCACTCGATGGTGCGCTTCTGCCACTCGCTGAAGCCCTCGGAGGAATCGATGCACAGGACATCGGCGCCGGCCTCGATGAGCAGCGGCACGCGCTCGGCATAGTCGCGGGTGTTGATACCGGCACCGACCATGTAGCGCTTGTCGTTATCGAGCAGCTCGTTGGGGTTGGTCTTGTGGCTATCGTAGTCCTTGCGGAAGACGATGCCCATGAGGTGATCGTTGTCGTCGACGATGGGCAGGGCGTTGAGCTTGTTGTCCCAGATGACGTCGTTGGCGACCTTGAGGCTGATGTTCTTGTCGCCCACGATGAGCTGCTCACGCGGGGTCATGAACTCGGAGACCTTCGTCTGGTGGTCATCGCGACTGGGGCGATAGTCACGGCTGGTGACGATGCCCAGGAGCTTGCCCTTGGGAGTGCCGTCGTCGGTAACCGGCATGGTGGAGTGGCCGGTCTTCTCCTTGAGCTCAATGACCTGCTCCATGGTCATGTCGGGGGTCAGCGTGGAATCGGACTGAACGAAGCCGGCCTTGTGATCCTTGACGGCCTTGACCATAGCGGCCTCGGACTCGGCGCTCTGGGAACCGTAAATGAAGGACAGGCCACCCTCGGTAGCGAGCGCGACACCCATATCGACGCCCGAGACGGACTGCATGATGGCGGAAACCATGGGGATGTTCAGGGTGATTGCCGGCTTCTCACCGCGCTTAAAGCGGGTCAGCGGCGTCTTAAGAGAGACGTTGTTGGGGATGCACTGCGAGGACGAGTAACCAGGGACCAGCAGATACTCCGAAAACGTGTGGGACTCACCGGGAAAGAACGTAGCCATGTTTCTCCTTTTTCCATGCGACCGGTCGGCTGCAGGCCTCGTAGGACCCAGCCCAACCTTGGGCGCCCAATACTGGGGAAGTATCTTAACGCACTTTGACTGCTACAATGCATGATTTAAGAAGAGCACACGAGGGTTTGACGCAGGCTTTGCGTTTGCCCAGCAAACACTTTAGCGGGGAGACGTGGATCACATGGAGTACAAGATAACGGCAAAGTTGGTCATTCAAGCGTGCGACAAGGATCTGCCGGGCGTGTTCGGCCACGGCTGCGTCTTGCTGCTGCAGGGTATTGCCCGCGAGCACTCGCTCAACCGCGCCGCCAAGAGCATGGGCATGGCCTATTCCAAAGCGTGGCGTATTGTAAACGAAGCGGAAGGCCAGCTAGGCTGCAAGCTCATCGATCGCGACGGAGCCCGCGGATCATCGCTCACCCAAGCCGGCGAGCGAGCCATAGCGGTCTACGAGGAGCTGCAGACCGACATCAACAACGTCATCGCCACCAAAGCCGACGCCCTCATCGCCAGCATCAAAGAGTAGCTAATTTACGGAGGGCGTTGTCTAGGGTGGCGGCCACGATCAAGGGGTCATCGGTTCCGGCGAAGAGGCGGATGGTGCCCCCCCGCTTGCCGCGTGGGGCCGAAAGGCGCGTTGCTGCGCCGCCGGCGGGCGATGTGCGAAACTCCCCCGGCAAAGCATCGAACAGATCATCCCCACTACGCTCGATAAGATCAAATTCAACTGCCGGGCCAAAGCCGTGCTCGAGGATTCCCGTTGCAACAGCATGGTCGGGATGCGAGCTCAGCCCGGGATAGCGTACGTTGCGCACCATCTCGTTAGCGGCCAGATACTCGGCCAGCGCACGAGCGCGATCGAAATGCGCCTGCATGCGGACATCGAGCGAGTCCAGCCCGCGCTCCTGCACACCGGCCTCGTCAGCAGGCATATCAAGCTTGGCCAAGCCACAGCCCTCAAGCAGGGCATGCGCGCACTCGGCAGCAGCATCCACACGATGGCGCTTGAGCTGCGAGCGCGCCACCGAAGCGGCAACGAGCTTGCGCGGCGCCTTACCAGCACACACGCGGTCGAGCGCCTCGAGCGACAGCACGGCACCCAGCCGCAGGGGATCGCAGCCAAAGATGGAAGCCACGGTGTTATCCACCACGAGCAGCGCACGTGCCTCGCGAGCCGCGCGACCCAGAGCGCGGAGATCGGGCACGCGAAGACCAAACCCGCCGATGGAGTTGACGAACCACCACAGGTGCGGGCCCTCAACGTCAAACGAACCGGCAAAGCCCTCGGACGCGGCAGCAAACACCTCGGCGCAAGGATCTCCCACGAGCACAACGTCGCAGCCATCAAAGCCGCGCGTAAACGCATCGGCAAAGTCATCTGCAAAGGCCACCAGGCGGTCACCGGGACGCACAATCCCCAGCTGCGACAGCGCTGCCGGCACATGCGGGGCCGCAAGCAACCGCGCCTCACGCGCGCCGGCCCTCAAAGCCCAGGCCTCTTCTAGCTGCTGTACGCCCATACGGTACCGTCCCTTCAAAAAAAAACCCACGATGCGGATGTTTCCCGCATCGTGGGCAACGGCTGCAGTATAGCGCCGATAAGCGACGAATCGCCTAGATATTGAGCGCGTGATAGGTCACGCTCGCACCCGGAGCGTCAACGGTCACGCCATAGGTCTCGGGATAGATGCGCGTCGAAAACACGAGCGCGCCATCGTTCACAAACACCTCGACCGATGAGGCATCACCAACAATGCGCACGTTACGAACCTCGTCGACGGGCTCCCAGCGCACAGTACGACCGCAGCCGGCAGAAGCGCGACCCTCATCGGTAAATCGCATCTCAAAGCACGAGGGCAGTTCGCCCTCGGCGGGCACAAACGCCAGTTTCAGCTCGCCATCAACGGTCGCGGTAAACGCGCCGTCGACACCGTCGACAACAACGTCAAAGCAGGTATCACCGGCAACCTCCAACGAGCCCGCCCCCACACGCACCGAGGCATAATGGTGCTCAATCTCGCACGCCGGCTGCTGCAGCACCACGCCGCCGTCACCGGCCGTAAGCTCGCGCGGCACCGTCATGCAGTGCTGCCAGCCGCACGCCACGGTAGGCGCGTTGTCATAGGTCGGCTCATCGGGCATGCCCATCCAGCCGATCAGAATGTGGCGACCGTCCTCCGCCGTAAACTCCTGCGGAGCATAGAAGTCAAAACCGGCATCCCACAGGCGGAACTCGCCCAGCTCATAGGCACCGTCACCACCGGTAATGTCGCCCGTTACAGGCATGTAGCCAGCGGCATACACATTGCCGCGATCCCAACGACCGCCCTCAAGGCCCTGAGGCGAGAAAGACAGCCACTTCGTCGGTGCGCCGCCATCCGCCTCAAGCTCAAGGTATCCCGGGCACTCCCACATAAAGCCAAAACGCTCGGGCGTAGACACGCGGCTCTCGAGCTCCCAACTCAGCATATCGGCCGAGCCATACACCAGGATCTCGCCCACATCGCGCCCGGCACCTTCGCCGTGCATGGCGCAAAAACGGCTCTCGACATGCGGCCCGTCCACGCGACGACGCGCGCCCATCACCATGTGGTAACGACCGTCCACGTCACGCCACACCTTGGGATCGCGCACATGGCAGGTCAAATCCTCGGGATAATCCTCGGACGCCAGCACCACACGCTTTTGGCTGAACTCCCGACCAGCAAGGCCATCAACGCTCTCCACATAGACGGTATCGGCACGGCGGCCGGTATTGACGTAGTCGTACGTGCCGTCTGCATCGGAGAGTTTAACGTTGCCTGTGTACAGTACGCGAATGCGGCCGTCCTCGGCAAGCGCGGAGCCCGAATACACGCCATGGCAATCGAACGGCTCGTCGGGCAGCAGCGGGGCGCCAACGTAGTCCCACGTCATAAGATCGCGGCTTGTGGCATGGCCCCACATCTTGACGCCACCCTCGACATCAAACGGCGCATACTGAAAATAGGCATGGAACACGCCATCTGCCTGGCAAAGACCGTTGGGGTCATTGAGCCAACCCGCCGGCGGCATAATGTGGAAATGCTGGCCATACGCGCCATGACCGCACTCAGAGGCGGCAGCGTCAACAGCGGCAACCAGCTTTGCAAGATCGCGACCAAGTGCATTAGACATATCAAAGTCCTAACAGATCGAAAGTTACAAGGCACCAGAGATCGGCGCCCGATGCTGGAAACACCCGCGACCATACAGCCCGCGGGCATTCCCTTAATCAAAAGCTCTTAGGCCTGCTCGGAAGCCTTGGGCTCGTCCTTGTACAGGACAAACGAGACGGCAAAGGAAACCAGCGCGGCGACCGCAAACATGATCGCGTACTGCACGGGCTGGGCCAGGCACAGCAGGATACCGAAGATACCGGTAACGCCCGTGCCGGAGGCAGCCAGCGAAGTGAGCGCGCAGACCAAGGCACCGCAACCGCCGCCGATGCAGCCGGCGATGAAGGGCTTAAAGAAGCGAAGGTTCACGCCGAAGATGGCAGGCTCGGTAATGCCCATGAAAGCGGACAGAGCCGAAGGAAGCGCCAGGCCCTTAATCTTGGCATCGCGGGTCTTAAAGGCAACGGCAAGCGCGGCGCCACCTTGGGCGATGTTGGCAGCGCTGGCGATGGGCAGCCAGTAGGTCACGCCGTACTGGGCGAGCTGGCCCAGGTCGATGGCGGTGTACATCTGGTGGATACCGGTAACGACCGTGGGAGCATAGAACAGGCCGACGATAAAGGAACCGATGCCGAAGGGCAGGGTCAGCAGGGCCTGGATCAGACCGAGGATGGCGTTCTCGGCCCACACGAAGATGGGGCCGACGGCAACGAGCGTCACGAGCACGGTCACGAACACCGAGACGAGCGGGGTCACAAAGAGGTCGAACATCTCGGGAACGATCTTGTGCAGGCGCTTCTCGAGGAAGGCCAGAATGGCACAGGCGATAACGATGGGGATCACATGGCCCTGATAGCCGACCCACTCAAAGCTGTACACACCGGGAATGACGGTAACCATGGTCTGTACGCCCTCGGAGGCAACCGTGTAGGCGCTCTGCAGCGAGGAGTTAATGAACGCACCGCCGACGACGGCACCCAGATACGGGTTGGCGCCAAAGGCCTTGGCGGCGGAGTAGCCGATCAGGATCTGCAGAATGCCAAAGGACGTGCCCGAGACCAGGTCGGCAATCTTGTAAATAAAGTTATTGGTGTCGAGCGCGATAAAGCCGTTGGAGGCCATAAAGTTGAGGGCGCTCATAATGCCCAGCAGCAGGCCCGAAGCCACGATGGCGGGGATGATGGGGACAAAGACGTCGCCGAGCACCTTAATGGCACGCATAAAGATGTTCTGCTGCTGTGCCGCGGCCTCCTTGACCTCGGCCTTGGTGGCAGCCTCGACGCCGCTGAGCGCGATGAACTCTTCGTAGACCTTGTTGACGGTGCCGGTGCCAAAAATAATCTGGAGCTGGCCCTGAGCCTCAAAGACACCCTTGGCGCCGTCGATATTCTCGAGGGCCCCCTTGTCGACCTTGGCGTTATCGGCAATCACCAGGCGCAGACGCGTGGCGCAGTGTGCGGCCGAAACAACGTTGCCGGCGCCACCGATGTTGTCGAGCACCTCTTGGGCTGATTTGCGGTAGTCCATGACTTCCCTTTCCTCCAACGGGCGCATTTGCACCCGGCCATCTTTGATACTTACACTGTAATCGTTTTCAGTTTCATAAGTCTGCAATCGTTTTCATAGTAGGGTGAACGGTAGGAATAAGCCGGCGAAAGGTAGTTTTGAGACAAAAACTGGGGACTCAAAGGCAGTCAGACGCGTCCAAGGCCTAGACATTCATGAGCTGATGCCCAAGTTTGAGCGTCCGCAAGCCGCTCTCCCCCTCCTCGCCATCGAGCGCGTCGAGCAGCATATTGGTCGCCTCGACGCCGCTGGTCAGGTAGCCGTAATGCACGGTGGGAATGCCGCCCGTCAGCGCGCGCAAAAATGCGTTGTCGCCAAAACCGCTCACGCGACGCACGCCCTCGCCCATGCCGCGAACCTCGTCAAGAGCGCGCAGGGCGCCGGCCGCCATAGTATCGGTCGCGCACGCGATAAACGAAACATCGGGATCGACGGAGAGCAGTTCGCGTGCAGCGCGATAGCCCGAGTCGAGCGTAAATGACCCCTGGCGAATCAGGCTCGGATCAAGCACCGCGCCCGCGGCGCGCAAGCCGGCCTCAAAACCGCGACGACGGTCGAAACCGGCCGCGCGGTCCTCATCCGTAACTCCGATGTAGGCAATCTTGCCATCCACGCGACCCACAAGCGCACGACCGAGCTCAAAGGCAGCCTCGTAATCGTCGTGATAGACGCACGCCGCGCCCTCAACATTCTGGCCGATCAACACAATGGGCACACGGCACGACTCAATAGCGCGACGGTGCTCGTCGGTGATCATGGTTGCCACCAACACAATGCCATCGACCGGGTGGTTTTGGAATAAATCGAGGTATTCGAGCTCACGATCGGCCGCGTTGTCGGTGTTGGCAAGGAGCATCTGGTAGCCACGACGACCGAGCACCTGGCCAATACCGGCGGTAATGCGGCTCACGGATTCCGAATTGATCTTGGGCACGATGACGCCGATGAGCTTGGTGGAGCCTGTGCGCAGCGCGCGAGCCTGGCTGGACCGCACGTATCCGGTCAGCTCAATCGCCTGCTTAATGCGATCGGCCTTGTCCGCCGAGATATACCCACCGTTGAGGTAGCGCGAGACGGCGGCGCTCGAAACGCCCGCCAGCTCGGCGACATCTTTCATCTTTACCACGAGTACCCCTGTCATTGAAATCGCTTTCATCATGATACCCATGAAGGCACTCCGGATGAATCGATTTCACCCAGATCGAAAAAACGCTAGCGAGCGCCGGAACCAAATTACCCGTGGTATTCGCCGTTGTACTGGATGAGCGTGAGGTCCTCCACGCCGTCGAGCGCGCGGATGGCGTCAGCATAGGGCATATCTACACCATCCGAGAACACCTCGGCAGCCATTTCGACGTTGTCGCCGCGCATGGTCTTGGACTTGACGGTGAACTTGGTGCGCCCAAATGCACGCACGATATCGTCGCCGGTGGTCTGGCCCGTGTAGTGGATGACCATCATGTACACGCGCGCCTTGTCCTGGTGGCTCGCAAAGCCGGCGATCATCACCACGATCACCACCGCCGTGAGCCCCACGAGCGCATACATGCCGGCTCCCGCCGTAATGCCCGTGGTAATGGCCCAAAACAGATACAGCAGGTCGAGCGGGTCCTTAACCGCCGTACGGTAGCGGACGATGGACAGAGCACCGACCATACCGAGCGAGATGACCACGTTGGTCGAGATCGCGAGCGTGACCATGCAGGTGAGCACGCACATGCCCACGAGCGTCACGGCAAAGCTACGCGAATACACCACGCCGGTAAAAAAGCGCTTGTACACGTAATAAATCAGGATGCCCATGGCGAGCGCCACGAGCAGCGAAAGGCCGATCTTGGCAGGGTCGACCTGGCCAAACGCCTCCAAGACGGAGTTCTTAAAAAAGTCCCTGGTGCTCATGGTCTAAATATCCCCTCGGTTCTCAAAATCCGATTCCCAGTAATTAAATCCGCGCAGGTAGGCGGTCTTTTCGTAACACAGGCAGTACTTGGAGACCGCCGTGAGTTCGGCCGCGCCCGGCGGCACCATATCGCGCACCAGCTGCGGGCAAAACTCCGTAAACTTGACCTCCATCACCAGCTTGCCGGGTTCTAGCACGGGCAGCGCGGGCAGCGTCGCATCAAAGATGTCGAAGCTACCCACCGCGGCACGCACGTTCATGTCAAACGTGATGCGCACGGTGCCCTCGTCCATCACCCACGGCTCGCGCTCGTAGTCCACGATGGTCCGCGGGCGCATCATGTTGCAGATGCACTCGATGTAGAACTCGCGACAGAGCGGATAAGGGCTCCTCAGCAAAAAGTCGTAGTCGCCAGCCAGAATCTGCTCAAACTCGCCGCGCGTAAGCGGCGCGTCCTCCTTGTAGATCCAGCTGCCGTACTTCTTTTTGCGCTCGAGCTTAATCACCTTGTCGCTGCCGTTATAGATGCGCACGCGATACTTTTTGCGCATGAGAATGCCGGCGTCTTTTTCGTCGTAGGCCGAGTTTCGGTAGTCATCAAAATACAGGCTGCGAATAGTGTAACCGCCCGCCCGCGCATGCTTGTCCAGCTTAAACACCGGCGCCATGCGACAGGCAAGCGCGGCGTGCTCGCCCTCGTTAATGAGATATTTGAGCTCATGGCGGTAACGCTCCTGCGTGGCACGCACAGGCGGGGCCGCCAAGCGCTCAAGCAGCGCGCTAGCCCTCCTCATACGTGTCCTCCACGACCTTACCGCCGTCTTGCACGTAAAAACACTTCATGCCGTAGTGCTTACCGTCGTCAGTCACATAGTAGTCAAACGCATCTTGCGTAAAGCCGTCGGAGTTGGCGGCACGCACGCGCACAAAATACTGGCCGGCATCGGGCGCATCGCAGGTCACCTCGGGAAGCAGCACGTCCTCGGCCTTAAAGAACACGTCGCTTATGGCATAGTCGCGCGCAAGCTCTACGGTGTAGCGAATGTCGCGCGCCTCAAAGTCGTAGGACGCATCCCAGTTAATGCGCAGCTTACCGTTATCGATCTGCGGCACGCCGATGTAGAACGGCATGGGCTTTTTAAAACTCTCGCGAAAGCTCTTGTAGTTCTCCTCGATCTCGGAGGGAATCGACGCGGCGATCTGCTCGTATTGGTCCTTGGTGACAGGCAGATTGTCGATATCGGGCGAAGCAAAGACCAGGGATTCAGTCACCTCGCGGTAGTGCTTGATCATCTTGGTCAGGCGTGCCTCGGTCATATACGAGCGCAGGTCCTTGACGGCGCGATCGAGCTCACCGCGGAACGCCTTGCTGCGCAGCGCACGATTGAATAGCACGTTGCCCCAGTAGTTGCTTACGCCGCGCTCCCAGCTCGCATAATCCGAGAACCCCGTCAGGCTCAGCTCAAGCTTACGCAGCATGCCGTCGTTATCCCAATCCAGGATGTACCAGACCTTGGAGTTAAGCGGGCTGTACAGATAGCAGTTGCGGTTCTGCGTATCGCAGTTGCCCGTCAGGATCTGAAACGCCAACCAATAGACCAGATTCTCGGTATCAAAGTAGGTGTCGAGCACGTCATCGATCTTTTGCGATTCGTCGTTGAGCGCATCGAGCATCTCGATGAGCTTGGTGTGGTCCGAATCGCCCTTAATCTCGAGCATGCCCTCAAAGCTTGCCTGGTTGTAGTCGGGGTCGTCAGCAAGCTTAATGGTATCCTCGTAGCGATGGAAATCAAAGCTGTTCACCTTGTACAGATGCCCGCTCTTATCCAGGCCATGTGCCTTAAGCGCCGTCTTGTTGAGCTGTTCAACCTGCGTAAACAGGCCGTAGTCCTCAAAGGTGTCGTTGGACTTTTCGGTCTGGTCGCACACCCACAGATGCACAAACTGCGTGCGCAGGCCCATCATCTGGGGAATCCCGCGGATAAGGTCGTAGGCCATCTTGTTGCGAAAACGCATACCCTCGCCCATGTGCTTGTTGAGCGCAATCGCGCGCTGTTGGCGCCAGCTACCCTTGCCCTTTTTGAGCTCAACCTTGTAATTCTTTTGCGAGTTCATGCTCGACGTCTGGCCACGCACCTGCACGGTAGCATTGGGCGCTTCCTCGCCATAGCCAACCTCACCGGCCACCGGGCCGTCTTCGTCGCCCGCCTGCAAAAGCCCCATTACCTGATAGCGCGTCACGCCCATGTCGGCGTAGTCATACACCGAGTACGTATTGATCTCGGCCCAGCTATGATCGGTGTTCTCGGAGCTGTTACCGCGCGAGACCGTCAGGTACATGGTCACAATGCCCGAGTCGTCGTAGACCTCGTACAGCTCGTCCTTATCGCGCAGGTGCTTGGACTGGTCGGAGGCCTCGGCCTTTTTAATCTTGCCCTGCTTTTTGACCTTTTTAGTCGAGGATTCGTCCTGAGACGAGCAGCCCGAAAGCAACAGCGCGCCGGCAGCCGCCTCGATCAGGCAGCGGCGAGACATCAACTTATCGATCATCAGAACCTCCCCAATGGTTGCGATACACGCGAACTACTGCGCGCTGAAACGCGCCGTGCGGCACGCCCTTGCAGCGGCACTCCTCATAGCGCTGCTCGGCACGGTCGAGCAAGCGGCCCAGCTGTGTAAAACGACCCGTTTTGTCGGTCGCCACAATGGGCTGCTGACTCAGGATACGATACGGTAAGTTGGCGGTATAGGTATCGAGCCGCAGCAGCGCCACGATAAAAAACACCACCGCACCCAACAAAAAGCCAAAGCCGTAAAACTGCTGCGGCAAAAGCAACGACACGGCGGTCGCCAGCCCTGCCACACCGGCAAACAGGCCCGAGGCCAGAACGGCTCCCTTGTAGTCGGTAAAGTACAGCAAGATAAGCAGGATCGTGTTGCCCACGGCATACAGGCCGTAGCCTACGCATAACGTGCGAAAATACCCATGCATAAGATTGTTAAAGCCCAGCGGCAGGGCCGAGAGCACTGTAGTCTCGAGCGAGATGACCGCCGCGGTCACAAACAGCTGCTTGAGCGCGCAAAAGCGCAGTTCGCTGTTGAGCGTGGAGAGCATCTCCTCCTCGGCCACCACAATATCGCCCACCACGCCGCCGTCGTTGAACAGGCTGTAGTAGTCACGGTAGCGCGGATAGAAATTGACCTCGACCGACACCACAAAGTTGACGGTCGTGACGAGTGTGGTCAAAAACGCAATGAGTGCCGGAACGTCATGGTAAGGAGCCCCGTAAAACAGGCCTTTGATCTGCACGCCAATAGGGCCCGCCCAGATAATAACCAGGTGTACGAAAAGCCCCAAGTTGGTAAACAGCCCCGTAAGCGCAAGCGGCATAAATTGGTCGAGCCAGCGCAAAAAACACCAGGGACTCCGATCACTCTGTGGAAAATACCGGTACAGCAGTACCACATCCCAGGCAAGCATGACGCCGTAGCCTAGGGCGATTGACGCCAACAGGCCCTCGACCGGCGGCAGTCCCAACGTCAGCGCTGCCAGGGCGCACAGGCACGCCACGCCAATGGCGGCCGCAAAGCTGCACAGAATGCCACGATAATCTTTGATGGCCGTGAGATAGCTCATGCCGTTCCAGTTGACGATCATGATGTTGAAGAGCCACAGGCACAGCAGCCCCTGCAGCAGCGTGGCCCCCGAGAACAGCAAAAAGACGCCGTAGAGCACCGTGCCCGCAACGAGCATGATGGCATTAGACCCCCAAAACGAAGGCAGGATCTCATCCTCGCGCTCGGCAAAGAGCATGTCGGCCAAAAAGCGCGTGACCGGCATGGAGAAAAAGCTTGTGAGCGTGAGCGATGCCAGCAGCGTATAGGTCACCATGCACACCAGCAGGTCCTGGTTGGCGCGCCCCACGCCCCACAGACCGCACAGCACCAAGATACCCACCTGGAGCAGCACACCCAGCAGCATGGGGCCCGTGCATACAATGCCGGCGTAGCCGTAAGCGCGCATCGTGGCAAACAGACCCTTGCGCCTAAACAGGCGTTTGAGCTCAAAACCGATTCCGGCCACCGGCTACTCCCCCTCTCTGGGCAGGTCAAACGCTTGCGCCGTCTCGTCGTACAGCGCGCGATAGTTGGCGAGCATCTGCTCGTGCAAAAAGTACGTGGCAACGCGACGCTGGCCGCGCTCCCCCATCTCAATGCGGCGGGCGCGGCTTGTGCACATGCGCTCCATGGCATCGGCCAAGCCCTTGCGATACATGGGCGGCGTCACAAAACCCGCCACGCCAAAGTCATCGCCCGGGGCACCTTCGAGCAGCTCGCGGCAGCAGCCCACCTCGGTCGTCACGCAGGGACGGCGCGCTGCAAGCGACTCCAGCACGCTGAGCGGCTGGCCCTCGGAGATGCTCGTCAAAATGGTGAAGTCGAGCTTTTCCATGTATTCGACCACGTTGACGCGGCCGGTAAAGATCAGGTCGCGCACGCCCAGGGTTTCGACCAGCGCGTAGCACTCGGCGCCGTACTCCTCGTCGTCCACGCCGCCCATGATGTGCAGGCGCACGCGGGGCAGGCGCTCGTGCAGCTCAAAGAAGGCATAGATCATGGTCTTGACGTCCTTGATGGGCGCCAGGCGCACCACCGCGCCAATGTCCACCCAGCCGTCATCGGGCTTTAAGGGAATGTCCTTAAAGCGGTCAAACTGGATGCCGTTGGGGATGACCAGGCATTTGTCCGCATCGCAGCCCATATCGATCTGCGTCTTGCGGGCGTTATGAAACAAGCTCGTCACGCGAAAGGAGCGGCGGTAGATCTCCTCCGAAAGCAGGTAGAAAAAGCGAATCCAGCGGTCCTTAAACGACGGCACCACCCAGTCGGCGCGAATGATCTCTTCCTCGCGCTCGCGAGTATAAATGCCGTGCTCGGTCAACAGCACCGGCGCATGGTGAACGCTGGAGCCAAGGCTTGCCAGCAGACCGGCGTAGCCGGTTGAGATGGCGTGGTACACATCGGCCACCGGCACCTCGCTGCCCAGAAGGTAGAGCACGGGCAACAGCATGGAGCGCATGGTGTGGAATGCATCGGCAAAGGGCGTGAATGGGTACTCGGCCAGGCACACGTCGCGGAAGATGTCCATAAACGTTCGGCTCTGCAAAAACGAGAGCGGATGCACGCGACGGCGCTGAAAGATATCGAACAGCACGTCCCAGTCCGGATTAGAAAGCGACATCAGGCGGCGAAGCGCCTCGCGCTCGCGATCGTTAAAGTCGGCCTCTTCTTGCTCGCCCGAAAGCCGCAGGGCGTCATCCAGAAATACCTCGTGCACCTCGACCACGTTGCCGGGCAGCTCGTAGACAAACTTGCCGCGGTCGGCAGCATGCGCGCCAATCACCCACAGCACAAACTCGTGCTCGGGCATGGCCTGTATGTAGCCGTGCATCCAGGTAGATACGCCGCCGTGCACATAGGGGTAGCAACCCTCGAGTACCAAACAGATTCTCATTTGTCGCCACCCTCCTTGCGTGCAATGGTCACCGTCTTGTCCGTGGCTTTAACCAGGTACAGATCGCCCGTCAGATGCGTAATCTCGCCACCCGTGACTGCACCCGGCTCGCCGTTGTTGGCACGGAACATGAGCCACGCCTCGTCGTGGAAATTGCCCAGGCTAAGCGTCCAGGCATTCGCGTCTGTATCCACGCTCACCGTCACGGACGAAAAACGCTGGATGGCGCCCGAGCATTCCGAGCCGGTCTGGCGACGCAGGTCGGGCGCAGACTTGGAAAGCCAGTCCAGGTAGTCGGTCAGGCCGCCCTTGTAGACCTCCCAGCCCTCCTTAGCGCCGCGATCGGGGTCCAAAAGGTCGTCCGGATGCATAAAGTGCGTGCTCACGTAGTGCATGTTGAGCTCGGACACGGCTGCCAGACGCATATAGGAATCGTTGACCATGCCGCCCGAGACAATACGTGGCTGCTCCACAATGCCATCGCTCGCCACGCCAAACTCCTGCACATAGGGCAAGTCGGTGCCATCCTCAAAATACGTACTGGCGATGGTCTTAATGCGCGGAACGTCAGTACCGATAAGCTTGCGCGCACGGGCCGAAAGGATATTCGACGGTGGCACATATACCGAGCCGTGCGCGTTGGGCAGTACCTCGTCCTGGAAGGCTATAAGCTCGTCGAGCGATGCGACGAGCGCCTCCTTGTTCTTCCACGTCTTGTAGTCGTACAGTGTGCGATAGTCGGTATCCCAGAGCGCCAGCGGCTGATGGTTGTAGCCGTGGAAACCCAGCTCTCCGCCCATCTGCAGCAGCATGCCGCCAAAGTAGCGGAACTGCGTGGTATCGGCCTGGCGCGCGGGCTCGGTCTGGTTGACCGCGTCCTCGTAGTTTTCGATCATCACGCCGGTAAAGCGAACGCCATATTTTTGCGCGAGCTTTTGCAGATCGGGCCACCAGACCTTAGTGTAAAAATCCGCAATGGAAAGGCCGTAGTCACGCTTGATATAAGTACCATCGCCCGAGGGCACGGGGCTGGGAAAGTCGTCCAGATAGAAGACGGCGCTGTTGATGACGGGGTAGGCCGTGGCATCGCCCAGCAGGCTGATCGCCGCGGCGTAAAAACCGCGCATGACCTTGTCATAGATACCGATATTGCACACCACGGTGCGACAGCTACCGCAGTCATTCGACCAAATGAGCGGGGCGCCCGCATCGCCGGTCTTAGCCCACACACGAGCCGTCTCGCGCAGCGAAACCGAAAGCGACGAATCAAAGGGGTCCGAGAGCTCGTAGCGCTCTCCCCCGCCCAGCATAAAGTCCTCGCTCGGCACAATGCTTTCGGCTTTTACATAGTCATATCCGGCAGATTCAATGCCAAGCTTGGGAGCAATCACTTGCAGATAGCCCGAGTTATCCGGAGGCATGGCGAGCATAAGCGAACCGCCGGCACTCACCCAACTCATAATGTCGCTCAGGTGCGTACCGAGCCCATCGAGCGACGGCATGAGCAAAATCACGCGATCGTAGGAGGTCAGCGAGGGAATGGCATCTGCGCCGTCCAGGGCAAGGTCCACGTCACGGTGCGCGATCTTCATGTCGAGCAGAATCTGGTCGAACTGCTCCTTTACGTCCTCGACGCCAGCTTGATCGGAATCGGTAATGACCAGGCACGTGGGCTTTTGGCCAAATATTGCCGAGGAGGCCGGCACCGCATCGTTGGCGGCAAGCATCCCCAGCTTATGCTGGCCCGCACTGTACTGTACGCCGGCGCGCTCCACCAGCAGCACGGCCGCCATGGCAATAAAGACCGCCCACACCACAAGCAGCCCCATCCAGCGAAAATGGCCCGCACGGTCGCGGATATGCTGTACCACGCTCATCGGGCCTCCTCTCCGTTGCGCCAAAACGCCAGTTCCTCGCGGTTGGCGGCGCTCAAGTATACATGCTGTTTGTCAATCGCATCGATCACGCGGTGGACCTCGTCACCGTCGCGGCGCATCACCGCAAGGCGCAGACAAAGCATCCAAACCTCCTGCTCCTCGGGCACATCGAGCACCAGCTGGTCGATCACGGCCTGCGCCTCGTCAATCTGTCCGACATCGGCCAGCGCCGTCACGTATCGAATGCGAAGCTCAAGGGTGTCCTCGCGCTCGCAGAGACGCGCAAGCAAGCGCGCGTACTGTTGGCGCTGAATCTGAGCCACACGCCCCTCGGCCAAGCCCGAGCCCAAGTATTCACCAAGAAAATCGCAGTATTCGTTGAGGTTTTGCGCGCTCGGGTCCGTCTTAAAGGCACGCTCCAGCTGCTGCAGTTTAAGGTCGGACTCCTTGGAGATCTGCGCCACCGCCGTCGCGGCATAGTGAGCCACCTCAACGTCGTCATTAAGCTTAGCCGCCTGCAGCTGCGCCAGGTACGCGTTGGGCTCCTCGGTGAGCATGGAGAGCATTAGGCGGCGCCGTTCTGCCGGGTCGTTGACGATGAGCGCCTCCTCGAGCGGCACTACGCCTGCATCGGCATCACGTTCGTGCACTAGGATGCTGCGATGCAGGTCGTCGTTGAAGCGCAGCGACTCCAGCGCAGACTCTTTCAGCCCCTCGCCAAACACCGCGCTGCGGACCGATAGCAGAACCACCAGCAACGGGCCCCACAGCGGCACCAGCACTATTACAGCCAGCATGTGCCCGCGCACCGGCAGCAGGCCCAACTTCATGAGCGTCCACAGCATCAGGCAAACCAGCGCATGAATCAGCAGCAAGACGGCAGCAACGACAAGCGAGATCAAGCGGCACCCCCCCCTCACCGTCACCGGTGTAAGAGATGTGCTGCAGCAGCGCCACGATGTCCTCGCCGTCAACGGGCTCCACCGCAATCTGCTTTGCGCTCAGGCGCTCGCGGATAATGGGCAGATCGCACGCCTTTGCCTGGCGCATAAGCAGGTAGAGCATGTCACCATCGACCAGGCCCGCCGCATCGCTCTCGCGGATTGCCGACCCAATTGCGCCCACCAGCTCGCCGACAGGCTCCATGCCCGGTACCACGCGCAGGAGCAAAAAGCTGCCCATCTTGCCATCTGCCAGCGCCTGCTCGGCCGCGAGCTCTTGGCCAAAGGCAGCCTGCTTGAGCACGCAAGTGCCGTCAACGCAGCGTTTATCCTGTGCCACCGCCTCATAGTCAAAGGCACGGCCCAGCGCGCTTTCGACCAGGCCGCACAAGATGCGGAACAGGTTTTGGTAATAGAGCGTCATTTGGTTCTGGGCCGCACAGCGCACAAAGATCAACACGGCGGGCGCCCCGTCACGCTCGATCGTGTATCCAAACATGGGAAGCCCCGGCGTCAGCTCGCGGTTCACCCACAGGCTCGAACGACCCCCGTCGCCTAAAAGGGGCGCAAGCTGCTCAAGCGTAAGCGAGCGTGCGGCATCTTCGGCAATCGCGGGACTTGCTGCCACCAGGCGTGCAAATGCTCCGCCAGAAACATGGTAGATCGTCACCGAATCGTTCTCGAGGATCTCGCCCAGAAGCTCGCAGCACTTGCGATAGATGTCGCGTGGGTTGAACACGTCAAGCTCCTGCGTCACGGCAAAGATCTTGCCAAAGCTGTCGTGGCGACCCACGATCTGGCGCCTGTACGCACGCTTGTCCTCGATCGCGTCGTGGTAGAGCTGCGTAAGAAACGTATTGCGGTTGCGCACGAGCTTGTTTTGATCGCGCTCCGCCCTAATGGCTTCGCTGTTGCGCAGCTGCACATAGCCGCACACGGCACCCACAACAAAGTACGCAATAAACGGCAGCCAGTTGGACGGCTCGTAGAACAGGCCCTGGAAGGTATAGCCGTACTGAGTAAAGTAGCTCGCAGCCAAACCCACCGACGCCAGCAGCGCCGCAACCAGGCCAAAGTCCAAGCCATACAGCGTGCCAATCAGCACCACGTAGAGCAGGCGATAATCGAGCACGTTGAGCTGGGTCGATTGGGAGAACAGGTGCTCCAGCACCTCGAACAGGGCCCAGGCAACGCCCGTCTCCAGGCATTTAATAGGCAGCGTGCGCATTTGGATGCGGTCGATGGCGGCGCGCAAGGGGTTGACCTTCTTTGCGCGGCCAGCATCCCAACGCGCTTGAATGGTCGAAAGATCGCGCAGCAAGTCGTAACGCTGAAACCAGCCATAACGTACGCGAACGACGTCACTGACGGGCAGGGCGAAGCCGGCAGAATCGCCATAGGCAACTGAAAGCCCTGGGAACAGCGCCTCGAGGGCGTCGCCCACCTCACCCACCGTGTGATGGAAGGTATCGGCTACGTCGAGCGTCTCAAAGTTACCATCCCAGCTGTCGAAGATACGGCGTACCAGCACCGAAAGCTCCTCGGCACACAGCAGCGGAAACGCCGCATCCTGCGCGCCCTGCAAAGCGGCCGATCCGGTTGAGCATGCGTCGAACAGCGGCACCAAAAACGGGTCCTCCAGCGCGGCAGACGCGGTATACAGGAACGGCACGCGCAGGATCTTGGTCTGAACACCCTCGCGAGCAGCGTAGTAGCGGCAAAGGTCGTTTGCCGCGCGGGCGATAATGCCCTTGCCCGTTCGCCCCGCAGCATCGGCGGCACCCTCGGCACCCGCGGGCCCCGCTACATACAGCAGTTGGACCCGGCGACCCGCGCACGCACGAAAGACCGAGCGCAGCGTCTCGATATCGCCCACGGTATCGGTATGCGGGGTAAGGTAATTAGACAGGTAGACCACGCGGTCGAACTCGTAGGCTTGTTCCAAGTGCTGGAGCAGCTCTTTCCACGAGGCATGGGGCGACGACTCATCGCGGCGCGCTTCCGCGGCAGCGACGACCTTAACGTGATCCCCGGGGAACGCCTTGGCACAAAAGTCATCGTCAACATATGCGGTGTTGCCAACAACCAGCACCTCCATGGCGCACCCCTCCCCTAAAATCCACATTTGTCATAGTCAAACATGCGTATTGTACGCTGTCAACGCGAGCTGGAGCGCCTTTAAGGCTGTTTTAAGAACTTTTTTAAAGGATGTGGGGATGGCAACTCGTCCGACTCAGGCTCATTGAGAGACTGCTATTCGCTCTGAAAAGGCACATCGCAATCTGCTGACAGCTCTGCAGGGAGAATGGCAGGCAATGTACATTGCTCTCGTACGGAATCATTGGATGAAAGAAACGGCAGTTCTTTGGAATAGTTGACGATAACCTGCGGAACGATCTTAATGCCCAGAGCAAGTTCGAACTTTGCAATCGTCTTCAGAGTCATATTAGGTTGAGAATTCAAGAGCTTAGAAAGCGACTGAAGGCTTATGCCCATACGATTTGCCAGCTCACTTTTGCTCAATCCCAAACGTTTCATTTCGCGACGAACAATAAACTCAATATCTAGTGCATGTTCATAAGCGCGCGTTTCGCTACTTTCTGTTTCGGCATATAAATCAGATAGATCTACTTTATTCATTGTATTCTCCGTTTCAGAAGCCAGGCATAAAAGTCAGCGCCCAGGCTCCAGAAGCTGACGTGCTATTCTGGCCGATCATTGTTTGAGCGGTTAATTTCCGCTCATGGTCTGACAACATTTTCTGGAATTGAGAGTTATCGGGAGAAGCCGTCAATTCCCAAAACGGTCGACCCTTGAGGTCTCTATATTCGACAAGTTCATATCCTTCTGCCAAAGGGCACCTCCCATTTCTAGATGAACTTAACTTATAGGTTAAGTTCATCCATTTAAATACATATAACGAGGTCCAGACAAGATTCCTCTGCCCCAATCGATAAACAAACCAGTCGAGCTTATGCAAAATCCGGAAGTGTGTGGCAAATTCTAGACACGTCAACCACACTGGATAGTGACAAAGTTTCTACCTGCGAGTTCTTTTCATGAAAAGGACGATGTGCTCGAGGGTTCCGAAATTTGCCGCATACTTCCGTCGGTCATTTCCGGAAGTGCGGTGAAAAAACCGAGATCGACAGACCAGACCCCTGTTTTAGCTTTCCGCGTCGGTTTTGTTGCCGAAATTCGGTTTATGCTCGGAGGTTTCCGATTTTTTCCCCGCACTTCCGAAAAGCACGCTTAAACCGCGCGTCCCGAAGCGGAAAACCGCCGGATATTTGTTTCTCCCCAAATGAGATCCTTGTTTGGTTGATTTTCAATCTCAACGCAACAGCTTGAACGGACCCCGCGTTTCCGCA
>NZ_JADNDZ010000052.1 GCF_015552075.1 Collinsella aerofaciens
AGGAAAGCACTTAATGTGCTTTCCGTCTTGCGCAGGACTGTAGAGCAGGAAACTTCATATGCGCCGCCCCCGCGCGCAAGCAAAAAGGGCGACCCCAGTGCGGAGTCGCCCTTTCTGAGCTGCTTATGTGCGGCTGTTACTCGGCGTCGTGGTGACGGCGGGGCTTGCGGCCTCCGTTGTCGCCGGGACGGCGCGGACGGTCGCTGCGCTCGGAGCGCTCGCGACGCGGACGCTCACGGCGCTGGAAGTGCTCGCCGTCGCCCTCGGAGGCACCCTCGGCGCGAGCCGGGGCCTCGGGCTTGTCAAGACGATCGAGCGAGATCTTGCCGCGATCGTCGACCTCAATGACGACGACCTTGACCTCGTCGCCCACGTTGAGGACGTCCTCGACCTTCTCCACGCGGCCCTTGGCGACGCGGGAGATGTGCAGCAGACCGTCCTTACCGGGCAGCAGGTTGACGAAGGCGCCGAAGGGCTGGATGGAGACCACGCGACCGGTGTACTCCTCGCCCGGCTCGGGAACCTTGATGATGAGCTTGATACGCTCGACGGCCTGGTCGACGGACTCGCCGGTGCCGCCGACAAAGACGGTACCATCCTCCTGGATGTCGACCGAGGCGCCGGTCTCGTCCTGGATGCCGCGGATAACCTTACCGCCGGAACCGATGACGTCGCGGATCTTGTCGGTCGGAACCTGGATGGAGACGATACGCGGGGCGGTGCTGCGCGTGGTGTGGCGCGGCTCGGGAATCACATCGAGCATCTTCTGCAGGATGAAGGCGCGACCCTCCTTGGCCTGCTGCAGGGCGCGGGCCAGGATGTCGAAGGTGAGGCCGGTGGCCTTGTTGTCCATCTGCAGGGCGGTGATGCCCTCGGTGGTGCCGGTGACCTTAAAGTCCATGTCGCCCAGGAAGTCCTCGAGACCCTGGATGTCGGACAGGACCACGGTCTTGCCCTCCTCCTGGATCAGGCCCATGGCGATACCGGAGACCGGGCGCTTAATGGGCACGCCGCCGTCCATAAGGGCGAGCGTGGAGCCGCAGGTCGAAGCCATCGAAGAGGAGCCGTTGGACTCCATAACCTCGGAGACGACGCGGATGGCGTAGGGGAACTCGTTCTCGTCGGGAAGCACCGGAAGCAGGGCACGCTCGGCCAGATTACCATGGCCGATCTCGCGGCGCTTGGGGCTACCCATGCGGCCGGTCTCGCCGGTGCAGAACGGCGGGAAGTTGTAGTGGTGCATGTAGCGCTTGCCCTCGGTGGGCTCGATGGTGTCCAAGCGCTGGCCCTCGTTGAGCATGCCGAGCGACAGGACGGAAAGCACCTGGGTCTGGCCACGCTGGAACAGGCCGGAGCCGTGAACGAGCGGCAGGTAGTTGTCCTTCACCATGATGGGGCGAATCTCATCGGCGGCACGGCCGTCGACGCGCTCACCGGTCTCGACGACCATGGTGCGCATGGCCTTCTTCTCGAGCTTCTTGAGCGCCACGGGGATCTCGCGCTCCCAAGCGGCCTGCTCCTCCTCGGTGAACTCGGCACGGATGGACTCCTTCAGAGCCTCGACCTTGCCGATACGGGAGAGCTTGTCGGCGTCGCGAAGGGCGGCTGCCATCTCGTCGTAGTGGGCGAAGATGCGCTCCTGGACCTCCTCGACGGGCTGATCGAGCGGGTACTCCTTCTTGACGATGGGGCCGTTGACCTGCTCCCACTCGGCGACGAACTCGTCCTGAGCCTGGCAGAAGGCAGCAAGGGCCTCCTGGCCAAACTTCATGGCGGCGAGCATGTCGTCCTCGGAGATCTCCTCGGCGCCGGCCTCGACCATCGAGATGAAGTCGGCAGAGCCGCCCAGCTCCAGGTCCAGGTCGGAGTTCTCGCGCTCCTCATAGGTGGGGTTGACGATAAACTCGCCGGTCTCCACGTTGCGGCCGATGCGCACGCAGGCAAGCGGGCCCTCGAAGGGCACGCCGCCAAGCGTCATGGCCAGAGAGGCACCCATGACGTTGATGACGTCGAATGGGTTGACCTGGTCGGCGACGAGCGAGGTGGCGACGATGTGCACCTCGTTGCGGAAGCCGTCCGGGAAGCTCGGGCGAATCGGACGGTCGATCATGCGCGCGGTAAGCGTGGCCTTCTCGCTGGGACGGCCCTCACGCTTGAGGTAACCACCCGGGATGCGGCCGGCGGCGTACATCTTCTCGTTGAAGTCGACGGTCAGCGGGAAGAAGTCGTAGTTCTTGCGCTCCTTGGAGACGACCACGGTGTCGAGCATCGTGGTGTCGCCCTGCTTGACCAGGCACGCGCCGGTAGCCTGCTTGGCAAGCTCGCCCGACTCAAAGGTGTAGGTCTTGCCGTACAGCTCAAAGGTCTTGGATACGAGTGTCATTGTTCTCCTTTACCCCACAGGCCCCTTGCCTGCGGGCTTCTCATGTGACGCGGGCCCCCTGCCCCCGCCACGCTTCAGAGCGTGATTGTTCACGCCCTTACACAAAAAGAGCGCCCCGCTGCGCAGGACGCTCTTAGCATGTACAAATCCTACTGGATGTTGTCGCGGATGCCCAGAGCCTTGATGAGCTCACGGTACTCGACGATGTCGTTCTTCTTGATGTAGGAGAGAAGACGACGACGACGGCCGACGAGCATGAGCAGACCGCGACGGGTGTGGAAGTCCTTCTGGTGGGACTTCATGTGCTCGGTCAGCTCCTTGATGCGCTCGGACAGGATGGCGACCTGAACCTTGGGGTTACCGGTGTCGACCGGGGTGTTACCGAACTGGGCAGTCAGCTCCGCCTTGCGCTCTTTGGAAACAGTCATTGTTTCACCTTTCGTTTTACGTCGCCCGCGGGCGACTCGATTCGCCTCGGACTGGGAAGCCGCCGGTGGAGCGAGCAACCAAGGTCGAGGTACCAACAGGTCGGTATGTTACCACAAGCAGCCCGCGCCCGCGCATCATCACCGACCCAACATGAATTCCATCGCACGGAGGCGCTGATCGGCATGTGTTGCCGCCCAGACATGCGAAAGCCCCAACAAAAAAGCGGCAGTATGGGGATCGATCCTCTCAGCCAAAAGCGCATCGAAGGTCATGGACATGAGGGCGCGCAGCCATGCGACCTCACCGGTCGATACCAACTCTGCACCCGGAACGCTCGACGCGCACGAGCCGCACATGAGCCCGCCGGCCTGGGGCGAAAAATACGACAGCATGGGGTCTCCGCACAGCACGCAGGCCGAAAAATCGGGTCGATAGCCAACGTGCGATAGCAGCTTAAACACATATGCCGCCACAAGTAGATCCATGTGCGCTGTGTCGAGCCCGCTGCCCACCAGGGCAAGCGCCCGCTGCGTGATGGCAAAGGTAAACGGGTCCTCGGCGTCCTCGAACGAGCACACGCGCGCGACCTCGGCGATCGCGCTTGCGGCGCAGGTCGTCTCGTAATCGGGCGCAACGCCGAGCGGCGCCTCCATAAGCTCGGCCTGGGAAACCACGTCGAGTGACCGTCCATGTGCGAGCAGCATATCTACCGTACAGAACAGCTCGCAGCGCGCAGCCAGGCGTCCGCCGGGTTTGCGGGCGCCCTTTGCCACGGCACGAACCTGCCGCCCCCGCTCGTCAAGCATCGTCAAGATAAGGTCGGTCTCTTTGAGCTTCGTCTTGTCGAGGACGAGCACCTTGGTACGATATGTCCGGGAGCCTGCCATGCGCGCCGCGCGTCCTTAGTCCTCGGCGTTGTAGCCAAAGCGGCGAATCTGGGCCTCGTCGTCACGCCAGCCGGCCTTGACCTTCACATCCAGCTCCAAAAAGACCTGCGTGCTAAAGATGCGCTCAAGATCGCGACGGGCGTCGATACCGATATGCTTGATCATCTCGCCGCCCTTGCCGATGATGATGCCCTTTTGGCCCTCGCGCTCGACGTAAATGGTGGCGTGCACGCGCAGCACCTTCTTGGTCTGCTCGAGCGCATCGCAGATCACGCCAACGGAGTGCGGGATCTCATCACGGGTGCGGCGCAAGACCTTCTCGCGCACAAACTCGGCAACGAGTGTCTCATCGGAAGCGTCGGTACCCATATCCTCGGGGAACCAACGCGGACCCTCGGGCAAAAAGTGCGCAACGGTCTCGATAAAGGCATCGACGTTGAAGTTCTTGACCGACGACGTCACGATCTCGTCGTCATATTCCATGAGCTCGTGGGCGGCCTTGAGCTGTTCCATAACCTGGGCGGGATCGGCCTCATCGGCCTTGGTGAGCACCAGGACCTTCTTGGAACGGGAGCATCTGACGCGCTCGGCAACCCAGGCGTCTCCCCTGCCGATCGGCTTGGTGGCATCAATCAAAAACGCGACGACATCGACATCGTTCAGCTCGAACAGCGCGCTCTTGTTGAGCTCGGACCCCAGGCCGTCCTTGGGTTTGTGGATACCCGGAGTATCGACAAAGACCAGCTGGTAGCCGGGACGGTTGACGACGGCGCGCATGCGGCGGCGAGTCGTCTGGGCCACCGGCGAGGTGATGGCGACCTTTTTGCCATAGCAGGCATTAAGCAGCGTGGACTTGCCGGCGTTGGGACGACCGACCAGGGCCACAAAACCGCTGCGGAAACCGGGCTCCACGTCACCAAAGCCCGCGAGGCTGTCGCCCTCGTCGCACAGGGCGTCGAGCTCCTCGTCGCTCATGCCCTCAAACGGGTCGAACTCCTCGACATCCTCGAGCTCCTCGGTATCCACCGCATCCAGGACCTCGTCATCCAAAACTTCATCGGTAGGCTGCATATTGTCGGACATGGGAATCCCTTTCTAAATAATGCCGAGCGCGCGGGCAAATACCAGCACGCCCACAATCGCGGCGGTGATGGAAAGAACGTATACAGAGGCGGCGGCGATGTCCTTCGCACGCTTGGCCAGCGGATGGAGCTCCTGGGTCGCTAGGTCGACGATAGCCTCCATAGCGGTGTTGCACAGCTCGCCGTGAATCACCAGGCCGCAACAGATGATAATCGTGGCCCACTCGGCAATGTCGAGTCCCACGACGCAGCCGGCAATGACGGTGCACACGCCCGCAACGAGCATGACCTTAATGTTGCGCTCGGTCTTGACGGCGGTGACGAAGCCCTCCATGGCGTAGGAAAACGACTTTAAGAAGGACGGATGGTCCTTGTTCGATCCGGGAATCATAGACGGCTCCTAGTCGTGGGCGTGGTTGGTGATGGGGCCGACGTGGACTAGCTTAGGGTCCTCGCCGCGCTCTAGCGCCAGATCGCGCAGGATGGCGTCCTCGCGGGCCTCCATGACCTCGGCCTCGTCGTCCTCGATGTGGTCATAGCCCAGCAGGTGCAGCATTCCGTGTACGAGCATCAGACGGCACTCGTCAGCGGGGCTATTGCCAAAACCGGGGGCCTGACGGGCAATAACCTGCGGGGCCAAGATAATATCGCCGAGCTCGAGCGTCTCATCGGCGGGAATGTCATCGTCAAAGGCCGAATCGCACTCAAACGAGAGCACATCGGTGGTGCGGTCGATACCTCGCCACTCGTGGTTGAGCTCGTGCATCTCGTCCTCGTCGACATACGAAAGGGAAATCTCGACTCCACGTTCAACGCCCTCGGCGGCAAGCACAACCTCGCAGATGTGCTCCACCTCCTGCGCGTCGAGCAGCGTATCGAGCTCGGCATCGTTGCTGATCAATACACTCAACGGGACTCCTTTCGGTCGCGCGGGCGCTGCTCGCGCACGTCATCATAAGCTTCATATGCCTCGACGATACGACCCACCAGGGCATGGCGCACCACGTCGGCACGCTCGAGGTGAGAAAATGCGACATCGTCGACACGGCCCAAAATCTGCTCAACGTCAGCAAGACCGCCACGACGACCCACCAGGTCGCGCTGGCTCAGGTCGCCGGTAATCACGAACTTGGAGTTGAACCCAAGGCGTGTCAGGAACATCTTCATCTGCTCGGGCGTGGTATTTTGCGCCTCGTCGAGCACCACGAAGGCATCACTCAGCGTGCGGCCGCGCATGTAGGCAAGCGGGGCGATCTCGATCACGCCACGCTCCATAAGCTCATCGGTGCGCTCGCGATCCATCATGTCAAAAAGGGCGTCGTAGAGCGGACGCATGTAGGGGTCGATCTTTTCCTCAAGGGTACCGGGCAAAAAACCCAGGTTCTCCCCCGCCTCGACAACCGGACGCGTCAAGATCAGACGGCCCACCTCGTGACGCTTGAGCGCGGCAACGGCGAGCGCCATGGCCAGATAGGTCTTACCGGTACCGGCAGGACCCAAGCCAAAGGTGATGGTATGCGAGCGAATGGCATCCACATAGCGCTTTTGCCCGAGCGTCTTGGGACGAATGACGCGGCCGCGATACGAAAGCAGCACGTCATCGCGAAGCGACGTAGCCTCGTGCTCACCGTCGCGCAAGACGGCTAGGCAGCGAGAGACATCGTCGGCAGGCAGCGTGCGCCCGGCGGCCGCCTCGCGAAAAGCGTGCTCGAAAAAGCGCGCCACGAGTTCGACCTCGTCCGGGTCGCCGCTCACGGAGATGCTATCGCCACGGGCGACCACGTGAGCGCGAACCAAGCTCTCGAGCGCACGAAGGACGCCGTCGCCGGCGCCCAAAACGCGCGAGGGATCAATCCCCTCGGGAACGGTAAGTCTAATCTTCGAGGCTTCCATGAACCTCCCTGCGCGCATGGACCAAGCCGGAATCATCGACTCCGATGATAGCAACATCGAGCAGGCACGGGGCTGTAAGTCCACAGGTATCGTCAAGACGGGCATGATGGAACGAACCGAGCGTCAGGTTGTCGCCATACTCGAGCACCGCACGCTCGACCGTGCCCACGCGACGACGAGCGTCGGCAATGGCGAGCTCCTGCGCGGCGGCCCGCATACGGCGGCTGCGCTCGGCCATAACCTCGGGCGGCACTTGGTCGGGCATGTCGGCAGCAGGGGTACCGGGACGCTTGCTATAGCGGAACACGTGCATACGCGAGAAACCCACACGGCGGCACAGCGCCAGCGACTCCTCGAATTCCTCGTCCGTCTCACCAGGAAAACCGACGATGACATCGCACGAAAGTGACGCCTGCGGCAGGTTGGCGCGAATCATGCGCACCGTGTCCTCAAAGGCCTCGGCGCTATAGGGACGGCCCATGCGATGCAGGGTCGCCGTGCAGCCGGACTGCACGGGCAGGTGCAAAAACGGGGCGATACGCTGCGGATAGCGCGCCATAACCTTAAGCAGGCGCTCAGAGATATCCATGGGCTCGACCGAGGAAATGCGCACATGCGGAATAGACGTGCGCTCCATGATGGCCTCGAGCAGCTCATCGATTTCGACATGCTCGTCGGTCGCGCTCTTGCCATCGTAGGCACCCAGGTTCACACCGGTCAGCACCACCTCGGGCACGCCGGCCTCCTGGGCCTCGCGAACTTGCTCGAGCACGGACTCGACGGGCACGGAGCGCTCGGGGCCGCGTGCCTTCCACACAATGCAATAGGTGCAGCGATGGTTGCAGCCGTCCTGAATCTTCACGCCCAGGCGAGAGCGACCGAGCGCATCGACCACCTCGCCATCGCTGCAGGCGGGAACGCTATCGGACTCAACGCCCAGCACCTCGCAGACACGTTCGGCGACATCGATCTTGGACGGCTCGGCGATCACGCGATCCGAAAGCTCCAACAACTCCTCAGGATGCAAATTGACCACGCAACCGGTCACGAGCACAAAGGGCTCGTTTGGATAGGCCAGCGCATGACGAACGGCCTTACGGGTCTTGGCCTCGGCCTCGCCCGTAACGGCACAGGTGTTAATGACGATCAGATCGGCATCCTGGGGCTCCACAATAGCGAAGCCCAGGCGCATAAGATCGGCAGTGATACGGTCGGATTCAACCCGGTTGACACGGCAGCCGAGGTTGACGACGGAAATATGGGGTGCGAGCACGCGGGCTCCTTAATCGAGGATATCGTCGAGGGCGCTCTTGATGCGGTCGGTCACCGACTTCTTACCGGAAGCGACGTCATCGCCCGTATCATCGGCAAAAGCACGGAGCAGCTCGCGCTGCGTATTGGAAAGATTGGTGGGAACGACCACGCGCAGTTGCACGATCAGGCGGCCACGCGAACCGCCACCGCCAATGCACGGCATGCCGTAATTATTGACGCTCACGGTATCACCGTACTGGGCGCCGGCGGGAACCGTCACCTTAACGACCTCGTCGGGCATAATGCCCTCGACCTCGATCTCGCAGCCGAGCGCAGCCTGCGCAATCGAGATATCGCTCACCAGGTACAGGTCGTCACCGTTGCGCTTAAAGCGCTCGTGGTCGGCAACGCGCACGCTGACAATCAGGTCGCCCGAAGGCTCGCCGCGAAGGCCGGCCTCGCCAAAGCCGCTCACACGCAGCTGGCGACCGGTCGAAACGCCGGCGGGAATATCGATGTCGATCTTTTCATGCGAAGGCGTGCGGCCCTGACCGTCGCAGGTCTCGCAGGGATGGTCGATGACCGTGCCCTCGCCATGGCAGTCGGGGCAAGGCGAGGAAGACTGAACCTGGCCCAGGAACGAACGCTGAACCGTCGTGACATAGCCCGTGCCGTGGCAGCGGCTGCACTGCTTTTCCTGTGCACCCTCGGCCCTACCGGTGCCGTTGCAGTCCTCGCAAGGAGCAAGGCGGTCATAGCTGATCGTCTTTTTGCAGCCGAGCGCCGCCTCCTCGAGCGTCACCGAAAGCGAGATGGCCATGTCACGTCCGCGACGACGCTCACGACGGCTGTGGGCGCCACCGCCGGCACCGCCACCAAAGAACGACGAGAACAAGTCGTCCATGCCCATGCCACCAAAGATATCGTTGATATCGACGTAGCCCGAACCACCAGGGCCGTCGGCAGTGCCGTAACGGTCGTAGTTAGCACGCTTCTGCTCATCGGAAAGAACGGAATAGGCCTCGTTGAGCTCCTTGAACTTGGCCTCGGCCTCGGGGTCGTCCGAAACATCCGGATGTACGGTACGGGCCTTCTTTAGAAACGCACGCTTGATCGTCCGCGCGTCGGCATCCCTGTCGACGCCAAGCACCTCGTAGTAATCCCTATTTTCCGACACGACCGAATCCTTCCGACTTTCATTTTTGTCACAGTGCGTCCTATACCCAAGCTGGGCCGGCCGCAAACAGAGGGCTAGATGTTATTGCATTGCGTAGGGCGAAAGCATGGCACGTTGCGAGCAGCTCGCAAACCAAACCGACACGAGCGCAAACATAAATCCGTTGGCAAAACCGTTGACAAACTGCATCGCGCCGCGCTTCCACCACAGCAGGCTGCGGTGCAGCACGCCGTCCGAGACCACCATGAACAGGCCCATGGCAAACGGAATAAAGCACATCACGGCAAAGGCCGAGAACACGCCCGAGATGGCCGACAGCACCAAAAACGGCGCCACGATGCCCATCAGGTAAAAACCGGTACGAGCCTTGCCCTCCAGACGCTCGGCCTCGACATGGGCGCGGCCGACCAGATCGCCACCCGAGGCACCGTTGGTGCCGGCGTGACCCATGCCGCCAATGCGGACCTCGTCGCCATCGTGCGTGCCGGCAGGAAACTCAATCATCTGTTCAGAGGTCACACGGGTCCGCCCGCTGCCGCCGCAATCGGGACAGGGGTCGGCGACGACCTTACCGGAACCTCCGCACTCGGGACAGACAGACTGGAACGTGCCGGCACCGAACAGGAAGGACAGGTCGACGTCGATGTGACCGCGACCGCCGCAGCTCGGACAGGTATGTGCATGCTCGGACGAAACAGATCCCGAGCCTCCGCAGTGACCACAGGTATCGAAGCGCGTATAGCGGACGGTCTTGCGGGCACCGCCCTTGGCCTCCTTGGCGTCGAGCTTGATATCGACGACCACGTTGGCGCCACTCTCGGGGTTGTAGGCCGCCTGGCCGCGACGGGGCTGGCCCCAGGCGCCACCAAAGGGAAAGCCGCCCTCAAAGGGGTTGCCATAGCCCGCGCTACCGGCGTAGCCGCCGCCATAGGGAGAAGCCGTAGGAGCGCCGGCAAAGGGATTACCCGAGCGCATGGCGTCGTAGCGCGCACGCTTCTGCTCGTCCGAAAGCACGGCATAGGCCTCGGAAACCTCTTTGAACCTTTCCTCGGCATCCGGTTCTTTATTGACGTCCGGATGGAGCTTGCGGGCCTTTTGCTGGAAGGCCTTCTGTATATCACGCGAGGTGGCGTCCTTGGAGACACCCAAAATCTCGTAGTAATCTTTTTCGTTCATCGTCGCCATGCGCGGCAACCTCCTGCTCACAGCAGCGTATATATTGCGGTAATTCTACCCGAGCGGCCTAGGCTAGACCCCAAAACAGCTCGAACAGCACATTTCCATCGAGCCAGCCCAAGTGGGTGGGCGCTAAGCGGGCGCGGGCACGACCTGCGCTAACGCCTTTCGAGGCGACGCGCTCCGCAAGCCCCTCAACGCCATCGGGCACCCAAGCGGCAAGGCCCAACTCGAGCGCACGGTCACAGGCCGCCGCCAGCTCGTCTGCAGCGATCACGCTTGCCGAGCGAACCAACAGGTCGGGCCCAATGCCGCGCGTCATGCGACAGGCGAGCATCAAATCCTCGGCCGCGGCCTCGCGCTGCGACAGATACTCGGCATCAAACGTCGTCGCGGCATCGTCGCGTTGCACCAAGCGCACGCGATAAGCATCGCCGCGAGCAGGCACGTCGGGAAACAGCCCGGCCAAGCGATCGAAATCCTCGGTGTCGAGCATACCGGCGGCAGAGCGACCCAAACCCAGATAGCCCCGTCCGGTCCAATAGGCAATGTTGTGGGCGCACTCATGGCCCTCGAGTGCATAGCTTGCCACCTCATACGGGTGATAGCCGGCCGCACCCAAGCACTCACGCGCCGCGTCCATGCACGCAGCCTGAAAATCCTCGTCGGGCTCGAGCGACTCGTCGTGACACGCCATGCGGTAGAGCGGCGTGCCTTCCTCGAGCGTGAGCGGGTACACCGACACATGATGCGGCGCCGCCGCCAGCACGCCATCAAGCGTGCGCCGCCAGCTTAGATCGGTCTGCCCGGGAAGGCCACACATGAGGTCGCAGGACACATCGAGCCCAGCGTCCTTAACCGTCGTGATGGCAGCGAGCGCCCGATCGGCATCGTGAATGCGGCCAATCGCAACAAGCTCGGCGTTGTCGAGGGTTTGGACTCCCAGAGAAATGCGCGTGACGCCCACCCCGGCAAGCGCCGCGGCGAGCTGCGAAGTCAACGACTCGGGATTGGCCTCGCAGGTAAACTCAACGGGCTTGCACCACGCAGAGATACGCCGGGCAAGTTCTACCAGACGCTCCCCTGCCAGCGACGGCGTGCCGCCACCAACATAGACGGTGCGGATGCCCTCGAGCGCGCCTGCGTCGCCAAAGGCATCGAGGCGCACATACAACTGCTCAAAATAGGCATCAAGCGCAGCGCTCAGGTCGCACGGAGCAAAACTGCGCGAGTCAAAGTCGCAGTACCGGCACTTTTGGGCGCAAAACGGCACATGCACGTACAGTGCGGTAACGGCCACCGTTAGGCCTCCAGCGGATGAGCGGGCACCGACTCGCCGGCGGCAAGCGCGGCCTCGCAGGCCACCACATCGCGCTCGATATCATCGACCAATGCCATGAACTCCTCGTATGTGGAGCAGCGCACCACTTGGGCGCGCCAGGCGGCAGCATGGGGCATGCCCTTTAGATACCAGCTTGCGTACGTGCGGGCACGCGACATAAGCGGCAGCAGCTCGTGCGTGAGCGTCAGGTGCTCGCGCAGGGCATCCAAGCGCTCGCGTGAGGAGCGAGAGGGCACCGGCGTAGCGTCGAGTGCAAGGGCACGGGCATCGCCGAACACCCAGGGATTGCCATAGATACCGCGCGCGATAAACACGGCGCTGGCACCCGAGCTGCGCAGACGCTCCGCCGCATCCTCGGCCGAGAACACGTCGCCCGAACCGATAACGGGAATCTCGACGGCGTCGGCCACCTCATCGACGACCGACCAATCGGCCTGACCCGTATAGAGTTGTGTGGCGCAGCGGCCATGCACCGCCACCGCAGATGCACCTGCTCCCTCGAGCATCTGGGCAAACGTCGCGGCATTGCGGTCTTCGGCGTAAAAGCCCTTACGGATCTTTACGGTCACGGGCACGTGCGCCGCGCCCACCGCCGCCTCGACGATCTTCTCTGCCAGCTCTGGCGTGCGCATAAGCGCCGAGCCCTCGCCCTTGGTGACAACCTTGCGAGCTGGGCACGCCATGTTGATATCAATCAAAGACAGGCGATCGCCCACACGTTCCTCGACGGCAGCGACAGCACTCGCAAACTGATCGGGCTTGGAACCAAAGAGCTGCACGCAGATTTGCTGCTCCTCGTCGGCCGGCAGCACCAGACGCCACGTCTTATTGCTGGCATAGGCAAGGCCTGCCACGCTCACCATCTCGCTATAGGCAAGATTGGCACCACGGCGACGGCACATGATGCGATAGGCGGGGTCGGTTACGCCCGCCATGGGAGCCATAAGGAACGGCTGCTCGGCATAGGCACCCAGCAGCCGCTTGCTGTATTCAGAAAGCGCCATGGACCTAATCGTCCACCTTGAGAATCGCCATAAAGGCCTCCTGCGGAACCTCGACCGAGCCGATGGCCTTCATGCGCTTCTTGCCCTCTTTCTGCTTTTCGAGCAGCTTGCGCTTACGCGAGATATCGCCACCATAGCACTTGGCCAAAACGTCCTTGCGGCGCGCCTTGACGGTGGAGCGGGCGATGATCTTGTTGCCGATAGCGCCCTGAATAGGCACCTCGAACAGCTGGCGGGGGATAATCTCCTTGAGCTTGTCGCACAGACCGCGTGCCAGGCCATAGGCCTTGTCCTTGTGCACGATAAACGAAAGCGCGTCCACCTCGTCGCCCGAAAGCAAAATATCGAGCTTGACGAGCTCGGAGGGACGATACTCGTTGAACTCATAGTCGAGCGAGGCATAGCCCTTGGTACGGCTCTTGAGCTGGTCAAAGAAGTCCAGGATGAGCTCGGCAAGCGGCATGTCAAAGCGCATCTCGACCGATTTGCTCGTGAGATGGATCATGTCGGTTGTAATGCCACGGTGCTCGATGGCGAGCTGCATGACGGCACCCGTATACTCGGGCGGGCAGATAATCTTGGCCTTGAGGTAAGGCTCCTCGATGCGCTCGATACGCGTAGCCTCGGGCAGATCTTGCGGGCTGCGGACATCAATCATCTCGCCGTCGGTCTTGTAGACGTGATAGTCCACCGAAGGGCTCGTGGCAATCAAATCCAGATTGAACTCGCGCTCCAGGCGCTCCTTGACGACCTCCATATGCAACAGGCCCAAGAAGCCCACGCGGAAGCCAAAACCGAGCGCCACCGAGGTCTCGGGCTCCCACACCAACGATGGATCGTTGACGTGCAGCTTATCGAGAGCGTCGCGCAGATTCTCGTAATCCTTGTTGTCGATCGGGAACAGGCCCGTGTAGACCATGGGCTTGGCCTCGCGGTAGCCGGGAAGCGGCTCGGGGCAGGGATTCGACGCCCACGTGAGGGTATCGCCCACGTGCACGGCCTCGGGATCCTTCAGGCCCGTGACCACGTAGCCCACCTCGCCAACCGTCAGTGCGTCGACCGGGGTCTCGGCGGGACGCTTGACGCCCACGCCGTCGACCAAGAAGTTGCCCTCGGCCTGCATCATGCGCAGGGTATCGCCCTTTTTGATGGAACCGTCAAAGACGCGGACCGTGGCAACGACGCCGCGGTACTCATCAAAATACGAATCCAGGATAAGTGCTTTGAGCGGCGCGTTCGCATCGCCCTTGGGCGGCGAAATCAAAAAGACAATGGACTCCAGTAGGTCGTGGATGCCCTCGCCGGTCTTGCCCGATACGCATACGGCATCGTCGGCAGGAATCGCCAGATCATCCTCGATCTCGGTCTTAACCTCGTCGGGATGGGCCGAGGGCAGGTCGATCTTATTGATGGCGGGCACGATATCCAGATTAGCGTTCATGGCGAGCGTCGCGTTGGAGACGGTCTGCGCCTCGACGCCCTGCGTGGCGTCGACGACGAGCACCGCGCCCTCACAGGCGGCCAGCGAGCGCGAGACCTCATAGGTAAAGTCCACGTGACCCGGCGTATCGATCAGGTTGAACTGATACGTCTCGCCATCGTCGGCGTCATAGGAAACACGAACGGCATTGGACTTGATCGTGATGCCGCGCTCGCGCTCGATATCCATGGTGTCGAGCAGTTGCGACTCCATATCGCGCTCGTCGACGGTATGGGTGAGCTCGAGGATGCGGTCACTGATCGTGGACTTGCCATGGTCGATGTGCGCAACGATCGAGAAGTTGCGGATGTGGGAAATGTCAATTGAAGTATTCATGCGGACTATCTTACCCGAGCGGTACAAAAAATGGAGCCTGTTCCATAAAACAGGCTCCATTTATGCGCGTAATCTGTGTGGTGTGAAATTTACAACTTAGGCGTTGATGCTGTTCACGAGCTTGGCAAGACCGGACTTGCGGTTGGAAGCCTGGTTCTTGTGGATAACATGCTTGGCGGCAGCCATGTCGAGACGCTTGGTGACGGTCTTGAGGGCAGCCTGGGCCTTCTCGGCGTCGCCCTCGGCGACAGCGGACTGGACGTGCTTGGTCAGCGTCTTGAGCTCGGACTTGACAGCCTTGTTACGCATGCGAGCTGCCTCATTGGTGCGGATACGCTTCTTCTGAGACTTGATGTTTGCCACTTCTGGAGTTCCTTTCGAGTTCCTTGCAAAAAATGTATGACACCTCTGAGACACGGTGAGGTCATGCAAGCGCCTACTATAGCACGCTCCCCCTCAAAGGGATAGAACGAATTTGTCAAATAGGCAGGTATCATCACGATTTTCTCAAGATGTTCGTAATCCAGAGCAAAAGCGCGGTCTGGGAATCGGCCGAACCCTTCAGTGCGAGCTCCACATCGACCGCTCCCTCGAGCGCAGCAACGAGCTCGGTCATCGAAAAACGACGAGCCCAGGTCAGGTGATTCTTGACCTGCCAGGCCTGAAGCTTCAGTGTCGCGGCAAGCTCACGCCCCTGCCCACGCGCATCGAGCGCCTTGGCAACGATAAGCTCGCGAATACGCCCGCACAGTAATGTGTAAGTCCACACGTAGCTCTTGGCGGGCAGTAGATTGAAGAGCTCAAGCGAGCGGCGCATGTCACGGGCCGAGACCGCATTGAGAAAGTCCCAGGGCTGAACTTCGGCCGTGCGCACGATCCAGCGCTCCACATCGGAAAGCTCAATTTGCGGCGCCTCGACCATCTGGGCAAGCTTGGCCAAGTCGTTATCGAGCATGCGGGTGTTTTCGCCCGAACGCGAGACGAGCTCCTCGGCGGCCGCCGTCGAAATCGACTTACCGCGCTGCGTCGCCATCTGCTGAACACGGCGCGGCAGTTCCCAGCGCTTGGTACCCGAGCAATCGACGATAGCCTTCTTGTCGATCTTGGCGATTGCCTTATACAGGCGCGTATTCTTGGCAAGTGAGTCAGCGATGATGAGGCAGACCGTTGTTGGGCTGGGACTCGCCAGATACCCAACGAGCGGCTCCGAGACCGCCTTGGCGAGCTTTGAGCAGCCATCGAGGATTACCAGACGAAACTCGCTGATCATCGGAAAGGTGTTAAGCGATCCGATAATGGACTCGATATCGGGGTCCTTGGTCATGTCTCGCTCGTCGAGGTTGAACTCGACCATACCCGACTTTTCCAGACGCGCTTTCATACGCGAGACGGCGTGGTCGCGCTTAACTCCGTCGGTACCGACGATCAGATATGCCGGCAGCAAACCGGTTTCGGACATTGCGCCCCCCTCCCGCAGGCCTTCGTATTCGTTCCGTGCCATTCTAGCCCAGGGGCCCACCACACGCCAACGACGTCGTCACGGTCGCTGGCATCGCATCGCAAAGCCATTCGCAGTCGGTGTGACGGTAATGTCGCCGTGTTCGATGGTACACGCGAACACACCACCCGCTTCCTTAACGGCATCGATGCAGGCATCGGACGGATGGCCGTATCGATTCCCCTCACCGGCGCTTGCGAGGGAAAGCTCGGGCTTCAGGACGTCCAGCAACTCGCCATCGACTGAAACCTTGGAGCCGTGATGCCCAAGTTTAAGGATATCGATATCCCCCACCTCCTGCACGAATTCCCGCTCTTGGTCGAGCTCGGCATCACCGGTGAGGAGCATACGCAGGCCCTTGCCTTCCTGAACATAAGAGAGCAGAAGGACAAGCGAGTCCTCATTTCCCTCGCCATCCACGGACTCGAATGGCCACATCACGCGAGCGCAAAATGAGCCGATGTCGACCGTATCCCCACGGCGCACCTGCCGATACTCCACGCCAGGTCGGTTCAATACCTCGGCAGGAGCATCCTCCAGCGCATCCGCCGCCACGGCAATCGTTCCGACCGAAAACTGTTCGAGCACGGCAGGCAAACCACCCCAGTGGTCCTCATCCCAATGCGTCACAAAAACGGCATCGATATGGTGCACGTTATTGCGAACCAACGCCGCAACCACACGCTCGTCGAGCCCGCAGTCGACAAGTGCAACTGCGCCGCCCTGGCGGATAAGAATCGCATCGGCCTGGCCCACATCGAGCACCGTCACCGAAGGCGGAGCGAATCGATCCCAATAGACGTACGGAATCGCAGCCAAGAGCATCAGGCATGCAAGCCCCACCGCCATAGGACGTGCACGGGGACGCGGCCACCAGACCAGCAGAACCGCCAGAAAACACGGCACTAGGTAAATCCACATGCTATCGGGCGGCACGCTCACGTATGCACCCGGCACGGCGGCAAACAGTTGCTCGAAGAACAGCGCGCAACGGGCGGCAATCATGGGCACAACGAGCGCCCAAGTCCGCAACGGTGCCACGAACGAAAAGGGAACCAGCACGATCGACACAGCGAGCAGTACGCTCACCACCGGACCGAGGACCGCATTTGCCAACGGAGCAATGAGCGAGAATGTACCGAAGGCAGGAATGGTAATGGGAAGTGTCGCCAGTTGCGAGCACAGCGTGACGGAAAGCACGCTGGCAACGCCCGATGGCACACCTAGCTCACCCAACGCGTAGGTCGCATAGGGACAAAAGCACAGAATGGCTAAGACGCTGGCGCATGAAAGCTGAAAGCCCATCTCGAACAGCACCGTCGGCCGCAGTAGCACAAAGATGGACATGGTTACGAAGAGTGCCGAAAGGCCGTGCCGACGACGCCCCGCGCCGTTTACGACAAGCGTCACGAACACCATGCAGCACGCGCGCACGGCCGAGGGAGACGCGCCCGTAAAGGCAGCGTAGCCCACAAGCGTTATCGCCAATATCGCCCGCTGAAGACCACGTGAGCACCGAGTCTTTTGCAATACACCCTCGATTACAAAGCCCACGATAGCCAAATGGCTGCCCGAGACTGCGATAAGATGCGCCGTTCCCGTCACCGAAAACCAGTCGCCCGCCGGCTGGGCGCGCAGCTCGGCCGAACGACCGCAGACGACACCGGCTATGAGCGCACGCGCCGGGTCGGTCGCAGGCGCGATGGACGCAAGCAGCCCATTTCGCAGCCGAAGCAGCGGCCTCGGAGAACCCTCATCGACCGACACGACTCGAACGGCTTTAACCTTGCGCACCTCGCCTCGAAGCACGCGCGATCGTCCATACGCATCGTTCTCAAAACGTGACACGCGACCGATAACACGCACGTGCGCCCCGACCTTGAACTCACGGTCACACGATAGGCGAACCGTTGCCAAGTTCTTACCGTCCGAGCGTGCCTCGCAGGTATAGGAATACACGTCGTCATTTATGGATGGGTCACCCTGCACGACAAACTCGAGACTGCTTGCCGCTCGACCGTCGAGCGTCTTCGAGGCGTTGAGCGCACCCACGGCCCACCACGCCGAAACGACCGCACCCGCTATGAGACCGACGGACGCGGCATACAGCCACCGCTTCAAAGGGGCAAGCCTCGCACAAGAGTGAGCCAGCACAACGAAAACCGCTGCCGCAACGGGAATGGCCCATAGCGGCCCGACCGCCGTCGCCCGCTCCCTCAGCAGCGCATCAGCGGCTATGCTGAGCACCAAGGCGCAGCTCACGCACATGCCGGCACACAGGGCCATCGTCCACGGAATCAGGGGCCGCGGAGGCATCACGTGCTCTCGTTCGGTCGCACTCATACGCAGATGCAATCTTTGATTTTGGCAAGTTTTTTCTCACCGATCCCCGATACGCGCATGAGGTCATCGACCGAGGTAAAAGCCCCGTTTTGCGTCCGCTCGTCGATAATCGATTGAGCCATAGAAGGCCCGATGCCCGAAAGCGTCTGCAGCTCCGCCGCACTTGCCGTATTGATGTTCACGAGTCCCGACGAAGACCCCACACCAGAAGTCGCGGCGGCACCGCTTTCGCCCCCGCCGACCGCCGCAGCCGCTTGTTGCTCCCCCACCGCCGGAACATAGATCTTTTGTCCATCCGTGATCTTGGACGCGCGATTAAGCCCTGTCACATCCGCCTCGGCCGTAAGCCCTCCGGCGGCGTCGATCGCTTGGGATACCCGTGCTCCATCTTTGAGCCGGTAAACGCCAGGCCTCACAACGGCGCCATCAACATCGACGTACACCTCGGCAGCAGAAGAGCTCTTGTCAGACGACTCATCGGCATCGTCAGGTGACGCATCCCCGGCCCCGCGCACATCCGAGGCGCCCGCCTCATCGCTACGTTCAAACGACACGTCGCTGGAGTGGCCACCAAAACCTGCTATCGCCAAGCCGCTCGCGGCGGCAATGACAACCAGAATCGCCAGGACCATCGCCTTGTGGCCGAGCAGCTTTTCTGCCCAGCGGTCCATCCGTTTAACCCGTTCGTGTTGCTCGCGCTGCGCCATAGCAAACACCTCCCAACACCATCGTGTCAGGAAACGAACGCCGCAGCCTCCGCACGCCCACGCCGGTTTTCGCGGACAAACCAAAAGTTAACCAAAACCTTGCGCAAATGTGCCCGTTTATTCAGGCACACGTCAGCAAATGAACACTTAGCCGCAAAATGCCCAGATAGCAAAAGACCGACGATGCAGGCGCATCGTCGGTCTATGCACAAATTTACTCGTGATCTTGGTAAATCTCACGCGGAGCAAGCTCAGAATGTTTGCGTTTTAAGGTCTTAGGGGCCTTGTACGTGTTGCTCTCGAAGTCGATGTACTCGGTCTGCTTGAGCAGACGCTCAATCATCTCCTCGTGATCAAACAGTTCCCAGGCCTCATGCACGGCATCGAGTTTAGCGTGCGTCTCGGGACGGCGCGGCATAAACAGCGTGCAGCAGTCGGGAGCGGCCTCAGTCGAGATATCGAACGTACCGATCTCCTCGGCGCGTGCGATGATCTCCTGTTTGTCCGAACCGATGAGAGGACGGAACACGGGAATCTTCACGGCTTCGTTGACGGCCATGATGTTCTCAAGCGTTTGGGAGGCAACCTGCCCAAGCGATTCGCCCGTAACGATGGCCCTGGCACCCTCGATGTGTGCAATGCGCTCGGCAACCGAATACATAATGCGGCGATACATGATCACGCGCAGGTTACTGGGACAGGTGACCGAAATCTCACGCTGGCAGTCGCCAAACGGCACCACGTACAGGCGGCCGATCTGGACACCCGGCTCAAGCGCACGGATGATATCCTGCACCAAATACTCGCTCGTATCGGGCGTCTGCGGACGACCGGAGAAATGCACCGGCACGCAGACCGCGCCGCGACGCGCGAGCATCCAAGTCGCCACCGGAGAATCGATACCCGACGACAGCAGCGTCACGACCTTGCCGGCAGAACCCACCGGAAGGCCGCCAACGCCGCGCTCGGAGCGCGCATACACGTAGACACTACCCTGAACCACCAGAACGTGCACCATCGCGTCGGGGTCGTGCATCTGGACCTTTTTATCGGGAAACGCCTCACACAGCACCTCGCCAACCTGTCGATTGATATCAATCGAGGTGAGCTCATAGTCAGTATTGGAGCGCTTGGCGTGCACCTTAAACGAATCGAAGGAACCAAACTCGCGCAGCGCCTTCACAGCGGCGGCGCAGTACTCCTGCGGGTCGCGGTTGGTGTGATACGCCAAAGACACACGGGCGACGCCGGGGACGGTGCGGATGACACGCGCCGCCTCGTCGGCCTGATGCTCGTTAAAGGTCACGAGGATATAACCGGAAATTCGAGACACGGCGTTCACGGAAAAGGCGGCCAAGGCCGCCTTGATATTATCCATGAGGATATGCTCGAAATGTGCGCGGTTCTTGCCCTTCAGCCCAACCTCGTGATAGTGGACTAGGCAGACGCGAGCCGCCATTTAGGCTTCAGCAACCTTGTGGCCGAGCGCCTTCTCGTAACGGGCCTCGTCGTAAGAGATGTCGCCGTCGACAATCTCGTCCATAGCCATCGAGATGGTATCGGCACCGGAAAGCCCGATGGTGATGTCATCGACATCCTGGACGGCAAGCACGCGGTTGTGCTGGCCACGCAGCATGCTATTGATGTCGCAGGCGCGCTTGGAGGCAAGCGAAGCGAGCAGGAAGCGGTTGTGATCGGTCTTCTCCAGAAGATCGTCAATGCAAGGCTTTACAACGGACACGGACCTCAGATCCTTTCATGCATATCGAGAACGCGAACGAGCTCATCGGTCGCGCGGTCGAGATCGTCATTCACCACGACGTCGTCGTAGCGGTCGGCAAGGGCAAGCTCATCGGCGGCGTTTGCCATACGCAGCTCAATCGTCTCGGGCGTCTCGGTACCGCGACCGACTAGACGCTCGCGGAGCACCTCAAGCGAAGGCGGCTTGATAAAGATCAGCACGGCCTCGGGGAAACGCTCCTTCACCTGCAGGGCGCCCTGGACATCGATCTCCAAAATCAGAGACGAGCCCGAGGCGAGCTTGGATGTGACCTCGCTCACCAACGTGCCGTAGCAGTTACCGTGGACCTCGGCCCACTCAACAAACTCACCGTTTGCCACGCGGCGGTCGAACTCCTCGCGCGTCAGAAAAAAGTAGTTGACGCCGTCGACCTCACCTTTGCGTGGTGCTCGCGTGGTAGCCGAAACCGTCAGACCCAGGTTCGAGCGGCGCTCGCGCACACGAGTGACGAGCGTACCCTTGCCTGCGCCTGACGGTCCAGAAATCACAAAGAGCTTGGAATCCTGAGCGCTCACTTATTTGGTCAGCTGCTCGAGGAGCTGCTCGCGCTGACGGACACCGAGGCCCTGGACGCGACGGGTAGCGGAGATACCGAGCTCCTCCATGATCTTGGCGGCCTTGGCCTTGCCATAACCGGGGAGAGACTCGATGAGGGTGGAAACCTTCATGCGGGAAGCGATGGGGTCATCGGAGTTGAGCACGGACTCGAGGGACTTCTCGCCCTTCTTGATCTGCTCGCGAAGCTCAGCGCGGGCGTGACGTGCGGCAGCAGCCTTCTCAAGAGCCTGCTTGCGCTGCTCGTCGGTAAGCTGAGGGAGTGCCATTCGTACCTCCAAATAGTTGGGTTATATCTGATTCAATAATTGGCATTTTAGCACGTAGAACGCACAAAAAGCCTAATCGCGGCTCCATAGGTTAGACGATACCCGCAAAAAGTGCAATATACTGCGCCCAAAGTTAAGCCCCTGACCTGCGATTCCACACAAAGGATGGGAAAGTTTACGCAGGCACAGGGGCTATTTTGTGCTAATGAGACCCAAAAGTGGTGACTTAGGGGAATCTTTTACGCGACGTTTTCGACCAGCTCGGCGACGATGGCGTCAAAGGCGGCAACCGGATCGTGGGCACCGGTGATGGGACGGCCCACCACAATGTGGCTTGCGCCACGCTCGATAGCCTGGGAAGGCGTCGCCACGCGGGACTGGTCACCAAGGGCGGCACCCACCGGACGCACACCCGGAGTCACGATCAGGGCATCAGGACCCAGCAGCTCACGCATGTCGTGAGCCTCCATCGGTGAGCACACGATGCCATCGATGCCGTTGGCCTGAGCAAGCTTTGCCAAGCGGGCGGCCTCCTCGGCCACGGGAGACTCGACGCCGATCTCGCTCAAGGCATCCTGATTCATGCTCGTGAGCACGGTGATGGCGACGAGCTTTGCGCGGTCCTCACGCGCCTCCTCGGCACCCTCGCGGCAGGCAGCGAGCATAGCACCCGAGCCCAGGCCGTGGACCGAAAGCAGGTCGGCACCGGCAAGCGAGGCCGAGCGGGCAGCGCCGCGCACCTGATGCGGAATGTCATGGAACTTAAGGTCGAGGAAGACCTTAAAGCCAAGGTCCTTAAAGGTCTTGACGATCTGGGGACCCTCAGCGTAATAGAGCGTCATGCCGACCTTGAGCCAGGTGGCATGGCCCGAAAGCTCGTGGGCGAGCTCGAGCGCGCGCTCACGGTCGCAGTCGAGGGCGACGATAGCACGGTCGCGGGCATCATTCTCTAGCATTCGAAAGCACCCACCAGCTCGTTGATGTCCTTTACGCCCTGGGACTCGGCCCAGGCCTCGAGCTCATGCGCGATCTTAAGCGAAGCACACGGATCGACGAAGTTGGCCATGCCGACCGACACGCAGGTGGCGCCGGCCAGGATAAACTCAGCCGCATCCTCGCCAGTCATGACACCGCCGACACCGTTGATGGGGATATCGACGGCCTGGGCAACCTCCCAGACCATGCGCACGGCGATGTGGTGGCACAGCGGGCCCGAAAGGCCGCCCTTGGGCTTGGCCACGCGGGACTTGCGGGTATGGACGTCGATGGCCATGCCCTGGATGGAGTTGATGACCGAAAGGCCGTCGGCGCCGGCAGCCTCGAGGGCCTTGGCGATCTCAGCGACGTTGACCGGCGCCATCTTCACGAACAGCGGCTTATCAGTCACCTTGCGGCAGGCGGCCATGACGGAAGAGGCGCCCTCGGGCGTGGAGCCCATGGCGGCACCGCCGGCGGCGATGTTGGGGCAGCTCACGTTGATCTCGTAGCCGGCAGCCCAGGGGCATAGCTCGACATACATCTCGAGCGCGCGCACAAACTCGTCAACGGAGTGGCCGGCAACCTGACAGATGACCTGGCAACCGTCCTTGGACAGCTGTTCGAGCCACGGGCCTGACTCACGGGCAAAGGCGGCCACGCCGGGGTTCTGAAGGCCCACGGAGTTGATCATGCCGCCCGGGATCTCGGCCATGCGGGGCGCGGGGTTGCCGGGCCAGGGCTCGGCTGCGCAACCCTTGGTGGTGATGGCGCCCAGCTGGGAAACATCAAAGAAGTTCTGGAACTGCCAACCGTAACCAAAAGTACCGGCTGCGGTGTTGATGGGGTTCTGCATCTTGACGCCGCCGAAATCGACGGCCATGTTCACGGTACCCACTAGAAGACCACCACCTTGGAAGCATCGAACACGGGGCCGCACATGCAAGCACCCTTCATACCGTCGACCGTCTCGACATTGCAGGTGTTGCAGGCGCCAAAGCCACAGCTCATCATGCGCTCGAGGGACACCTCGCAGTACGCACCGGCCTCGGCGGCAGCAGCGGCGACCTTCTTCATCATGACGGCGGGACCGCAGCTGGCGACGTAGTCGTAGCCGCCCTCGCCGAGCAGCTCGGCGGCAGGATCGGTGCAAAAACCGTGCGTGCCGAGCGAGCCGTCGTCGGTGCAAACGTTGACCGTGGCGCCCAGCGCGCGGAACTCATCGATGCCCACGGCCTTGGAAGCGGTGCCAAAACCCAGGCACACGTCGACGGCCACACCCTGCTCGGCAAGCTTGCCGGCAAGGCACAGCACGGGCGGAACACCGATGCCGCCCGCCACGAGCAGCGCCTTCCTGGTGCCCTCGGGAACAAGCCAGCCGCGGCCGCCAGGGCCCAACAGGTTAGAGGTGGAGCCGGGGCCCATCTGGGACAAACGACGGGTATCGTCGCCCACGACGGCGTACCACAGCTCGACGGTGCCGGCCTCGGCGTCGGCGCGGTAGTAGCTCAGGGGCACGCGAAGCAGCGAGGACGCATCACCGGGTACGGCGATGTTCACAAACTGACCGGGCTTGAGCGCACTTGCAAGCTTGGGGGCCGAGATGACGAGCGAGAAGACGCCGTCGGCAATCTCCCGGTTCGAGACGACCTCGAAGTCGTGCATGCGTGCAGTGGAAGGTGTGGGCATAAACGCTCCAATCCCCCATGCGGTTGCATGGTCCAAACGAATAGAAAGCGCGGCACCGCAAGGGCGCCGCGCACAAAAGCGATAAGGCTATGCTAGCAGATGCAGCCGTCGGCAAGCGTCTGTTTACCGCCGACAAATACATCGGTGGCACGACCGGTGAGCGTGCGGCCGGCAAAACCGGAGTTCTCGGCGCGCGACTCGTAACCGTCCTCGCCAACCGTCCAGGTTGCGGAGGGGTCGAACACGGTCAGGTCGGCAACGGATCCCGCCTTGACCTGAACCTGGTCGAGACCCAGGATCTCACGCGGTTTGATGGCCATGAGCTCGACCATGCGGCCCATGCTCATCTTGCCCGTGTTGACCAGCTCGGTGAGCACGAGCGACAGCGAGGTCTCGAGGCCGATCATGCCAAAGGGTGCGAGCTCGAACTCGCGGGCCTTCTCCCACGGGGTGTGCGGAGCGTGATCGGTAACGATCACGTCGACGGTACCGTCGATGACGCCCTGACGAATGGCTTCGGCGTCCTCGTCGGTGCGCAGCGGCGGATTGACCTTGAGCGAGGTGTTGTAGGTCTCGTCCAGGTCGTTCTCGGTCAGGAACATGTGGTGCGGGGTGGCCTCGCAGGTAACCTGAACGCCAGCGGCCTTACCGGCACGCACGATCTCCAGACCATGGGCGGTGGAGATGTGCTGGATGTGCAGCTTGGCGCCGGTCAGCTTGGCGATCTCGATGTCGCGGGCGATCTGGAGCTCCTCGCCGGCAGCCGGCCAACCCTCGAGGGCCAGACGGGTCGAGACCTTGCCCTCGTTGATCTGGCCATGGCCGACCAGGTCCTCGTCCTGGCAGTGGCTCATGAAGACCTTGCCGAACATCTTGCCGTAGTCCATGCAGCGACGGAGCATGCCCGCGCCCTGCACGCCGCGACCGTCATCGGTGAAGGCGACGGCGCCGTGGGCGACCATATCGCCCATCTCGGACATGGCCTCGCCCTTAAGACCGCGGGTCATGGCGCCCGACGGATAGACGCGGCAGTGGCCGACCTCGGCAGCGCGGGACTTGACGAACTCAACGACAGTGCCGTTATCGGTGACGGGATCGGTGTTGGGCATGGCGCACACGCCGGTAAAGCCGCCCTTGGCAGCTGCGCGGGTGCCGCTCTCGATGTCCTCTTTGACCTCGTAGCCGGGCTCGCGAAGGTGAACGTGCATGTCCACCAGGCCGGGGACGAGGTACTTGCCGGAAAGGTCGCGGACCTCGGCCCCCTCGACGGCGAGATTCTCGCCGACCTCGGCGATCTTGTCGCCGTCAATCAGGACGTCAACGACACCGTCAAGCTCGACGGACGGGTCGACGACGTGGGCATTCTTAAGAAGCAAGGCCATTATCGGCACCTCCAAGCAGCAGATACAGGATAGCCATACGCACGCAGATACCGGCGTAGACCTGCTCCAGGATGACGGAGCGTTGCGGGTGGTCGGCCATATAGGAGTCGAACTCGACGCCGCGGTTGATGGGGCCCGGGTGGCAGATGATCGCGTCGGGCTTCATGAGCTTCTCGCGGTCCTTGGTCAGGCCGAAGAGCTTGTGGTACTCGCGAATGGTCGGGAACGGGGCACCCTCGAGGCGCTCCTGTTGCACGCGCAGCATGTAGACGACGTCCAGCTCGGGCAGGACGGAATCGAGGTCGCTCGTCACGTGATCGCAGCCCAGGACCTCGGGCGACGGCGGCAGCAGCGTGCCGGGGGCGACGGCGTAGGTCTCACAGCCCATGATCTTAAGGGCGGGGATCAGCGAGCCGCAAACGCGGGAGTGGGCGATATCGCCGACGACGGCGACCTTCAGACCGTGGAAGTCACCCTTGTGCTCCCAGATGGTGTACAGGTCGAGCAGGGCCTGCGTAGGATGGTTGTGCTTGCCGTCACCGGCGCAGATGACGCTTGCGGGCGAGTTCTGCGTGACGATGTAGGGAGCGCCGGCGTGCTTGTCGCGCACGACAATGCAGTCGATCTTATAAGCGTTGAGGGTCTCAACGGTGTCGACGAGGCTCTCGCCCTTGACCGTGGAGGTCGAGGAGCCGCCAAAGTTAAGACTGTCGGCCGAAAGACGCTTCTCGGCGAGCTCGAAAGAGCTGCGGGTGCGCGTCGAGGGCTCGTTGAACATGTTGACGATGGTCTTGCCCTTGAGCGTGGGGACCTTCTTGATGGCACGCTCGTTGACCTCGGAGAACGCCTTGGCGGTCTCGAGGATGAGCTTGATATCCTCTTCGGAGTACTCGGTAATGTCGATCAGGTGCTTATGGTTGAACGCCACGGTACTACTCACCTCCCAGCGGCGCGGAGCCCACGTGGGAACCCGGCGCGACGTCATTAATCTCGACAGCGGTGTGGCCGTCGACTTCCTTCATATATAGGTGCACGTTCTCCTCATGCGACGAGGGAACGTTCTTGCCGACAAAGTCCGGCGAGATGGGGAGCTCGCGGTGGCCGCGGTCAACGAGGACTGCCAGCTCAATGCGGCTCGGACGGCCCAGGTCCATGACGGCGTCGAGAGCGGCGCGGATGGTACGGCCCGTATACAGGATGTCGTCCACCAGCACGACGCGCTTGCCGTCGACGCTGAAGGGAATGTTGGTAGCGTGGATCGCGGGAGCGAAATTGGTCGCGTAGTCATCGCGGTAGAAGCTGATGTCGAGGCTGCCGAGCGGAACGTCGACGCCCTCGATCTCCTTGATCTCCTCGGCGAGCTTCTTTGCCAGAAGGTCGCCGCGCGTGACGATGCCGACCAGAGCGAGGTCTTCACAGCCCTCGTTGCGCTCGAGAATCTCGTGCGCGATGCGGGTCATCGCTCGATTGACGGCGGTCTCGTCCATGATGACCGCCTTGGGGGAAGTCGTGCCCATCGATCTCCTTCCTCACATGTCTTGACTGCTGACACAGTCAAAAAAAATAGATGCCCGACCGCTTAAAGCGGACCAGACACCCACAGGAAGGGCTGCTCTTTGGCAGCTATGTAATTCCATGTGGGTATCTCGTACCCCTTTAATGGTCATGGGATAGTGTAGCCAACCTCGAGCTTAATTGCGAGCATTAATACAGAGCAATCCGTAAACGGAGCCCAATGCTCAATAAACCTATATATATTTGTGGGACGAGCTTGAAAACACACGCACGAGCTGGCATAATCCCCTCTGCTGCACGCAAATCGGATCTACGTCCAGGGCCGTGGCGTGAGCACTATCGCCAGAAGAGGAATATCTCTGTGTAGATTACGCACAGGGAGCTGCTTCTGTGCTATAGTTCAGGCTTGTTTGTTAACGCGACATGTTCGTTTGTCGCCCAAGGAGGGTCAGTTATGTCCAAAGTTTGCGAAGTTTGCGGTAAGCACCCCGTTGCCGGTCGCTCCATCAGCCACTCTCACCGCGTCACCAACCGTAAGTTCCGCCCCAACATCCAGCGCGTCTACGTCGTCGTCGATGGTCACCGTCGCAAGATGAACGTTTGCTCCACCTGCCTCAAGTCTGGCAAGGTTGCGCGCTCCTAAATAAGGTCTTACCAACAAGTACCTCGGACTCTCCGGGTCAAAGACCTCGCGTTCACATAGAACTTACCAAAGGAGCCCTCCCCTACGGAGGGTTCCTTTTTGCACTCATTGGGGACAGACCTACATGAGTGCTTTCACGCATTGGGGACAGACATGAAGCACGCATGCGACGCACTGACTGGCTCCGGCCCCTGCCTCACGCAGCATCCTTCCAGCCTGCAGTTGCCTTGGTCACGCTTGTAGCGCCGATGCCGGTGATACGGGCAATTTGCTTAACCGTGAGATGCGCCCGCTTAAGCCTCAGCAGACACGCATCGCGTTCGGGGCGTGGCAGGGCTTTGAGCAGTGCAGGATCTATGCTCGGCAGAACTTCGCGCGCAACGGAAAGGGCCTCCTCATCGGGGATCCGCCGGCGTGGAAGAACCTCCATTGACCAGATGCGCCCGGCAACTTCCTCGAGATGCTCGCAATAGCAACGGGAGCCACCGACAATATCGAGCATAGGGGCCGCATCACAGATGTCAAAGGGATCATAGCCCAGCTGATACGCCTTATAGCTTGACCAGCGGTACGCATCGAGCGAGTCAAGCGCACCCTTCACGGGATTGAGATGAATATAGTCGAGCAGCTGCACCGCCTGCGTGTCCGACTCAACCGCGACCCGCGAATAGCGATTGTCAAACAGATGTCCCGTTCTCCCCGTTTTTCCATTGAAATACTTAGCATATGCCGTCAGCGCGCACTGCATTGCCTTTGAAAGGTTGTCAAATGGGTCATCAACCATCAAATGGAAGTGATTGTCCATAAGGCACCAAGCCAACACCGCCACTTCATGGCGCGCAAACCTGTCCGAGATATCCGATAAGAAACGATAACGGTCGGAGTCATCTTCAAAAATAATCTGTTTGGAGTTGCCGCGGTCAAAGACGTGGTAATAGCCGGTGATCGAAACGGGGCGGGCCATCGGGGCATAATCTCTCCTTTCAAAACTGTTCAGGCAACACCTAAAAGGAGAGAAGCAACGCGAAATGCTGAGCCTGCAACCTATTTATATCCAATAAGCGGCAATAACAGGCCCAGAACGGCAAAATGGCAAAACGATGTCTGTCCCAAATGAGTGAAAGCACTCATGTAAGTCTGTCCCCAATAAGCGGGGATAAGCGGGGAGATGCAGCGGGCAGATAGTTCTAGTTAAAACGTTTCAGTTTATTGAAGCGTTTTAGTTTGTCTTTTACGGGAATCTGACCGTTCACCGAATTATTTCTTGCTATCATGCATCTTGTAGGGTAAATCTCCGATCGCAAGGAGACACAAATGGTGAAAAAGTCACCGGAAAACACTACTCCCGCAATTGTGGACAACGTAGAGGCGCTTGAGGCTAAGCTCGCTCAGATGCGAGAGGCCCAGGCGCTTTTTGCTACGTACACGCAGGAGCAGGTCGACAAGATCTTCTATGAGGCCGCCATGGCCGCCAACAAGGCTCGTATCCCGTTGGCGAAAATGGCCATCGAGGAGACCGGCCGCGGCGTTCTTGAGGACAAGGTCATCAAGAACCACTACGCCGCAGAGTACATCTACAACGCTTACAAGAACACCAAGACCTGTGGTGTCCTGGAGCGCGACGAGGCTTACGGCATCACCAAGATCGCCGAGCCCATCGGCATCGTGGGCGCCGTCATCCCGACGACCAACCCCACCTCCACCGCAATCTTCAAGACGCTGATCAGCCTGAAGACCCGCAACGCCATCATCATCTCCCCGCACCCGGCTGCCGCCAAGTGCACCATCGCCGCCGCCAAGCTCGTGCTTGACGCCGCCGTCAAGGCTGGTGCCCCCGAGGGCATCATCGGCTGGGTCGATGTCCCCTCCATCGAGCTGACCAACATGGTCATGCGCGACGTCGACATCATCCTCGCCACCGGTGGCCCGGGCATGGTCAAGGCCGCCTACTCCTCGGGCAAGCCCGCCCTGGGCGTTGGCGCCGGTAACACCCCGGTCGTCATCGACGACACCGCCGACGTTCTGCTCGCAGTCAACTCCATCATCCACTCCAAGACCTTCGACAACGGCATGATCTGCGCTTCCGAGCAGTCCGTGACCGTCATCGACACCATCTACGACCAGGTCAAGGCCGAGTTCCAGAAGCGCGGCTGCTACTTCGTCAAGCAGGGTGCCGAGATGGAGGCCCTGCGTGCCGCCATGTTCAAGAACGGCGCCCTCGATCACCGCATCCCCGGCATGGCTGCCGCCAAGATCGCCGAGCTCGCCGGCATCGAGGTTCCCGCCAAGACTAAGATCCTGATCGCCGAGGTCACCTCCACCGACCCCGCCAAGGAGGAGTTCTCCCACGAGAAGCTCTCCCCGGTCCTGGCCATGTACCACGCCAAGGACTTCCAGGAGGCCGTCGACAAGGCCGAGCACCTGGTGCTCGCCGGTGGCCCGGGCCACACCGCCTCTCTGTACGTGCACCCCGCCCAGGCCGAGAAGATCAGCCTGTTCGAGCACGTCATGAAGGCCTGCCGCATCGTCATCAACACCCCGTCCTCGCACGGTGGCATCGGTGACCTGTACAACTTTGGCATGAAGCCGTCTCTGACCCTGGGCTGCGGCTCCTGGGGCGGCAACTCCGTCTCCGAGAACGTTGGGGTGAAGCACTTGATCAACGTTAAGACTGTGGCCGAGCGCCGTGAGAACATGCTGTGGTTCCGCGCTCCCGAGAAGGTCTACTTCAAGAAGGGTTCCACGCCCGTCGCCCTCGACGAGCTGGGCAACGTCATGGGCAAGAAGCGCGCCTTCATCGTTACCGACCAGTTCCTCTTCAAGAATGGCAACACCCGCGCCATCGAGGCCAAGCTCGACGAGATGGGCATCGCCCACGACTGCTTCTACGACGTCGAGCCCGATCCGTCGCTGCAGTGCGCACGTCGCGGCGCCAAGCAGATGGCTCTCTTTGAGCCGGACGTCATCATCGCCGTCGGCGGTGGCTCCGCTATGGACGCCGGCAAGATCATGTGGATGATGTACGAGCACCCCGAGTGCAAGTTTGAGGACATGGCCATGGACTTCATGGACATCCGCAAGCGTATCTTCACCTTCCCCGAGATGGGCAAGAAGGCCTACTTCGTCGCCGTCCCGACCTCCTCGGGTACCGGCTCCGAGTGCACGCCGTTCGCCATCATCACCGACAAGGAGACCGGCATCAAGTGGCCGCTCGCCGACTACGCGCTGCTCCCCAACATGGCTATCGTCGACGCCGACAACTGCATGACCGCCCCGCGCGGCCTGACCGCTGCCTCCGGCATCGACGTCATGACCCACGCCATCGAGTCCTACGTCTCCATCATGGCTTCCGACTACACCAAGGGCCTCTCCGAGCGCGCTGCCAAGCTCGTCTTTGAGAACCTGCCCTCCAGCTTCACGAACGGCGCCAAGGACCCGCACGCCCGCGAGGAGATGCACAACGCCTCCTGCATGGCCGGTATGGCCTTCGCCAACGCCTTCCTGGGCCTCAACCACTCCATGGCTCACAAGCTCGGCGCTTTCCATCACCTGCCCCACGGCATCGCTAACGCCGTCATCCTGACCCGCGTCATGCGCTACAACGCCGCCGAGGCTCCCGTCAAGATGGGTACCTTCTCCCAGTATCCTTACCCCAACGCGCTGCACAACTACGCCGAGATGGCCAAGTACTGCGGCATCGAGGGCAAGGACGACAAGGAGGTCTTCGAGAACTTCATCACGAAGCTCGAGGAGCTCAAGGACTTCATCGGTGTCAAGAAGACCATCGCCGACTACGGTGTTGACGAGCAGTACTTCCTCGACACCCTCGACGAGATGACCGAGCAGGCATTCAACGACCAGTGCACCGGCGCTAACCCGCGCTACCCGCTCATGAGCGAGATCAAAGAGCTCTACCTGGACGCCTACTACGGCCGCGAGCCCCAGGATTACGCCGTCTGCTAGTTTTAGCACGGTTTTAACGGCGGGGGTGCACGGGTGTTTCACACACCCCCGCCGTCGCTTCTATCGCATCGTTGAAAGGATGCAACCATGCTGCTACCCGATTCCAAGACCGAGCTCGTCCGCCGTGGCAACAAGGTCGTTTACGACCTGGGCGACAAGATCGTCAAGGTCTTTAACGAGACCAAGCCTGTCTCCGACGTGTTCAACGAGGCTTTGAATCTTGCCCGCATCAATGAGTGCGGCATCCGCAGCCCCAAGGCGCTCGAGGTTTCCCAGCTTGAGAACGCCAACGGCTGGGCGCTCGTGACCGAGAAGGTTCCGGGCACCACCCTTGCCGAGAAGATGACTGCCGAGCCCCAGCGCTTTGGTGAGTACCTCGAGATGTTCGTCGACCTCCAGATCGAGATCCACGGCTACACCTCCCCGCTGCTCAACCGTCAGCGCGACAAGTACGCCCGCATGATCGACAGCCTTGATCAGCTCAATGCCACCACGCGCTACAACCTCCAGGAGCGTCTGGACGGCATGACCAAGGAGTTCAAGGTCTGCCACGGCGACTTCAACCCCTCCAACGTCATCGTCGGCGACGACGGCCAGCTCTATGTGTGCGACTGGGCACACGCCACCCAGGGCTCCCCTGCTGCCGACGTTGCCACCACCTACCTGCTCTTCGCCCTCAACAGCAAGGACCAGGCCGAGGCCTACCTGGAGCTCTACTGCGACCGCGCCGACATGCCCATGCAGGTCGTGCGTCAGTGGACGAGCATCGTCGCCGCTTCCGAGCTCGCTCGTAAGCGCAACGTGAACGATGAGTTCCTGAAGAACTGGATCGACGTCGTCGATTATCAGTAATATCTGAGCGATTTATTTCGCATCGGAGGCACTAAGGAAACCCCGCAGCTCGCATGGGCTGCGGGGTTTCCTTTTAACACTTGAGCGTGCCGACAAGATAAAAGGACGGCCCCTGCATCTCCCCGATCTGGAGAAATGCAGGGGCCGTCCCGTATATCGAACTACAAGCGAAATCGCCGATTAACGGCGTGCCGCCTTCACAAGCTCGGCAACCTTGGTGACGACCTCGTCGATCGCCACGTCCTCGCGCTCGCCCGTGGCACGGTCCTTGAGCTCGACGGTGCCGTTCTTAAGGCCACGCTTGCCGAGCACCACCTGATACGGGAAGCCCATAAGGTCGTTGTCGGCAAACTTAAAGCCGGGACGCTCATCGCGATCGTCGACGACGACCTCGATACCCTCGGCGCACAGGCCATCAACGATCTGCTCGCAGACGGAAGCGCACTCCTCCTTCTTGGGGTCGAGCGGAATCACCGCAACCTCGTACGGGGCAACGGAGACCGGCCAGACGATGCCGTGCTCGTCGTTGTGCTGCTCCACGACGGCAGCGAGCGAGCGAGAAACGCCCACGCCGTAGCAACCCATGATAAGCGGCTTCTCCTTGCCGTCCTCATCCATAAAGGTGGCACCCATGGCCTCGGAGTACTTGGTGCCCAGCTGGAAGACCTGGGAAACCTCGATGCCGCGAGCAGCAGAGAGCGGCTTGCCGCAGTGCGGGCAAGGATCGCCGGCAACGACGGTGACCAGGTCGGCCCACTCGTCGACGGTAAAGTCGCGCTCGGGGCAGGCGCCGGTAAAGTGATAGTCGACCTCGTTGGCACCGCAGGCCCACTGCTTGGACTCGCGCAGGCTCTCGTCGCAGACCAGACGAATGCCCTCGGGCAGGTTAACCGGTCCGATAAAGCCCTTATGCAGACCGTAGGTCTGGAGCTCCTCATCGGTCATCATGCGATAACCCTTGCCAAAGACATGCTCGGCCTTGCAGTCATTGAGCTCATGATCGCCCGGAACAATGGCCACGACCGGCTTGCCCTCGGAGTCGATCAATGCCAGCGACTTGCGCGTGCCGTTCTCGGGGAAGCCAAAGAACTTAGCAACAGCTTCGATGGTGCCCATGCCCGGAGTCTCGACCTTGGTGAGCGTACCGTCGCCGGGGCCCTCAGTCACGACGACCTTGGTGCTTGCCGCCTCGTCATCGGCAGCAAAGCCGCAATCGTCGCAGTAGACCAGTGAAGCCTCGCCGGCGTCGGCCAGAGCCATGTACTCGACGGAAGTGTCGCCGCCGATCTCGCCGGAGTCGGCGACAACGGGCAGGGCCTTGATGTAGCAGCGCTCGCAAATGTTGGCGTAGGCCTGCTTCATCTTGTCGTACTCCTCCTGCAGACTCTCCTGCGTGGCAGAGAAGCTGTAGGCGTCCTTCATGATGAACTCGCGACCGCGCATCAGGCCAAAGCGGGGACGGAACTCGTCGCGGAACTTGTCCTGGATGTGGTACAGGTTGACGGGCAGTTGCTTGTAGGAACGCAGCTCATTGCGAACCAGGGCGGTCACGGTCTCCTCGTGCGTGGGGCCCAGCACGAACTCGCGGCCGTGGCGGTCATCGAAGCGCACGAGTTCCTTGCCATAGGCGTCGATGCGGCCGGACTCGCGCCATAGCTCAGCGTCGACCATAATGGGCATCATGAGCTCCTGGGCACCGGCGGCATCCATCTCGTCGCGCACGATGTTCTCGATCTTGCGAATCGAGCGCCATGCGAGCGGCAGGTAGGAATACAGACCGGCGGCCTCCTTGCGGATCATGCCGGCACGGAGCAGCAGGCGGTGGCTGGCGAGCTCAGCGTCCGCCGGATCCTCTTTAAGCGTCGGCGCATAGAGCTTAGACATATACATTGCTCGGGTCATTTATTTCTCCTCAATAAGTTTGTCGACCTCTGCCATAAGCGCGTCGACAATTTGGTCCTCAGCTACTTTACCAATGATCTGGCCATGCGAAAAGAGCAAGGCCTGACCACGTCCGCAAGCAACGCCCAGGTCGGCATCAGAAGCCTCACCGGGGCCATTAACGGCACATCCCATCACAGCGATAGAAAGCGGCGCGGAGTAGTTCTTAAGCCGCTCGGCGACCTCCTCGGCGATGGGAATGAGGTTAACCTGGCAGCGGGCGCACGTGGGGCACGAGACAATCTCGGGGCCACGGCGACGCAGGCCCAGCGACTGCAGAATACCCCAGGCAACCGGCGGCTCCTCAACCGGATCGGCCGTGAGAGAGACGCGCATGGTGTCACCGATACCCTCAGACAGCAGAATACCAAGGCCCACCGAGCTCTTAATGGTGCCCTGAAGCTTGGTACCCGCCTCGGTTACGCCCAAGTGAAGCGGAACGTGAGGAATCTCACGCGACAGGGCTCGATAGGTATCGAGCGTCGTTTGCACGCTATGGGCCTTAGCCGAAAGCACAATGTTCGTAAATCCGCGGTCCTCAAAGTGCTTGACGAAACGCTCGCTCGACATCACGAGCTTTTCGGGCTGCGTAAGGTCGTCGCGCTCGGCGATATCCTGCTCAAGCGAGCCCGCGTTCACGCCAATACGAATCGCACAACCCGCAGCGCCGGCGGCATCGATAACGGAATCGACCTTGGCCCAATCACCGATATTGCCGGGATTAATGCGCAGTTTGGCGGCACCAGCCTCGACGGCACCAATGGCAAGCTTATGGTTAAAGTGGATATCGGCGACGATCGGCACCGGAGACTCGGCACAGATGGTGCGGAAACCCTCAAGCGCGGCCTCGGTGGGCACGCTCACGCGCACGATATCGCAGCCAGCCTGCGCCAACGCGCACACTTGCGCAAGCGTTGCCTGGGCATCAGCGGTATCGGTGCAGGTCATGGATTGGACCACCACCGGCGCGCCGCCACCGATCTGCACACCGCCCACATGCACGGGGCGCGTCAACTCGCGAGGCAAAGGATGGGATAAAGACAATCCAAACACTCCCCTACAGGATAAATCGAAGGACGTCGGAACGAAGCATATAGACAAACAGCAGCGCAAAGAGCGCGATGCCCACATAGCTCACAATCGTCTGGACCTTGAGAGGTAGCTCGCGGCCCGCAATCTTTTGAATGATCTCGATGACCAGCTTGCCGCCATCGAGTGGTGGGATGGGCAGCAGGTTCATAAAGCCAAGCGAGAACGAAATGAGGGCGGCAAACGAAAGGAATGTGGCAGGACCGGCAGCAGCAGCCTGTGAGGACATAACGCTAATACCCACGATCGAAGAAGACTGATCGAGAATCTCCATCGTATGCTGCGGCTGGAGCAGGCGCATCACGCCCTCCGCGGTCTGCACAACATAGGAGAATGACAGACGCGCCGAGGTGATGGGGTCCAAACGGACTACCTGCGTAGAGGCATACACACCTAGGCGCTCGTCCTCTTTGAGCGCAACCGTGGTCGAATGCTGCTTGCCGTCACGCTCGTACTCGATGGCGATATCGTCCTTACCGGCGGCCTTGCCGATGGCATCGTAAACGTTCATCCATGTGGAGCACGATACACCGTCAACCGAAAGGATCGCATCACCAGCCTCGATACCCGCCTTGGCGGCAATAGACCCCTCGTCAACCTGACCGATCACGTTGGTATCGATCGGCACGGTGACGCCCGCAATGGAATAGATGCTCATAAGCAGCAAAAAACCCGTCAGGATATTGACGAGAATGCCCGCGAGCAGCATAAAGGCGCGCTTGAGAAAACCCTGGCCAAGATAAGTGTGCGAGCGCTCTTGCGCCAAGAAATCAGCCTCGCCGCACGGCAGCTCCCACACATCGCCCTCGGCAGTCGCATGCTCTCGATCGAACCGGCGGCCGTCAAAGGTGGTGTAACCCGCCGCGTCTCGCGGCAGCGTCTGATACTTGGTGGGATAGTAGCTCGGCGAGGGTTTCTCCCCCTCCTCATACCAGGGAGCGATGGAGCCCCAGCCCAGCAACAGAGCACAAGCCTCGAGCACATCCTCCTCGGAAAGCTCGAGCTCGAAGGCAAGGTCGGCCACGGTCACGCGACCATGACGGTAGATAGCCGCGAGCACGCGATCGGCGCAGGAGACATCGGTCGGATCCATACCGCAGATGGCAGCGTAGCCACCCAGCAGCAGCGGGGTCACGCCAAACTTGGTTCCAATGCGACGCGACGTGTAATGGATGTCAAAGCGGCACGGCAGGCCCAAAAAGAACTCGGTCACACGGACGCCGCAGGCACGCGCCGCCAAAAAGTGGCCGCCCTCGTGCAAAAACACGAGGACGGAAAGCATCAGCAGGCCCCAAAAGACCGATGAGAGAACGCTCAGAACAGTATCCATAAAACGAAAAAGCAATCCTTATGGGTTAGGAACGGGTTGCGGCGAGTACCTGCGCAGCCTTTTCACGCGCCCACGCATCGATGTCGCGAAGCTGCTCAAACGAATCGACCGCCTGCATATCGTGGGCATCCATGCAGGATTCCACAATGCGATCGATATCGGTAAAGCTGCAGCCATCGTGCAGGAAGGCATCGACGGCGACCTCGTTGGCGGCATTGAGCACGCACGGCATGGTGCCACCCGTCTTGCCGGCACGCTCGGCCAGTGCCAGACAGCGGAAGGTATCCATGTCGGCAGCATCAAACGTGAGCTGCCCCAGCTCGCGGAAATCGATACGAGGCGCCGGGGTATCCCAACGCTCGGGATACGAGAACGCGAACTGGATGGGAATACGCATGTCGGAAGCACCGAGATGCGCCATCACGGAGCCGTCGGCAAACTCGACCATAGAGTGAATCTTGGACTGACGCTGCACGACCACGTTAATGAAATCGAGGTCGCAGTTAAACAGATGCATGGCCTCAATGCGCTCCAGGCCCTTGTTCATGAGGGTGGCGGAGTCGATGGTGATCTTGGCGCCCATGGCCCACGTGGGATGTGCGAGGGCATCGGCACGCGTCACGCGATTGAGCTCGTCGCGGGTGCGGCCAAAGAACGGACCGCCCGAGCAGGTGAGCCAAATACAATGAGCCTCGCGTGGGTTCTCCCCCAGATAGCACTGGTAGATGGCGGAGTGCTCAGAGTCGACTGGAATAAGCTGGCCCGGTTGCGCCAACGGCATAAGCAAGTCGCCGCCGACGACGAGGGACTCCTTGTTGGCAAGGGCAAGACGCTTATTCGAGGTCAAGGCCGCATGGCTCGCCTCGAGACCGGCGGCGCCCACAATAGCGACGAGCACGCAGTCGACATCGTCGCGACACGCGAGCTCGCAAACCGCCTGCGCGCCAACGCCGAGCTTCGTTCCCTCGGGCAACTCCTGCAGCACGGCGTCATCGCCATGAGCGACATCGGCCACGGCAACCGCCGGAACCGAGAACTCGCGGGCAGCGGCAACGAGCTCGGAGGTACTGGAGTTAACGGACAGCGCCGTCACCTGCAGGCGATCGGCATGCTGGCGGCACACATCGAGCGCCTGGGTGCCGATAGAGCCCGTACAACCCAGGATGGCAACACGGAGACGTCCATCGGGGCCATACGTCGTCTGGAAGGACATTACAGCACGCCTCCGATCATCAAAAGCAGCTGCGCGGTAATGCAGCCAAAGATAAGCGAATCGCTACGATCGAGCATGCCGCCGTGGCCCGGGATAAGGTTGCCGGAATCCTTGACGCCCACACCGCGCTTGATGCGCGACTCGATGAGGTCGCCGATAACGCCCAGGACGGACACGACCACGCCGCACAGCAGCGCATAGGGCAGGCTGAGCTTGTAGAAGTGCGTCGCCCACAGGATGAGCCAAATCAAACCCGAGCCAAGAATGCCGCCAACAAACCCCTCCCAGCTCTTTTTGGGAGAGATCTTGGGGACCATCTTGTGTTTACCGATACGGCTGCCCACGATGTAGGCAAACGAATCGGAGACCCAAAGGGACGCACAAATGCCCACCGAAAGCAGGGCGCCGGCAAAACCGGGCACGGCATCGCGCAGCAGCACGATAGCCGACAGCATAAAGCCAGTGTAGATGGGACCCATGAGCGTCACGGCCACATCAGAGATGCGGGTACGCGGCGACCAGACATACCAAATGCCCACAGCGAGCATCAGGGCAAAAAGCAGGGCATTCAGCAACATCGAATCGCCCAACGCCGACAGCGGAAAGAGTACGGCAGCAGCGATACCCATGCGCTCGTTAGCCATCTTGCCATCGAGCCTCGTCATACGGAAAAACTCATAGCAGCACAGACCGCTCATGACAGAAACAAAGATGGCCGTGGGCACAATACCCAAAACCAAGCACAAGATAAAGACAACGGCGTAGACGATACCGGCGGCGGCACGGGTAATAAAGCCCGCCAGCCACGAACCGGTGCCGCTCTTCGCTGCAGGCGCTCCCGAAGTGGCAGCTTTGCGCGCAGGCGTCTTGGGAGAAGATGCCTTGGGACGATTGGACACGATTAAGCCTCCTCGGTCTTGCTCAGTCCACCAAACCTACGGTCACGGCCCTGATAGGCCAAAATGGCGTCGACAAGGCCCCAACGATCAAAATCGGGCCAATAGGTATCGGTGACGTAGAACTCGGAATAAGCCACCTGCCACAGCAGATAGTTCGAAAGGCGCAGCTCACCAGAGGTGCGAATCACAAGCTCAGGATCGGGAAGACCGGCAGTATAGAGGTGAGAAGCCACCATGTCGTCATCAATTGAGCCAGGATCGATCTTACCGGCGGCAGCGTCGAGTGCGATCTGACGGACAGCGCGGGTAATCTCGGCACGCGCGCCGTAGTTGACGGCAAGCGCCAGCGTCATGCCGGTGTGATTGGCGCACTCAGCAAGACCGCGCTCAAAAACGTCGCGGGTCTTCTTGGGCAGCGCGGAAATATCACCCAAAAAGACAACGCGCACGTTTTCGCGCTTCAGAAGCGGCAACTCGTCGATGAACGTCTTGGCAAACAGGTGCATCAAGACGTTGACCTCATGCTGCGGGCGGTTCCAGTTTTCGGTAGAAAACGCATAGGCCGAAAGCACGTCGACGCCCAGGCGCACGCAGGCGGTAATGATCTCGCGCAGCGAGACGATACCCGCCTTGTGGCCCTCAGTGCGTGCAAGACCGCGCGACGTGGCCCAACGACCGTTGCCGTCCATGATGCATGAGATATGGTGCGGAATGTTATTGAGGTCAAGGTCTGAAAAACCGACGCCCGCAGGGGCGTCGGCAAAGTACTCGACCAGTTTATGCTCGTCGTATTGCACCTTAGATCTCCATGACCTCGGCTTCTTTTTCCTTCAGAAGCTCCTCGACCTTGGCGACATACTCATCAGTGTGCTTCTGGACCTTGGCCTGCTCGCGACGGACATCGTCCTCGGTGAGCTCCTCATCGCGCTCGAGCTTGTTGTTGAAGTCGCGACGGATGTTACGGATAGACACCTTGGCCTGCTCGGCGTACTCGCGGCACTCCTTGACGAGCTCGCGACGGCGCTCCTCGGTGGGAGCCGGGAACGGCAGACGAACGACGGTGCCATCGGAGTTGGGGGTAATACCCAGATCGGAAGCGCCGATGGCCTTGACGATAGCGTTGATAAGTGCCTTGTCCCACGGCTCGATGAGCAGCATGTGGGCCTCGGGGGTCTTGACGGCGGCAATCTGCGTGACCGGCGTGGGAACACCGTAATAATCGACGGTGATGTCGGACAGAATGTTGGCATTGGCGCGGCCGGTACGGACCTTGGAGAAGTTATGCTTGAGGGACTCGAGCGACTTGTCCATATGGGCGGTGATGTTCTCTGCCATGCTTAATCCTCCTGATAGACGAGCGTGCCGACGGGCTCACCCGCGAGCGCGCGCTTGACGGTGTCCTCGCCATCGATGTTGAGGACCAAAATCGGCATACGGTTGTCCTGGCACAGTGCCGTAGCCGTGGAATCCATAACCTGCAGACCGCGGACGAGCACCTCGTGATAGGTAATCTTGTCAAAACGGACGGCGTCGGCGCACTTGACGGGATCCTTGTCGTAGATGCCGTCAACCTTGGTGGCTTTAATCAGAATCTCGGCGCCGATCTCGCACGCACGAAGAGCCGCGGCGGTGTCGGTCGTAAAGTACGGATTGCCCGAACCGGCGGCAAAGATAACGACGTTGCCCTTGGAAAGGTGGTTGATGGCGCGACGGCGAATATAGGGCTCGCAGATCTCGTTCATCTGGATAGCGCTCATAACGCGGCAGGGAACATCGTTGTGCTCGAAGGCATCCTGCAGGGCGAGCGCGTTCATAACGGTTGCCAGCATGCCCATGTAGTCGGCCTGAGCACGCTCCATGCCACCGGCAGCGCCGGCCATGCCGCGGAAAATATTGCCGCCGCCGACAACGACGCCGACCTCATGGCCAACGGCGAGCAGCTCCTTGACCTGTTTGGCAAGATGGTCGGTAACCTTGGGGTCGATGCCATATTGGCCGTCGCCCATCAGTGCTTCGCCAGAAAGCTTAAGAAGCACGCGTTTATATCGGATGTCGGACAAAGCGATCCTCCTTTAGATTGAACTCTCAACATTCTATCAAAGGCTCTAAGAAGAGCCATGAAAAAGCAGGCTGTGAGTAAAACCCACAGCCTGCTCATTACCAGCTACAAGAGCTTATTTACTCGCCACGGACCAGACGGTCAAAGGCAACGACGGTAATGGTGTCGCCGAGCTCCTTGGAGACCTGCTCAGCGTACTTCTTGATGGTGAGGGAGCTGTCCTTGATGAACTCCTGCTCGGTGAGCACGGACTGCTTGTAGAACTTCTCCAGACGGCCGACAGCCATCTTCTCCTGAATGGCCTCGGGCTTGCCGGACTCGGCAGCCTGAGCCATGTAGATCTGCTTCTCGTGCTCGACGGTCTCGGCCGGAACCTGATCGCGGGTAGCGCAGATCGGGGCGACGGCGGCAACCTGAAGGGCAACGTCGTGAGCGAAGGTCTTGAAGGACTCAGCCTGAGCGGTCTCGGCCTTCTCAAAAGCAAACTCGACGAGGACGCCGATCTTACCACCCATGTGGATGTAAGAAGCGAGAGCGCCGTTCTCGGCCTTGCGGGCAGCGAAGCGGGAGATCTTCATGTTCTCGCCCATGATGTGAATCATCTCGGTGAGCTCGGAGGAAACAGTCTCCTCGCCCATCGGCTTCTCGAGCAGAGCGTCGACGTCAGCAGGCTCGGTGGTAGCGACAACCTCAGCGACCTTGGAAGCAAAGCCGGTGAACTTGGCGTTGGAGCCAACGAAGTCGGTCTCGCAGGAGAGCTCGAGCAGAGCGCCGGTCTTGCCATCCTCGGAGACGAACGCGGCAACAGCGCCCTCGTTGGTCTCACGGCCAGCCTTCTTGGCAGCCTTGGCAAGGCCGTTCTTACGCAGAACGTCGACAGCGGCGTCCATGTCGCCGTCAGCCTCGACGAGAGCCTTCTTGCACTCCATCATCGGGGAGTCGGTCATCTCGCGGAGCTGCTTGACCATAGCGGCGGTAATCTGGGCCATTGTGGTTCCTTTCAAAGAGATGAAAAAGAATTAACTAAGACTGATTTACTCGGCCTTGGGCTCAGCGGCCATCTCGGCCTCGGAGACCTGCTCCTTGCCGGAGCCAGCGAGGCAGGCATCAGCCATGAGCTCGCACATAAGGGTGACAGCGGAGATAGCGTCATCGTTGCAGGGGATGCCGTACTCGACCTCGTCGGGATCGGAGTTGGTGTCGATCAGAGCGACGACGGGGATGTTCAGGCGCTGAGCCTCCTTGATGGCGTTCTCCTCGCGCTTGGTGTCGATGACGAAGAGAGCCTGGGGCAGACCCTTCATGTCGCGGGCGCCACCGAGGTTGGTCTGGAGCTTGGTGAGCTCCTTGCCGAGAACAGCCTGCTCCTTCTTGGGCAGAACAGCCATGCGGCCGTCCTCGACCATGGCCTCGAGCTCCTCCATGCGGTTGATGCGGGAGCGGATGGTGACGAAGTTGGTCAGCATACCGCCGAGCCAACGCTGGTTGATGTAAGGCATGTTGGCGCGCTCAGCAGCGTTCTTGACGGCCTCCTGAGCCTGCTTCTTGGTGCCGACGAACAGCACGTTGCCGCCCTTGGCGACGTTCTTGACGAAGGTGTAGGCCTGGTCGGCGTCGAGGATGGTCTGCTTGAGGTCGAGGATGTAGATGCCGTTGCGCTCACCGAAGATGAACGGCTTCATCTTGGGGTTCCAGCGACGGGTCTGGTGACCGAAGTGGCAGCCGGCCTCGAGCAGGGTGCGGATATTAATCTTGGTAGCCATGTTAAACCTCCTGTGGTTTGCCTCCGCGCGGGGTCATCCTCCAAAACCAACCCGGACATGTGCTACCAAAGCCCGGGCACCACGGTATGAAGTAGCCGCGCGTGCGTGATAAAAACATGTTGCCGTGAAGCAACCCGATGAATGATAGCAGGAATGCATCTTCCTGCCAACCCGCAATCAAAACCACACACCTGAGTGCGGCGCGGGTCGTCTCAGCCACTATTCGCCGCGGGGATGGGCTTGAGCCACGGCACGTTTGAGCCGATCGGGCGTGAGATGTGTGTAGATCTGCGTCGTGGACAGGCTCGCATGACCCAGCAGCTCTTGAACCGAGCGCAAGTCCGCACCGCCCTCGAGCAAGTCGGTCGCAAAAGTATGGCGCATCGCATGCGGGGCGATGTCGGACGGAATGCCGGCGAGCGTCGCCAGCGTATGGAACCGCCGCCGGAGGATGGCGGCACTCATGCGATTGCCGCGCGCCGATATAAGCAGCGGATGCGGCCCGGTAGCGAGGTCAAGGCGCTTTGCACGAGAGAGCAACTCCGGCCTCCCCTCCTCAATATAGAGACGCGTCGCCTCGAGCGCACGACGATACAGAGGGACGATACGTTCTTTGCTCCCCTTGCCCCAAAGGCGCAGCGTGCGTTCGGACCAAGCGATGGACTCCACATTGAGTGCTGCGAGCTCAGAGATACGAGCACCCGAGGCATAGAGCAGCTCGAGCATCGCCGCATCGCGCAGTCCCGCGGGCGTTGAGGTATCAGGCGTCTTGAGCAGCGCCTCGACCTGCTGGGTCGTAAGGACGCCCGGCAGGTCGCGCGGCAGCTTGGGCGACGCGATCGCCGAGACTGCATCGCCCTCGACAATCCCCTCGGCAGCCATCCACCGATAGAGCGAGCGAATGGCAGACAGATGCGCCGCAAGCGTTCGGGGAGCCACCTGCTCACGCGAAAGCTCGGCAAGATAGCGACGAATGGTGCGCACGTCGGCAGCGAAAGCATCGATATCCTCGCGCTCGCACCAGGCAGCAAAGCGCTCCAACCGCGAGCCATAGGCCGTCACCGTGTTGGGAGAAAGTCCCTCGACACGTGCGATGTAGGCGATAAACGAGTCGACGGTGTCGTACAGGTCAAAGGCTATGACCGGTCGCCTCCAAACAAATCGGGGCGAGTGGCCAGATAGGCATCAAGGGCCTCGAGCGCACGGTCCGCATAGGCCTGGTAGCGGTCGCGCTTGCTGCGGCGCTTACCATCCTCGAGTGGCGGCACCAGGCCAAAGTTGACATGCATGGGCTGATAGCCCACGGTGGCAGGATCGGTCGCATAGCCCACGAGCGCACCCAGGGCGCCCACACGCGGCAACTCGACGCCCGCGGCACCGATAGCCTCGGCATAGGTGTTGAGCGCCGCGAGCAGGCCCGTCGCCACGGCTTCCATGTACCCCTCGGTGCCGGTGATCTGACCGGCCAGGCGCACGCCGGTACCGGGCACGGCAAAGGTGCCATCGAGCACGTGCGGGGCGTCGACAAAGGTATTGCGGTGCATGACACCGTAGCGGAAGAACTCAGCGTTCTCCAGGCCCGGCACCATATGGAAGACGCGCTTCTGCTCGCCAAAGGTCAGGTTGGTCTGGAAGCCCACCAGGTTATAGGCGGTCTTCTCCTTGTTCTCGGCACGCAGCTGAATCGCCGCCCAGGGGCGACGTCCGGTACGCGGGTCGGTGAGGCCGACGGGCTTCATGGCGCCAAAGCGAATGGCGTCCTTGCCGGTGCGCGCAACTTCCTCGGCAGGCTGGCAGGCCTGGAACAGATCGCCGCCCTCAAAGTCTTTGAGCACCACGCGGTCGGCCGTGGTAAGCGCCTCGATAAAGGCCTCGTACTCCTCCTTGTTGAGCGGAGCGTTGAGATAGTCGCCGCTCCCCTGCTCCTCGTAGCGCGACTGCGAGAACAGCACGTCCATATCGAGCGTGGAGGCATCGACGATCGGCGCCGCCGCATCAAAGAATGCCAGGGCATCGCCACCGACGAGCTTCATAACCTCTTCGCTCAGCGCCGGTGAACACAGCGGGCCCGCGGCAATGACCACGTGACCCTCGGGAATCTGCGTGACCTCGCCGTGCACGACCTCGATATTGGGACGAGCGGCAACCTCGGCCTCGACAAGCTCGGAAAACTTGACGCGGTCGACCGCCAAGGCGCCACCGGCGGGAACAGCCGCGCGATGGGCGCAATCGAGCAGGACTGAACCCATGCGCTCAAGCTCGGCCTTCAGCAAACCAGCCGCGGAATCCGGACGGGTCGACTTAAACGAATTGGAGCAGACGAGCTCTGCCAGGTGATCGGTATGGTGGGCCGGGGAGCTCACCTGGGGGCGCATCTCGCACAGCTTTACGGCAAACCCGCGGTCTGCCAGCTGGATCGCGCATTCCGAACCCGCCAGACCGCCACCGATAACCGTCACCTGATCGAACTGCATCTGCAAACACCTTTCTAATTGACACGTTTTCCATTGTGACCGAAGGGCGTCTGGGCGTGAAGGGCAAACTTGGAGGGCGCATACCTTCCATCCATCATGCGCTCGATAAGGCCCTCGAGTTCAAGCGAACCCAGGAGTTTGAGTACGCCGGCAGCATCGAGCGAGACGAGCGCCGCGATGTCGTCGACCTTGAGCGGAGAGGCGATGAGCGCATGCATCACGGTCTGCTGCGTTGGATCCAGGTCGGCAATGCCGGGAGCATCGGGGCGCGAGTAGCGCAGGGTTCCGTAGATGCGTGAGATAGCCATCTCGATAGATTCCTCGTCGACGATGCAGCAGGCACCGTTCGCAATGAGGTAATTCGTGCCACGCGACTCGGGCGATAGGATCGACCCCGGCACGGCAAGAAGTTCGCGCCCCAAATCCATAGCAGCCTCGGCTGTAGAAAACGTCCCGGAAGGCATACCCGCCTCGGATACAAAGAGGGCTTGCGACAGGGCCGCGATCACGCGATTGCGGCGCGGAAAGGCAAACTTGCGCGGACCCATGCCCCACGGAGAGATCGACACGACCGCGCCACCCGTATCGAGCGTGCGCGTAATAAGCCCCGCGCTCGAACGCGGATAGACCACGTCGGCGCCCGTCCCCAGCACCACGACGTGTTTGCCGCCGGCGTTGACCACAGCCCAACCCGAGGCCTGGTCACAACCGACCGCGCCGCCCGAAACAACCGTCACTCCTGCCTCGATCGCCACCTTCGCCGCAAGCTCTGCCACGGCAAGACCATACGGCGAGGCCTTGCGCGCGCCGATGATGGAGAGCGCGGGCGTCGAAAGTACCTCGGGGTTGCCGCGCACATAAAGCGTCTGGGGTATATCAGAAAGCTCCAAAACGGTCTCGGGATACAACGCATCGCCTGGATGCAGCTCGAAGGTTCCCTCGGCCATCATTGGTCCCTCCTTCCCTGGTACATCGCCGCCTCGAGCACGTGGTCCTGCGTCACTTGCTCGCTCTCGGCGACATCTGCGATCGTACGCGCAATGCGAACCAGGCGCACGGTGCCACGCCCTGTGAGATGTGTGCGTTTGGACAGGCCGAGTACGCATTTCTCGGCAGCATCATCGAGCTCAAAGGTCGAAACGACGCCGTCAATGGACCGCGTCTCGTCATCCTCGGCCTCGGCATCCGCATCGTCCATACGGGATTCGCGCCAAGCGCGAAAAGCGCGACCGCGCACAACGTAGTCACGTAACTCGGCCGACGACATACCCTCCGCGCCCTCGATAATCACCTGAGGGTCGGGACGAGTCACATCGATCATCATGTCGATACGGTCGGCCAAAGGACCGCGCAGCTTTGCCCGATAGCGCTCGACCATCGCCGCCGAGCAGCGACACGGTACCTCGCGATCGCCCAAAAAGCCGCAGGGGCAGGGATTGCTCGCAGCGAGCAGCTGAAAGCGCGACGGGAAGGTAAAGGCCCCGTCGACGCGTACGATCCTCACATAACCGCGTTCGATGGGCTGACGCAGCGCCTGCAGTACACCCGTGGGAAACTCGGCAAGCTCGTCCAAAAAGAGCACGCCGCCATGAGCCAGGCTAATTTCGCCCGGATGCACTGGACGTCCGCCGCCGATGAGGCCCGCGGTCGAAATGCTGTGATGCGGGCTGCGGAAGGGGCGATGCCCCGCAAGCAGTCCATCGATGTTCTCACCCAAAACCGAATGGATGCACAGCGCCTCCTGTTGATCCTCAACGGAAAGCTCGGGCAGGATGCCGGTCATACGGCGCGCAAGCATCGTCTTGCCCGATCCCGGGGACCCAATCATGAGCAAGCCGAGTTCTCCTGCCGCCGCAAGCGCCATGCCGCGTTTAGCGACTTCCTGCCCCAGCACGTCTGCATAGTCGAGCTCAGGCTCAAAGGTCGCCTCGACGCCCTCAGAATCCAAGTAGTGCCGCGCGGCATCGCCCATACCATGAGCAAGCTGAGACAAATGATCGATGAATCCACAATCCACGCCCGCGAGTGGCACATGCTGGTCGGACCTGCCGGCGATAAAAGACAGCCCCATATCACGCGCCAATAGTTGAAACGCCACCTCGCCCTTGACGGGAAGCACCGTACCGTCCAGACCAAGCTCACCTGCGATAAGGCAGCGATCGAGGTTGTCACGGGGAATCTGCCCATCGGCCGCCAATACCGCGATGGCGATGGGCAGGTCAAAGCCGCTACCGGTCTTGCGGATATCGCCGGGTGCCAGGTTAACGGTAATGCCCGAGCGTGGGATCTCGAACCCGGCGGAGCGCATCGCACAACGAATACGACCACGTGACTCCATCACCTCCATACTCGGAATGCCGAGCATCTGGATGCCCGGGATGCCACCGGCAAGCGAGACCTCGACCGTGACGTGAATCGCCTCGACGCCGCGGATGCAGGCCGCGTGAACGGCAAACGTCTCGAACGCCATCACGACACCTGCCAATCGAACGCGCTGTACTGGTGCTCGATCTCGGCGATATGCCCGCCGCGAATGGTGACGCCCACGGCATCGAAGCGAATCGCCTTGAGCGGATAATGCTCCATGAGATAGCAGCTTGCGATGCGGCGGTAGCGGCGTTGCTTTTGGGCATCCACGGCCTCCTCGGGAAAGACCCGCGTGGTGCAATCCAGGGCGACGCGTCTCGTCTTGACCTCGGCCATCACAACGACATCGTCGAGCTCATCGAGCAGCACCAGGTCGGCCTCGCCCTCGGTGCAACGATAGCCCTGCTCCAGCAAGGTGTAGCCGCGCTCGTTAAAGTAGTCGATTGCGATAAGCTCACCCAGCATGCCCAGCTCGCGAGGACTGAGTCCCTTGATAAACTCGGGCGTCATCGCTCCGCAGTCGAGCTCGCCGTTTTCCCAACGCTCTTTGAGCTGCTGCGTCTTGCTCTTTTTGCTTGCGGCACTCATGGGGTCTCCTTTCCCGCACACTGCATTGCCCCGATGATGAGGGCACCTTTCATGCGGGTAAGTACCGGAAGCAAACCAAAAGCTGACCAAATGCCGACAAAAAACGGGCCGTACGCAGCGATGGTGTTGCATACGGCCCGCTACCAGCAGGTTTATAAAACCCCAGGGGTCCCTATCTCCACAATTGGCCTAGAAAAGGCGCTCAGTCTGCAGAAAGTTTCCGCAAAAGCTCACGCGGTGCAGCGGACAAAGTCCATGTTTGCGAATGGCCTCGATGTGCTCGGGGCTCGCATAGCCCTTCGACTCGGCCAGATGGTACTCGGGATACTCGGCGTCGTACTCGACCATCATCTCGTCACGCGTGACCTTGGCCATGATGGACGCCGCGGCGATGCAGGCGATCTTGGCATCGCCCTTCACCACATCGCGCTCGTTAGGAACGGCGCCCAAGGGGTTGCCATCCATAAGCACGCAATCGGGCTCGAGCCCCGTATCGGCCACGGCGCCCGCAACGGCGGTACGGATAGCACGGGCCATGCCCATCTCATCGATATCCTTAGGCGCGATATGGCAAAAACCGATCGCCGTCGCCACCTCGGCAATCTTCACTGAGAGCAACTCGCGGCGCGCCGGCGTGAGCTTTTTGGAATCGTTGATGCCCCAGACGCGCGGCTCCATAGGAAGGCAGACAGCGCATACCGTCAAAGGACCGGCCACCGATCCGCGACCCACCTCGTCGACACCAACGACCACTCCATCGCCGCCAAGCTCATGCATAAGCTCGTACATGTCATTGACGCGCTCGCGCTCGGCAAGCTCTTTGGCATGGCGTTTGAGGGCGCGTTCGCAAGCCTTGATCACCTGCTGGCGCGGGTCCTCGCGATAATGCTCCACGAGGGCGGGAATCTCCTCAAACGTGGCGCTCGCCAACTCACCGGCAACCTGCGATGCCGAAACCGAGCTCGTCATGTTGGCCATACCAGGCCCTCCTTGCATGCAAATCAGATAAAAAGAAGGGCCACCCGAAGGTGACCCTTGTGTCCAAACGAGTGGACAGACGCTGCGATCTTCTTAGCGCTTCTCGGGGATGCGAGCAGCCTTGCCCACCTTGTCGCGGAGGTAGTACAGCTTGGCGCGACGGACGCGACCATGACGAACGACCTCGAGCTTGGCGATCTTGGGGCTGTGAAGCGGGAAGGTACGCTCAACACCGACACCGAAGGACATCTTGCGGACGGTGAAGGTCTCGCGGGCACCGGCGCCGGCCATGCGGATGACGTCGCCCTGGAAGACCTGGATGCGCTCGCGGTCGCCTTCCTTAATGCGGTAGTGAACCTTGACGTTGTCGGCGACGCGAACCTGAGGAATGTCCTCGCGGATCTGCTGACGCTCGATTGCGCGGATGTAATCCATGTGCAATTCCTTACTCTTCTAGAGGTGCCGTACCATCTTGGCCGGCACGTAGTTGAACAAACGTATTCGAGTATACACGCGCGGGTTTCTGCTGCAAGAACAATTTTTTACGCAGACAAAAAGACAAAACCCGCACATGATAACCGCCCGCCTCACGAATGAGACGGGCGGCATGAGGGGGGCTACACTAGACGTCGATGTGCGGGGCGCTAGGCGTTGCGCTTGGCCTCGAGCTTGGCCTGAGCGGCAGCCAGGCGCGCGAGGGGCACGCGATAGGGCGAGCAGGACACGTAGTCCACGTCGGCCACGTTAAACAGGCCCTTGATGGACTTGGGGTCGCCGCCGTGCTCACCGCACACGCCAAAGTGCATGCCGGGGTTGGTGGCACGACCCTTCTCGACGGCCATGCGCACGAGCTCCAGCACCGCCGAGTCGATGGTCTCGAAGGGGTTGTCCTTCAAGATCTTCTTGTGCAGGTACAGCGGAATGAACTTGGCCTCGGCATCGTCGCGGGAGAAGCCAAAGGTCGTCTGGGTAAGGTCGTTGGTGCCAAAGCAGAAGAAGTCGGCGTGCTGTGCGATCTCGTCAGCGACCATGCAGGCGCGCGGCAGCTCGAGCATCGTGCCCACGGGAATGTCGAGCTCGACGCCTTCCTCGGCGGAAACCTCGGCGATCACGCGCTCGATGACCTCGCGGGTCTGGACATGCTCGGCCGTGATGGAAACAAGCGGAACCATGATCTCGGGGCACGGGTCGACGCCTTCCTTGATAAGGCGAGCGGCAGCCGTTGCCACGGCACGGACCTGCATGAGCGGCAGATCACCGAAGACGACTGACAGGCGCACGCCGCGCAGGCCGAGCATCGGGTTGGACTCGACCATGCCGTCGATACGGCGCAGGCGGGCACGCAGGGCGGCAAGCTCTTCCTCGCTGGCGCCGGCGGCTTCCTTCTTGGTGATGGCGACCTCGAGTTCGCGAGGATTGTCCAGGAACTCATGAAGCGGCGGATCGAGCAGGCGAACGACCACATCGCGACCGGACATGGTCTTGAACATCGCCAAGAAGTCCTCAGTCTGAACCTTGAGCAGATCGGCCAGGGCCTGCTGCTTCACAGCCTCGTCGTCGGACAGGATGAAGCTCTGGATAATGTTCTTGCGATCGCCCAGGAACATGTGCTCGGTACGGCACAGACCGATGGCCTCGGCGCCAAACTCGAGCGCGAGCTCGGCATCCTCGGGGTTGTCGGCGTTGACGCGCACGTGGTTGGCATGACCGTCGGTCTCGTCCAGACGGATCTCGTCAGCCCAGGACAGGATGGTGTCCAAGTCGCCAGTGAGCTCGGCCGAAACCAGATCGACGGCGCCGTCGACGACGATGCCCTGAGTGCCGTCGATGGAGATGATGTCACCCTCGTGCAGCACGCGATCGCTGTCCTCGATACGAACGACCTTCTCGGCAGCGTTGATATGGAAACGCTCGACACCGCAGACACAAGGGGTACCCATGCCACGGGCAATAACGGCGGCGTGGCTCGTCTTGCCACCATGGCTCGTCAAGATACCCTCGGCGGCGACCATACCCTTCAGGTCGTCAGGGTTGGTCTCCCAGCGGACCAGAATGACCTTATGACCCTCGGCAGAACGCGCGACGGCGTCATCGCTCGAGAACACGACCTCGCCCACGGCGGCACCGGGACTGGCGTTAAGGCCGCATGCGAGCGCCTCGTACTTCTTGGAGGAATCGAACTGCGGGTGCAGGAGCTGGTCGAGCTGCGCGGGATCGATGCGGCTCACGGCCTCCTCACGGGTGATGAGGCCTTCCTCGACCATCTCGATAGCGATGCGCAGGGCGGCGGTTGCGGTACGCTTGCCCACTCGGGTCTGGAGCATCCAGAGCTTACCCTGCTCGATGGTGAACTCGATGTCGCACATATCGCGGTAGTGATCCTCAAGCGTCAGGAAGACACGCTCAAGCTCCTCACCTGCGGACTCGAGGCCCGGGGTGGTCTTGAGGTCGGCAATGGGCTCGGTGTTGCGGATGCCGGCGACGACATCCTCGCCCTGGGCGTTGACCAGAAAGTCGCCGTAGAATTCCTTGGTGCCGTCGGCTGGGTTGCGCGTAAAGGCGACGCCGGTCGCCGAGGTCTCGCCCTTATTGCCAAAGGCCATAGCCTGGACGTTGACGGCGGTGCCAAGGTCGTCGGAAATGCCGTGCTGCTTGCGGTAGATGCAGGCACGCTCGTTCATCCAGCTGCCAAAGACGGCCTGAATGGCAAGGCGCAGCTGGAGCTCCGGATCGTGCGGAAAGACGGGCTTGCCTTCCGCGACCTCGAGCTCGGGGTACTGGGCGGCCTCGACGTTGTCGGAGAAAATGCACTTGAAGGTCTCGACGAGCTCCTGCAGGTCCTCGGCCGAAAGCTCAGAATCGACGCGAACGCCGGCGACCAGGCGAGCCTGGGTCAGGGCATTCTCGAACAAGTCGGCATCGACACCCATGACGACGTTGGAGAACATCTGGATAAAGCGACGATAGCTGTCCCAGGCAAAGCGCGGGTTCTGCGTCTGGGCGATAAGGCCCTGAACGGACTCGTCGTTGAGGCCCAAGTTGAGGACCGTGTCCATCATGCCGGGCATTGAAAACGGAGCGCCCGAGCGCACCGAGACGAGCAGCGGGTCACGGGCATCGCCGAGCTTCTTGCCGCAGCGAGCCTCGAGGTCGGCCTCGGCGGCAACGATCTCGTCGAGCGCGCCTTCGGGCCAGACGTTGCCGGCACCGGAGTACTCGACGCAGGTCTGGCAGGTAATGGTAAAGCCACCGGGAACCGGCAGGCCGATACGGCTCATCTCGGCAAGGTTAGCGCCTTTGCCGCCAAGTACGAAGTTCATAGACTTGTCGCCCTCAGTGACACAGGTGCCCTGGGCATCGGTTCCAAAACGGTAAACCCTCTTGCAATCGCTCACGATACTTCCCCTTCCATGCGATCTCGCGCACGACCGTGGTAACGAATCGGCCCGCCGGATGCGGGCCGTGAGGGAACTATACGGCGGGTTTTGAATGGGCTTGAGCAGAGGATACGCGGTTTGGTAAACGTGCTAAAACTAGCGGTAAACGGTAGGTAAAGGTGGTTACCTTATGAAGATACCACTACAAGAAATTAGCAGGTCAGATGCGATGTTTTTGCTAAATCGCTTTACCATAAGTAGCTAATTTGGGACGGGGCTTTTTTAGCTACCCCGGCTGAGGTCGCGAAGTTTTTGACCGATTGCCGACGGGGGTAGCTAAAAAAGCCCCGTCCCAAATTAGCTATTTTTGTTGGTCTCGGCGGGCGGTACGGCGGGCACGGGCTTCCCGGATTTCCTCCAAGTGACTAATGATCTCGGCAGCGCTTTCCTCGATGGCCTTGCCGTCGGTGCGCACTACAAAGCAACCCAGACGCTTCATGAGGGCACGGGCTTCCTCGAGCTCACTGCGCACGCTCTCGGGCTCGGCGTAGGAGCCGGCAACGGCGCGGGCGTAGTCATCGCCCAGGCGGCTATCACGGATCTCGGAAATCACATCGACAGTCGATATCAGGCCGAACAGGCGCATCGGGTCGACCTCGTAAATCGACTTGGGCGGCTCCATGCCGTGCGCCAGCGGAACGTTTGCGACCTTGTAGCCCTGATAGGCCAGATACATCGAAAGCGGCGTCTTAGACGTGCGCGACACACCCAGTAACACGATATCGGCGTCCGACAGATCGTCGCAACCGCGTCCGTCATCGTGCTCGACAAAATACTCCATGGCCTCGATGCGATGGAAATAGCGGTCGTCGGTCTTGTGGATCACGCCGGCCACGCCCTTGGGCGGCACACCGATGAGCGACGACAGCACGGCAAGCGTCGGGCCGATCAGGTCGACCGAGCGAATGTGCAGCATGCCCAAGTAGTCGAGCACGCGAGCACGAAGCGCCGGATCGACGATGGTATGGAACACGGCGATATCACGATGGTCGGCATCGACTCGCGGGCCCACAAACGACTTGACCTGCTCCACCGAGGTCACCTTAGACAGACGTAAAACACGAAAAGCCCCTTCATCAAATTGCCCGGACGCCGCAAGCACCACCTCACAAGCGGTATCACCGAGCGAGTCGGAGATAACGATAACGGTGGGACGAGCGGTGACCGGGCAATCCATGCGGGGCTCCTTTTGCGCTTATGCGCAGGCTAGCTTACTTTTTGCGGGCAAGCTCACCGATGTTGGCGATGCCGGAGAAAACAGCCTCGAAGCGGTTAAGCAGCTTAAGGCGATTATCGCGGAGCTGCTCGTCCTTGTCCATGACCATGACCTCGTCGAAGAAACGGTCGATGGGCGCGCGCAGGGCGGCCAGGGCGGCAAACGCGGCAGGGTAATCCTCGGCAGCAAGGGCGGCGTCGACGGCGGTCTGGGCGGCCTCGGAGGCGTCGGCAAGCGCAAGCTCGACCTCGCCCATCAGGGCGCGGTCGTACTCCACGCCCAGCTCGGGCTTGGAGATATGCGCGGCGCGGGCGTAGGCAGTCGCCAGGTTGTCGAAGGTCTCGGCGTCGTTCTTGCGGGCCTCGTCGAGGGCGGCGCAGCGGGCGAAGAAGACCGACGGGGCAATAATGTGCACCGCGGAAACGGCGGCAACGGTGTCGGCCGGGATCTTCTCATCGCGAGCCATGCTCACCAGACGGCCGTGGAAGAAGTCACGGACCTGCTGGGCGACCTCGGCGGCGTCAAACTCAATGCCCTGCTCGCTATAGAGCTCGAGCGCAAAGTCGATGAGCGACGTGGGGTCGATCGGCAGACGGTCGCGCAGGATGTTGATGATGCCGATGGCGGCACGACGCAGCGCGTACGGGTCGGAAGAGCCGGTCGGGGGCTCGCCGATGGCAAAAATACCGGCAATGGTATCGAGCTTGTCGGCGCAGGCCACGATGCAGCCAGCGGTACCCTCGGGCAGCTCGTCGCCGGCGAAGCGGGGACGATAGTGATCGCGAATGGCGTGGGCGACCTCGTCGTTCTCCCCCATCGCGATGGCGTAGTAACCGCCCATCACGCCCTGCTGGCTCGTGAACTCGACGACGGCGTTGGACACCAGGTCGGCCTTGCACAGGTGAGCGGCGCGGCCGGCATCGGCGGCCAGGTGGGCACCCAGGTGAGCCTCGCGGGCAATAGCGAGCGCGAGCTGCTCAATACGCTCGGACTTGGCGAGCACGCTGCCGAGCTTCTCCTGGAAGGCGACCTTGGCCAGACGCTCGCGGAACTCGTCGAGGGAGATCTTCAGATCCTCCTCGTAGAAGAACTTGGCGTCATCCAGGCGGGCGCGCACAACGCGCTCGTTGCCGTCGATCACGCGCTCGGCGTTCTCGGGCTTGCTGTTGGAGACAATCACGAACTCACGCGTCAGCTTGCCCTCGCCGTCATAAATCGGGAAGTAGCGCTGGTTGGTGAGCATAGACTCGCAGATGATCTCGTGCGGGACCTTGAGGAACTCCTCATCGAAGGTACCGACGAGCACCGTCGGCCACTCGCAGAGGTTGATGACCTCCTCGAAGACCTTCTTGGGCGTATCGACGTGGCAGCCAGGACGGGCAGCCTCGACCTCGGCGATTCCGGCAAGGATGGCCTCGCGACGGCGCTCGGCAGAGAGCACGCCGGCGTCCTCGAGCACCTGCTCGTAAACAGCGGGGCTGGCGACCACATGGTCACCGGGGCCAAGCACGCGATGGCCGCGCGTGGTATTGCCGCTCGTCACGTCAGCAAAGGACACGGGCACGACATCCTCGCCCAAAAGGCAGCAGATCCAGCGGACCGGACGCACGAACGTGGCGTGCTGGTGACCCCAGCGCTGAGAGCGGTAATTGGGCCACTGCAGGCCGGCGATGGTCTTCTCGCACAGGGCCGTCAGAATCGGGGTGGCCGGGGCGGAAGGGATGTTCTTCTCGGCAAAGACGTACTCACGGCCGTCGGTGTCCTCGCGACGGACCAGGTCCTCGGCAGCCACACCGCACTTGCGGGCGAAGCCCTGGGCGGCTTTGGTGGCGTTTCCGTCGGCGTCGAAGGCGATGTTGGCCGCGGGGCCACGCTTAACCTCGTGAACCTCATCGGTCGCGGTGGCGACGTCGGCAACGAGCGCAGCCAGGCGACGCGGGCTCGAGATCACGCGGACCTCGCCGTGGGCCAGACCGGCCTCGTCGAGACCCTTGGCAATCATGGTGCCAAGCTGCTTGACGGCATTGTTCAGCGGTGCAGAGGGCATTTCCTCCGTACCGATCTCAAACAGGAAATCCTTAGCGTCTGCCATGGCTTACGCCACCTCGCCTTCCTGGTCGGCATTCTCGTTGACTCCAGCGACCTCGGCCATGTAGGCCTCGCAGCACGCCTTGGCGACGGCGCGGACGCGCAGAATGTAGTTGGCGCGCTCGACTGCGGACAGCGCGCCACGGGCATCGAGCAGATTGAAAGCGTGGCTGCACTTCATGACGCAGTCGTATGCGGGCAGCGGCAGCTTGCGCTCCAGGCAGGAGTGGCACTCGGCCTCGTAGTCGTCAAACTTCTGACGCATCATCTCGACGTTGGCGACCTCAAAGTTATAGGCACTGAACTCGCGCTCGTTCTCGAGGAACACGTCGCCGTAGGTCATGGGCGTGCCGTCGGGCAGGTAGCTCCACACCAGGTCGTAGACCGAGTTGACGCCCTGAGCGTACATGGCGATACGCTCCAGGCCATAGGTGATCTCGACGGGCACGGGGTCGACCTCGATACCGCCCACCTGCTGGAAGTACGTAAACTGCGTGACCTCCATGCCGTTGAGCCAGACCTCCCAGCCAAGGCCCCAGGCGCCGAGCGTCGGGCTCTCCCAGTCGTCCTCGACAAAGCGGACGTCATGGTCGTTGGGATCCAGGCCAATGGCGGCAAGAGACCCCAGGTAGAGCTCCTGGGCGTTAACCGGCGAGGGCTTGATGAGCACCTGGAACTGATAGTAGTGCTGCATGCGGTTGGGGTTCTCGCCGTAGCGGCCGTCGGCGGGACGGCGGCAGGGCTGCGCATAGCAGGTGCGCCACTCGGCGGGACCGAGCGAGCGCAGCGTGGTCGCGGTGTGGAAGGTACCGGCACCGACCTCGGAGTCATAGGGCTGCATAATGACGCAGCCCTGCTCGCCCCAGTACTGCTGGAGACGCAGGATGATGTCTTGGAAGGAAAGCGATGAAGCGTTCATGCCTCTAATATCCCCTCGTCGAAACGATTACACGGTTAGGTACTGTACTATAGCGGTTTTTAGTCGATAGCGCCGATACGGTTGAGCGGCCAGTAGCGAACAAGCGCCACGGCGATCAGGTCCGAACGGTCGACCGGGCCAAAGTAGCGGGAGTCGGCAGAGTTCTCGCGGTTGTCGCCCATCACCCACACGCACCCGTCAGGGACGGTGTAAGGATAGCTCACCTGAGCAGCGGGCGCCTGGACCGAAAGCGGCCAGCTCATGCCGGTCGTATAGTCTTCATCGAGCGCCTGGCCGTCGACGACCACGTGTCCGTCCTGAAGGTCGACCGTCTGGCCGGCCGTGGCAATAACTCGCTTGACGAGAACATCGTGCTCGGAGGTGCCATCGGGGTTGTGGAATACCACAATATCGCCCTGTTTGACGGGCTGACCGAGCTCGAGGCTCACCTTTTGCGCCAGAATCTGATCGCCAATCTCGATCGTAGACTCCATGGAGCCGGTAGGCACCACAAAGGGTTCAACCACAAACGAGCGAATCAAAAAGGTGGCGACGAGCGCAATCGCGACGACCACGATCCACTCAAAGGCACCCTTTAGCACGGAATGCTGCGATGGAACCATTCTCACTCCTCGCTTAGCGAATACGACGCGTCCAAAATCTCTTGCGCGTACGCGCGCTCCTCGGGCGTGAGCCGTGCCGTCTCGATCAGATCGGGACGCCAGCGGCAGGTGCGCTCGATAGCGTTCTTGCGACGCCAAGCATCGACCTTGGCGTGGTCGCCGCTCACGAGCACCGGAGGCACGCCCTCGCCGTTGAACTCGGCCGGACGGGTGTACTGCGCGTACTCGAGCAGTCCTCCGTCCTCGGCAGTCGAAAACGACTCGTCCACGTTGCTCATCTCGTCACCAAGGGCGCCGGGAATCAGACGCACGACGGCGTCGGCAACGACCATAGCGGGAAGCTCGCCGCCCGTAAGCACGTAGTCGCCGATCGACAAGCGCTCATCGGCATACGCATACGCGCGCTCGTCGACGCCCTCATAGCGACTGCACACAAACAGCAGGCGCTCGCTTTTGAGCAGGCGCTCGGCCACATGCTGCGTAAAGGGCTCGCCGCAGGGCGTAAAGAACACAACCGTGGGCTTGGGACCTTCGGAGCTAATAGCCTCGATGGCCTCGGCGATGGGCTCGACCTTCATGAGCATGCCCTGCCCGCCGCCGTACGGCTCGTCATCGACGGTGCGATGACGGTCGTGCGTCCAGTCGCGCAGGTTATACGCCTTAAAATCAAAAAGGCCGGCCTTGCGGGCGCGGCCCAAAATCGATGTGGACATAACGGGCTCAAACATCTCGGGAAAGACCGAAAGGGTCTCGATCAGCATGTTGTCCTCCCTACTTGTCCATATCGATCAAGCCGTCCATAACGTGGACGGAAATTGTTCCTGTGTCGGGAAGATCGAGCACAACCTGCTCGATCACGGGAATCAGCACCTCGCCGTACCGATCGCCCTCGACAACCCAAACATCGTTGGCGGGCGTCGACATAATCTCGACAATCGTGCCGAGCGAGCCAAAGCGCTCATCGACCACCTCGCGACCCATCAGGTCGGTATAGGCGGCGTCGAGTGAATCGAGCTCAAAATCGTCACGATTTGCCAGCACATAGCATCCCGTGATGCCCTCGGCGGCCGTCAAGTCATCAATGCCCTCAAACGCGACCAGATCGCCATCGCCCGTATCGTTAACGGATGCGACCGTGCAAAAGCGGTCGCGCTTGAGTGCCGGCGGCGTCAAGGCGACGCGCATACCCGGCTCCAATACAGAAGGAAGCCCCCGCAGCGGCTGCGCGAGGACCTCCCCCTTCCTTCCGTGCGGCTTGACCACACGGGCGATGTTTTTGTACTGGGACCTCAAGGTCCTAGCCCAGAACCTCTACCTCGACTGCAGTGTCGAGGCGAGCGGCCAGTGCACGGGCGAGCGTGCGAATGGCCTTGATGGTACGGCCACGACGGCCGATGACCTTAGCGACGTCATCCTCGGCAACCGAAACCTCAATAGTAGAGGCGTCTTCGCCATCGATGACCTCAAGGCTCACGGAATCCGGGTCGTCGACGATCTGAACAACGAGATATTCGACGAGATCGGCGATGCGATCTGAGAGCATTGCCTCACCCTCGAGCTGTGCAGCGTCAACCTCAGGCACGATTTACTCCTCGGCGCCCTCAGCGGCCTCAGCGGCAGCCTTAGCGGCCTCGGCCTCTTTGGCGAGCTGCTTCTTGGACTTCTTGACGACGGTCTCGGTCTTCTCGCCCTCGTTGGCGGCCTTGACCAGAGCGACGACAGCGTCGGTGAGCTGAGCGCCCTTGGCCTGCCAGTCGGCGATCTTCTCGAGATCGAGGTTGATGGTCTTGGGGGCGGTCATCGGGTTGTAGCGGCCAACCTCCTCGATGATACGACCGTCACGCGGGGCGCGGGAATCGGCGACGACGACACGGTAGTACGGACGCTTCTTAGCGCCGTGACGAGCAAGGCGAATCTTGACTGCCAAAGGAAACTCCTCCAACCAAGCAGCTTTAGGCTGCAACTACAAACAAACAGTTGAACATAATACGCCATCGACGCGGGCAGGTGAAGTCCGTGAGACCAACTTCTTCGGTGTAGTCGAAGGCAAATCCATATCTTAGACAAGAATTCGCGATTTGCAAGCACATCCACGCACCCCACATGAGCTGCGCGGTATACTCATGCCATGAAAAGACGCGAACATACATACGGTTATGAGGATGCTGCGGGCGTCACGCCGCCGCCCTGGACGGGACCGGCGGTGGGCCTCATGGACCTCGACGCGTTTTTTGCGAGCGTGGAGATGCTCGACCACCCCGAGTGGCGCGGCAAGCCGCTCATCGTGGGCGGTGACGCCGATTCTCGCGGTGTTGTATCGACCTGCTCCTACGAGGCGCGTCGCTTTGGCGTGCATTCCGCCATGCCCTCGGCCGAGGCACGGCGCCTGTGTCCGCAGGCCATTTGGACGCATGGGCATTTTGATCGCTACCGCGATGTCAGCGCGCAGGTCATGGCGATTCTCGCCGACGAGACCCCGCGCGTTGAGCGCGTATCCATCGACGAGGCCTTTATCGATATCACACCGGGTCGTTTTGCGCCCGAAGACCCGCTGCTGGTTGCACGGCGCATCAGTGATCGCGTGGCAGCGCTCGGCGTGACCTGCTCCATCGGTGTCGGCTGCAACAAAACGGTCGCAAAGATCGCAAGTGAGCGGGACAAGCCGTTTGGGTTGACCATCGTGCGTCCCGGAACCGAACAGCGCTTTTTGGCTGCGCTGCCGGTATCTGCCATGAGCGGCATCGGGCGCTCGGCCGAGGAGCGACTGCGCCGCATGCGCATCTACACGCTCGGCGAGCTGTCACGTGCACCGGAATCCACCTTGGCCTCTATTTTTGGTGTCAACGGCGAACGCATGCGCCAGCGTGCGCTGGGACTCGAGGTTTCCGAAGTCACGAGTCTTGATGAGGAACGCGAGGTTAAATCGGTGAGCAATGAGCGCACCTTTGCGAAAGATTTGACTGAGCGTGGGGACATCGAAGCGGCGATTGCACTGTTGGGAGAGTCAGTGGGACGCCGTCTGCGCCGTCAGGGACTAACGGGCGCCACGGTGACGCTCAAGCTCAAGTATTCGTATGGAAGCGGGCGAACGGCGCAGCGGCGGCTGCCTCATCCGACCGACGATGAGAACATCTTCGTGGCGGTTGCACTCGAACTGCTCGACAACATCTGGCAGGAAGGCATGCATGTTCGCTTAGCTGGCATCGGCATGAGCGATTTCGATCACCAAGGCGGGATCCAAACCGACCTGTTCTGCGAGATCGATGACCGCGGAGCCCAATCCAGCGACCGCCGCGACCTCTCCGTCGCCATCGACGCCGTCCGAGACAAATTCGGCGACACCGCCCTATCCTTCGGCCGCCAATCCCGCTTCAACGATTAACCACCTTTGGGTAAAAAGAAAGCCGGGCAGGTGCGGAAAACCGCAACTGCCCGGCGATATGCGTGAGGTTAGCTAAACCCCGTCTCAAATGAGCTACTAGAGGAGGTTGAGGGGGAGCTGGGGGGCGTCGCCCCAGAGCTTTTCTAGGCGGTAGAAGTCGCGGGCTTCGGGAGTGAAGACGTGGACGACAACAGAACCGTAGTCCATGAGCATCCAGGTCTTCTGCTCACGGCCCTCGATGGAGAACGGATGCTCGCCGCAAGCCTCGGCGACCTTCTCCTCGATCTCGTCGACGATCGAATCGACTTGGCGGTTGTTGGTACCGGTGGCGAGCACAAAGTAGTCGCACACATCGGAAAGCTCGGTCAGGTCGAGCACCTGCACGTCCTCGCCCTTCTTGTCGTAGGCGGCCTGCGCGGCGGCGCGGGCGACATCCTCGGCGGCGACACCGCTCGCAGACAGCGAGGCGGCAGTGCGGTCGGACGTGGCGACGAAGCTCTTGTGCTCCACACCTTCAAGAATCTGCTCGTCGGTCATGGTCTCGTCGGCCATGGAATACCTCTTTCTAGACAGCCCGAGCTAGCGCAGCTGGGCGTAATGGTTGTAAATCGAAATAGCCGTGGGATAAAGATAGCGCCCGGACTGAATCACATAGACCAAACCCTGCGCAAAACAGGAGAAGAACAACTCGTCGAGCGTCGACTCCCCCACCATCTTGCGCAGCGCATGGGCATAATCGCCGTGGCGGTTGGGTTCGATGGCATCAGCCACAAAGACCACCATATCGAGCGGCGTCATGTCGCAAGCGCCCACGGTGTGACGGTCGACAGCCTGAAAGACCGCCGGCGACAGCTCGGGAAAAAGCTGCGGAAGTTCATAGGCGGCAACAGGGCCATGCAAAAGCGGCGTCGCGGCGGAAGGAGAGCCGGCAATCTTGATGCCATAGTGAAGCGCGCGGGCCACGAGCTCGTCATCGGAAAGCACCTTGTCCCAGTCGTGGATCAAGCCGGCGGCAGCGGCATCAAAGCGGTCAACGCCGTAGACCTCGGCCAGATGAAGTGCGGTCTCGGCAACACCCAGCGAATGCACATAGCGCTTGCGCTTATCCTTCATGCGAACATCGAGCAGCTCTTGAATGCGCTTGAGCAGTGCGCGCTCATCGCCCTCAAACTGATCCTCTACCGACAACGTAGACCCCCATCACTCAAAATCTTCTTGGCCCAAATCGGCATATAGCCTGCGTTTGCGAATGTAGCCGAGCACGGACTCGCTCGTAAGATAGCGCACGCTCATGCCGCGGGCAACTCGCTTACGAATGTTCGTCGAGCTGATCGCCAGCGCCGGAATCTGAATATAGCGCACGTCGAACGGCAGCCCCGACTCTTTGATTCGGGCACGCGCCGTATCGATATCAAAGCCCGGTCGTGTCGCCGCAATAAAGGTAGCAAGCTCAGCGATTCGTTCGGCATCATGCCAGGTCACAATATCGATAATCGCGTCGGCGCCCGTAATAAAGTAGAGCTTTACCTGCGGCGGGTAAAAGTCGCGAAGGGCATGAAGCGTATCGGCCGTATAGGTTACGCCCGGGCGGTCGATCTCGAACCGGCTCGCCAAAAAGGCCGGGTTCGCAGCGGTGGCGAGGACCGTCATGGCATAACGGTCCTCGGCAGGCGTCACCGGCTTGTCAAGCTTAAAGGCAGGAGAGCCCGCCGGCATAAAGAGCACAGCGTCCAAGTCGAGCGACTCGCGCGCCTGCTCGGCGGTCACCAGGTGCCCGTAATGGATGGGATCAAAGGTGCCACCCATAATACCGAGCCTAAACTCCTGCCCGTCCTCTAGAGGAAGCTCGGGCAAACCGATTCCACCGCGCAGCGACATGGCTTACTCGCCCTCCGGTGTCTCGGTATCGTCCGCGGCATCCGCCGCATCGACAACCTCGACTCCCTCATCCGCAGCATCGGCCACGTCAATGGCTTCAACGGCAACGTCCTCGCCAGCATCCTCGAGCTCCTCGTACTCCGAGAAGTCCTCGGCGCCCTCAAAGTCAAAGGCGCGCTGGCAAATGCGGACCTCGTCGCCCGCACGGCAACCGGCCTTCTCGAGCGCGTCGTCAACACCCATACGCGCAAACTTATGCTGCAGGTAAATGACGGCTTCCTCGTTTTCCCAGTCGGTCTGGATGACCATACGCTCAATGGCACGACCGACCACGCGGAAGGCACCGGGCTCTTCCTGAACAATGCGGAAACGCTTCTCACGCTGCAGGCGACGGCGCTCCCACTCATCGTCGCGCAGAACGACCGGCTCATCCGAGACAGCCAACTCGGCGCGCAGCTTAGCCACCTGCTCGCCCACGGCAAGCATCAGCGTGTTGAGGCCGGCGCCCGTCACGGCAGACACGGCAAAGAACATATGTCCATCGTCGAGCGCTGCGTGCTTGAGGTCGGCAATCTTATCGGCCGTGCCCGGCGCGTCGCACTTGTTGGCAACAACGATCTGCGGACGCTCCGAAAGCTCGGCGCCATACTGCTCGAGCTCGCGGTTGATGATGCGATAATCCTCGACCGGATCGCGATCCTCAAAACCACCCGTCATGTCGACGACATGCATGATCAGAGCCGTACGCTCAATGTGGCGCAGGAACTGGTGACCCAGGCCCTTGCCCTCGCTCGCGCCCTCGATCAAACCGGGAACGTCGGCAACGACGTAAGAATATTCGCCGGCACGCACCATGCCGAGATTCGGCACGAGCGTGGTAAACGGGTAGTCGGCGATCTTGGGGCGGGCGGCACTCATGCGCGCGATGAGAGATGACTTACCCACCGAGGGGAAGCCCACGAGCGCGGCATCGGCCATGAGCTTCATCTCGAGCTCAATCCAGTGCTCCTCGGCCGGCTCGCCCAGCTGGGCGAACGCGGGCGCGCGGCGCACCGACGTCACAAAGTGCGTATTGCCGAGACCACCGGCGCCACCAGGGGCCACGACAACGCGCTCGCCATCATGCACCAGATCGGCAATCTCGAACATCGGGGTCTGCGTCTCGGGGTCGAGCTCGCGCACCACGGTACCCATAGGGACCTTGAGAATCAGGTCCTCGCCGCTCTTGCCGTTACGACGGGCACCCTGCCCGTGCGTGCCGCGCTCGGCGCGAAAGTGATGCTTAAAGCGGTAATCGATCAGCGAAGACCGCTGAGCATCGGCCTGGATGACGACATTGCCGCCACGACCGCCGTCGCCGCCATCGGGGCCGCCCTTGGGGACAAATGCCTCGCGCCTAAACGACATGCATCCGGCTCCGCCGTCGCCGCCGCACACGTTAATGCGGCTGATATCGGTGAACTGTGACAACAGAATCGCCTCCTACAAAAAAGAGGGAGACCCTTGAATCCTAAAACTCAAGTGCCTCCCACATATGTGCTCTATGAAGGGTGAATTACGCGTTCGCGAGCGGGCGTACGCTGACCCTGTGCTTGATACCCTTGTGGAACTCAACGGTACCGTCGACCAGCGCGAACAGCGTGTCGTCCTTACCACGGCCAACGTTCTCACCCGGGTGGATGTGCGTGCCGTGCTGACGGACGAGAATCGTGCCCGTGGTTACCGTCTGGCCGGCATAGCGCTTCGTGCCAAGGCGCTGACCGCGGGAGTCACGGCCATTACGGGAGGAACCGAGTCCTTTTTTGTGTGCCATTGTGTATACCTACTCTTTCGTTACGAGTGTAATCTACTCGGCGACGGGAGCCTCGGCAACAGCCTCAGCCTCTGCCTTGACAGCCTTCTTGGCGCGGGAGGTAGCCTGAACCTTCACGATCTTCAGCTTGGTGAGCTGCTGACGGTGACCCTTCAGACGACGATAGCGCTTGCGCTTGTGGAACTTGAAGACCAGCTGCTTCTCGCCCTTGAACTGCTCAACGATCTGAGCGGTAACCTTGGCCTTGGCCAGCTTGTCGGGATCGGTGACGATCTTCTTACCATCGTTGAGGAAGATAACCGGCAGGGTGACCTTGTCGCCCTCATTGCCCTCGATCTTCTCGACGGTGATGACATCGTCGGTGGCGACCTTGTACTGCTTGCCGCCCGTGTTAACGATTGCGTACATGTTTACTTGCCCTTCATGCATCAGTTAGTGCAACAGCCGAATATAGTAGCAGGCGAAAATACCCCCGTCAACGAGTATGTGGAGCAAATCCACAAGTTCGCACAGATATGGGGCTGACGAGTCGGCCCTCGTCGTCCTCGCATGCTTGATTCTGACGCTCGACATCGTAGGAGCGGATGGTCACGAGGTCTTGCATACCGGTGGAAACAATAGGTGCATCCACGCCCGGGGTCAAGCCCTGCAACAAAACATCAGCAGCGGAAAGCAAAATTTCCGGACGCATGGAGCCCTCGTTGTCGGCATGGGTGTCGAGCATGAGCACCAAATGGTCCGGGCGCTCCCCCGCCGTGAGCTCATAGCCCACGAGCGTGTGATCCAAATCCAAGCGCTTGCTCTTTTTTCCGCGCGCGTAGTCGATGCCATTGCCCGCGCGCAGCGTGTCGAGCGCACGACGCACCTCGTCGGCGCTTACGGGCGCCTCGGGATCCAAGTGCAGGTCGATGCGATACGACAGGCGCGTGAGCTGCGCCGTCAACGCCGGCGTGCGCACGTCGATGTACGCCGCCTCGATGGGCGCCAGATCGGCCGGAGACGCCGCAGCCAGGCGCCCAAACGCCTCGTCGAGCGCCACGAACTCGGTCATAAACAGGTCATACCACTCGCAGGTCGACGACGTACCCACCGGTAGCGCCGAAGAGAAGCCCACGCGCATGTGCGGAGAAAAGCCCTGCGTGACGGCATAGGGAAGTCCCGCACGGCGCACGATGCGCTCAATGGTATGGATCACTTCGAGATGGCCCAGGTACTTAAGGCGATCGCGCTTGCCATAGCGAACACGAAGTCTAAAGAGCGAGGGGTTGTCGGTCAGGCGCTCACTCATGCGCGATCACCCATCAATACATTCTTGGCGTGGAGCGTGGGGCAGATCCCGCAGCCGGTGCACGACGTGCGGGTGCAGTCGGGAGTCGTGACGCCCTCGAGCGAGCGACGGTACTCGCGCTCGAGGAAGCCGCGCGTACAGCCAGGGCTCACATGCTCCCACGGCAGGCGCCAATCCAACTCGTAGGGCAGGTGCACGAGCTCATTGAGGTCGATGCCGTTTTTGGCAGCAGCTTCCTTCCAGTTATCGAGCGAGAAATGCTCTACCCAGGCGTCAAAGCGAGAGCCCGAGCGCCAAGCGTCGATGATGACGGGCGTCATGTCACGACCGGCGCGGGACAGTGCGGCCTCGATGAGCGAGGTCTCGGCATCGTGGTAATGAACGCGGACGGCACGGTTGCGAACGCTCGTGATGAGCAGCTTCTGGCGACGCTTGACGTCGTCGTAGTCGAGCTGCGGGCACCACTGGAACGGCGTGGCAGCCTTAGGGATAAAGACCGAAACCGAGATCGACACCGAGATCGAGCCGCGACGAGCCTTGGGCACCACGGAACGACCGAGCTCCAGCACGTGATCGGCCAGATTGGCGATGGCCACGATGTCCTCGTCGCGCTCGCCGGGAAGGCCCATCATAAAGTAGAGCTTCATGCGGTTCCAGCCGGCCTCGAAGGCGGCCTTGGCCGCACGGTCCAGGTCCTCCTCGGTCACGTTCTTGTTAATGATGTCGCGCATGCGCTGGCTGCCGGCCTCGGGCGCGAACGTCAGGCCGCCCTTCTTTTCGCCGGCAACCGACTCGGCCATATCCACGCCAAACGAATCCAGGCGCTGCGACGGAATAGACACGCGAATACCCGTATCCTCCAGGCGACGGTTGAGCCTGCCGAGCACGTCGCGAATGCAGGAGTGGTCGGTCGTGGAGAGCGAGGTCAGCGACACCTCGTCATAGCCGGTCTTTTCCAGACCCTGAATCACCGACGAGACGATTTGGTCGGCCGAGCGCTCGCGCACCGGACGATACGTCATGCCGGCCTGGCAAAAACGACAGCCGCGGGCGCAGCCGCGCAGGATCTCGATAGACAGGCGGTCGTGAACCAGCTGCGCATAGGGCACGCACGACTGCGACAGCGGATTCGTGGCGCCGAAATCCTCGACGACGCGCTTGTAGACCACGGTCGGCGCATCCTTGCCTTCACGCGGCACGGTGTAGCCATGCGGCGAGCAGGGCTCGTCGTGACGAACCTCATAGAGCGATGGCACGTAGTTGCCGGCAATGGATGCAAGCTGCTCGACAATCTGCGCGCGCGGGACCCCTTCGTCACGCAGACGGCGATGCAGCTGGCAGGTCTCGAGCAGCGATTCCTCGCCCTCACCGATGAGGATGGCATCGAAGAAGGCCGCGTACGGCTCGGGGTTGTACACCGAGGGGCCGCCGGCGATGATGATAGGGTCGTCTTCGCCTCGGTCGGCCGCCAACAGTGGAATGCCAGCGAGGTCGAGTGCCTCGAGGAAGTTCGTCACCGCCATCTCGTGCGGCACATGCAGACCGACGATATCAAACGAAGCGACCGGCGCTGCACCCTCAAGCGAGAGCAGCGGAATGCCCGCCTCGCGCATAGCGTCACCCATATCGGGCCACGGCACATAGCCACGCTCGCAGGAGATGCCCTCGGCCTGGTTAAGGATGTTGTAGAGGATGGCGATACCCTGGTTGGGCAGACCGACCTCGTACACATCCGGATAGATCAGGCAGCAACGGTAGTCGGCATCGGCCTTGGAAAGCGTGCCCCACTCGTGATCGATATAGCGACTCGGCTTCTCGACCTTGGCGAGCAACGGCTCAATTAAATGAAAACAGTCTTGGTATGCAACGCGCAACGGAAAACCCCTAAGCAGCGAGATCTGATGCGTCCTGATAGGACGCCATAGGACGGGTAGCGCCCGCGACCGTGGTCACCAGATCGCGAACGCGGGAGAACGTGGCAGTGACCACCTCGTTGGCACGGCTGTAGTCGACATCGCGCTCGTAGAGCGAAACGAGCGCACGGCCCATGCCATAGGTGCCCGCGGCAGCAGTGAGCGCCTTGACGGCAAACCAAATATGCGGCGTCTGCTTGACAAGTGCGCGGGTGACCGCTCGGATCACAAGACCGCCGGCAAGCACGCCCGCGACCTCGTAGCCGCGCTCGGGCTTAATGCCGCGTCCAAAGACGGCAGCGAGCTCAAAGAGCATGCCCACCTGCGCCAGCGCCATAACGGGATAATCGGCGCCCGGCAAAAACACCAGCGCACCGGTCGCCATATTGGTGAGCGCGCACGAGGTGATGATACGATTGGCCGCAGCGATGCGCATGAAGGCAAAGTTCGCCGCAAAAGCCGTTTCCTTGTCGGTGCGATCGAGAATCCAGCGGGCAAGCGTCTCGAGCAGATACGTCTTATCGGTTGCCGCTACCACGCCGAGCATGGGCGTAGACTCCTCGATAAACGGCACCTCCACAGCAGACTCGGCAAGCACGCACACGGGCGCGCCGGCGATCACGAGCTCCTGCACGGCACTCTCCAAGCGGTCGGAACCACACGAGAGCACCAGCACCACATCGGTATCGGTCTTTGGAGCAATTCGCTCCTCCCCCAGACGCTCGACGCGCACAATGCCCGAGGTCGTCTGCGGCACAAAGGCGTCACGCACCGTCTCGGCCAGAAAGCGCGAGGCGGACGAATCCAGATAGACCGAGACGCGCACAGGTGTATCGGAATCCTTCTTAACGGACGCGCCCATCTTAAAAGCGCGGGTCAGCTTATCTACGGGAATTTTCATGGCAAACCCCTCCAGCGGTTACGCGGCGCCCGAACGATGCCGCCATATGGATTGTACGATACCCACCGTCAGCAGCTGAATCATCATCGAAGACGAACCGAAGCTAATAAACGGTAGCGGAATACCGGTAATCGGCATCATGCCGATGCACATGCCGATGTTTTCGAAAGTCTGGAACGCCCACATGCCAACGATGCCCACACACGAAAGACGCAAAAACAGCGACTCGCACTTAAAGGCGACGCGAATCGTCGAAAAGATCAGCAGCACGTAGAGGCACAGGAGCAAAAAGGAACCGCAAAAGCCAAAGGTCTCGGACAGGAAGGCGAAGACGAAGTCGGTGTGGAACTCAGGCAGAAAGCCGCCGGCCGACTGCGTCGCATGCCCCAGGCCCTTACCAAAGAAGCCGCCCGAGCCAACGGCGATAAGCGACTGCTGCAGGTTGTAGGCATCGTCCGAATCGGCATTATCGGGGTCGATAAAGACCGTCAGACGGTTCATCTGATACTGCTTGATGAGCACATCGTGGCCGAGCAACGAATCAAAGACCGAATCAAGCGCCAGGACGAGGGCCACCAGGCCCACGAGCAGGGCCAGGGTCGACAGCACCCATTCGCGGCGTGCACCGCTCATGCAGATGACGATGGCGCCCGAAACCAGCACGACCAGGCCCGAGCCCAGGTCACCCATGGCAACGACGGCCAAAAACGGAATGGACAGCATGCCGCAGAGCTTGACGTAGTCGCGAACGGTATCGATGCGACCGTTATACTGCGAACCAAGCGTAGCAATAAAGAAGATGGTGATGAGCTTGGCAAGCTCAACCGGCTGGAACGTCAAGCCGATACCGGGAATCTTGATCCAGCCCGTCATGCCCAGACCGCCCGTATAGGACAGACCCGGAATCTTGGGCGAGAAGATCACGATCAGGTCGATGACGAGCAACGCCGTCGAGAAATTGGAAATACCGCGCAGGTCGGTACGCCAGACCAGCACCGCCAGCACCGCCCCGATGCCAATTCCCAGCAGATGGCGTGAAAACGATGCATCGGCCTTAAACTGCGAAGCCGACCAGATAATGATGGCACCGTAGGCGACGAGCGCCACAGTAGCCACGAGCACACCGATATGCACCTTTTGGCGAAACGTGCCGCGCGAGGCCGAAAGTTGCTTGTTGACGCGGTCCAGGCTGCTGCGAGAGCCGGTCTTGGTTGAACGGAACAGATCCGCCGGAGAAAAATCCATCGCAACCTCCTATCGAACCGAAGAATCGCCCGAGGCCGAAGAGGTATCGGGCTCGTCATAAATCACGCCGAGCACGTCGCGCACGACATGCATCGCGGTATCTGAGCCACCGCCGCCCTGCTCCAGGACGGTAGCGATGACATACTTGGGATCATCGGCCGGTGCATAGGCGCAGAACCACGCGTATTCGTCCTCGCCACTTTTCTCGCCCGTGCCCGACTTGCCGTATACCTGCGGCGTCAGGGTGCCAAAGTGCGCCGCCAGGGACGTCGATGCCGTGTAAATCACGTCGTGCATGCCGTTGCGAACAAGAGCCAAATCCGAATCGCTGTTGATCTTGGCCTCCAGGCGCTTCTTCTTGCCCTTGCCATTGTACTTATAGGCATCGCCGTCGCCATCGCGCGACACGGCAGACAAAAATACGTGAGGCACGTACTGTTTGCCGCCGTTGGCAAGACCCATATAGGCGCACGCCATCTGCAGGGGCGTCACCAGGATGTCACCCTGACCGATGGCAATGTTGGTCATATCGCCGGCATTCCACTTGCGGTCCTCGGCAGATGCGTCGGTGAAGTACGACTCTTTCCACTCGGCATCGGGAATACGGCCCGCGCCCTCACTCGGCAGATCGATACCGCAGGTCTTGCCTAGACCCCAGCGACGAAAGACCTCCTGCAGGCCCTCGGGATGTTGCTCGTCATAAAAGAACGCCTTGCCCATGTCGTAGAAGACGGGGTCGCACGAGTTGGCGATACCCGACTGCAGCGTCATGGTGCCGTGGCCAGACGTCAGCCAGCAGCGCTTGCCCCAAGCCTTGCCCAGGCCCGTCCAATAGCCCGTGCAGTTGGTTGTCTGCGTTGAAGTGTAGGTTCCAAACTCGAGACCGGCCAGTGCCGAGAGCGGCTTGATGGTCGAGGCCGACATGTACTGTCCGCTAATGGCGCGGTTGAGCAGCGGGTGCGAACCCTTGTCATCATTGAGCTCGGTCCACACGTCATTTGAGACGCCGCCGATAAAGACGGACGGATCGAACTTGGGCTCGCTCGCCATGCCCAGGATCTCGCCATTGTTGGAATCGAGACACACCACAGCGCCGTTGCCGGCATTGCTGTAGCCAGTGGTCTTGGCAAGCTCGATGGCGCTCGCCAGCGCCGTCTCACAGGCCTGTTGGATCTTAAGATCGAGCGTGAGCTTAATGTCGGAGCCGGCCTTGGCGGGCACGGCGCCGGCCTGACCGGTCACATTGCCCGAGGCATCGACCTTGACGGTCTGCTCGCCACGAATACCCTGCAGCAGGTTTTCGTAGTAGCTCTCAACACCCGCCTGGCCCACGATATCGCCCGACTGGTACGTAATCCGGCCAGCAGAAGCATCATCATCACCAGAGGTTTTCTTATTCTGGGCCTCGAGCTGCTCGGAGGTAATGGTGCCGGTATAGCCCAAGATATGGCATGCCGTCTCGCCATATGGATACTGGCGCTCGGTACGCTCGGCAATCTTGACGCCCGGGAACTCGCCGGCGTGCTCCTGAATATAGGCAACCGTGGAGCGACGGACGTCCGTCGCGATGGTATGCAGGCTCTGAGCGCCCTCGGAATTGTCCTGAATATTGCGCAGCACCGCCACGTAGGGCATACCGAGCACGTTGGCAAGATGGCGAACCAGAACCTCATCCTCGGCAAGGTCGCGGTAGGCCACGACAGCAAGTGAGGGACGGTTCTGGACAAGCGCCACGCCATTGCGGTCGAGGATGCGGCCGCGCACAGCGGGTGTGGTAACGGTGCGCGTCTGATTGCTATTAGCCTGCTTTTCGTAATAGTCCGACGAGACCATCTGCATGCCCCACAGCTTGACGGCAAGCGCCGCGAACATCGCGCCCACACCCGTGGTGAGGATGGAGAAGCGGCCCTTAAAGGCGGTCGCCGCGGTATTGCCCTCGCCCTCGGTGGCGCGCGGGGCCGTCCCATGCTGCGTATCGTAGGTAAAACGAGAATCGCCGCGACGCATAATGACCAGTGCGACCACGATGGCCACAACCAGCACGATACCGGCGATAATAACCGTCATCTGGGAAGACATCTACGAGCCTCCCCTATTTGAGCTTACGGGTCTTGGGCTTAAAGCGCATGCCCGTCTGGCGTCCGCCACGTGCGGAGAATCCATAACCGGACTGCGGCACGACGCCGGACATCAAAAACGGAATGGCAACCAGACCCGTCAGGATCGAAGACGGCAGCGCATGGCCGAAGATCGCCACGACAAAGCTCGTCTCCAAACCCATAAACAGCAAGATGATGCTGTAGATCACATTAATGACGAACGCGAAGGCGCCCACCGTGATGCCGCGCGCACTCGGGGCACCGCCCGTCTGACCGGCAGCGCTATGCACCAGGGCAAAAGAACCCACGGTCAGCAGGAGCGACATAACGCCCACCGGCACGGCAGCGGAAAGGTCATAGAACAAGCCGCTGCAAAAACCGCACACGACGGCACGGGTCGGGTCGCCCGAGAACACGCTTAGGCACACCAGGATAATCATAAAGTTGACGCGACCGCCCGCAATGGAGATCTGCGGTGCCAGGCCTGCCTGCAGCAGCACGCACACAATGGCGGCGATTACAAACGTGCGGGAGCTCATCCCCTGCTCGTGTAGATCCATGGACATGCCCCCTATTCGCTCGAGCCGGAATCGGTCGTCTCGGACGTGTCGGAACTGTCATCCGGGCTCTCGTCCTTCGTCTTGGTCGCAGCATCGCGCGACGTTCCCTGCGGCGTGCTGTTGGCCGTGTTCACGTCCTCATCCGAGGCCGACTGTTCGTCGGTCAGCGAGGTAATGACCAGCACTTCCTCGTTGTTCTCGGCCGTCGTCTGGGCGCGCACCACAATGGTGTAGTACACGTCGTTAGCCGATTTCTCAACAGACGAGACGGTGCCGAGCGGTAGACCCTTGGGGAACACATCGCCAATGCCCGAGGTCACGATGATGTCGCCAACCTTAACGTCGGAATCGACGCTCACGTACTCAAGACGCAGCGTGCCGTCAGCCTGACCCTGCAGCATGCCCTGGGCGCGCGTGTCCTGCACCATAGCGGACACGCCCGAGTTCTCATCGCCAATCAGGCGCACGGTGGACGTCTTGGCCGAGACCTCGATAATCTGGCCTATGACACCGGCAGAACTCGTCACAGGCATATTGATGGTAAGACCGTCGGCAGAACCCTTATCGATGGTGACGGTCGAGGTCCAGGCATCGCCCGAAGCGCCGACGATACGAGCTGCGGTTGATTTGAGGTTGTAGGTCGACTGCAGGCCGACCAGCCCCTCCAGTCGCTCGGCGGTCTTTTGAGCCTCGGAGAGCTCGGCAACCTTAGAGGTCAGTTCCTCGTTTTGCTTCTTAAGCTCGTCAAGCGTGTCCTGCGACGCCGTAAGGTTAGAGAACACGTTACCGATCGCATTGAAGGGAGCCGCCACAGCCGAGCCCACAAAGCGCACCGGCGAGGTAATCGTCGTCACGCCCGAGCGCACGGCATGAATCGGTCCTGCCTCGCCCTCGCGGATGTAAAACGTGAGCAGCAACACCGAAATCAGGCTGAAAACAATCAACGGGCGCATACCCGTTGATTGTCGCTTGGTATTCAGATTTGTGGAGAAACCCGAAGATCGTGCCAAATGGAATCCACCTTTTGGAAATTAAGCATTGGTCTGGACGAAGCCGCCATCAAACGCATTGGCCTCGAGCACGCGGGCACAGCCGTTAACGACGTTATCGAGCGCCGTGGGGCTGACGTTGACCGAAACACCGGTCTCATCGCGCAGGCGCACGTCGAGACCGCGCAGCAGCGCGCCGCCACCGGTCAGCAATATGCCATAGTACATAAGGTCCGAGGCAAGATCGGGCGGCGTGGCATCGAGTGCGTCCTTGACGGCCTTGGCCATCTCGTCGAGCGGCTTGTTGAGTGCGCGACGAATCTCCTCGCTCTCGATGCGTACGGTCTTGGGCAGACCGGTGATCACGTCGCGGCCGTTGACCTCGACGTCGAGCTCGTCCTTGAGCGGCACGGCGGAACCGACCTTGATCTTGATGTCCTCTGCCGTACGCTCGCCGATGGCCAGGTTGTAGGCATCGCGAACGTGCGTGAGGATGGCCTGGTCGAACTCGTCACCGGCAATACGGATGGACTGCGAGACGACGATGCCGCCCATAGCGATAACAGCGACCTCGGTGGTACCGCCACCGATGTCGATGACCATGGAGCCGGTGGGTTCCTCGACGGGCAGATCGGCGCCGATAGCGGCGGCCATGGGCTCCTCGATCAGGTAGGCCTGGCGAGCGCCGGCCTGGATCGTGGCCTCAAAGACAGCGCGCTTCTCGACCGACGTGACACCGGAGGGAACGCAGACGACAACGCGCGGACGCGGGGTCCACGGATAGCGCTTCTCGGAAGCCTTGTCGATAAAGTAGCGGAGCATGGCCTCGGTAACATCGAAGTCGGCGATGACGCCGTCCTTCAGGGGACGAACGGCCACGATGTTGCCGGGCGTACGGCCGAGCATGCGCTTTGCCTCGATACCGACCGCCAGGATGCGCTCGTCGTTCTTGTCGATGGCGACAACAGAGGGCTCGCGAATAACGATGCCCTTGCCGCGCACGGAGACAAGCGTATTTGCGGTGCCGAGGTCGATGGCAAGATCGCCCGCATAGCTACCGAAGAACATATCCATCAAAGAAAACAACGCAACTCCTGATGTGTTGGATGATTGCTGGAAAACTACTAGCTCATCATACTAGCGCAAGCCCGGCACCTCACTTGCGGTGAAGCGCCGGGCAAAGCTAAATCCCATAAGGTCACTACTGGTTGTCAGCAGCCGAGAAATCCATATCGAGCGAGGAAACGGCCCAGCCGATATGGTTATCGGAGCGCACGAATTTGACGGTGTACTCCTGCTCGCCGCCCTTGGACAGCGATGCCTTAAGCTTAGCGGTCGTCTCGGTCATGGACTGATCCATGCCCTCGACGGACACGGTGGCACCCTGCGGAATCGAGGAGATGATCATCGACTTGGCGTCCTCGGACAGGCTCGAGGCCAGGCAAGACTCGGCCTTTGCGGTGTCACCGTCGCCGGCAGCCTGGAACAGATCGGTAACGACAGACTCCTGGGACGGGAAGCCAAAGCCGCGCGTGTAGGCAAAGCCCAGACCGCCCGCGGCGATCAAAATGAGCAGAAGCAGCACGATGAAGACTTTGAGACCCGTGTGGCGATGGCGACGACGGACCTTGGCCTGCTTACGGTCCTGACGGTCCTGCTGGACCATCTCGGACTCGGACAGCGTAAAGAAGCCGGTGTCCGAGGGATCGGGCATAAACTGGCCGGTCGCGCCCGTAGGATCGAGCGGATCAACGGCAGGAGCGTCCATCGCGGGCGCCGGAGCCGTGGCCATAGCCGTCTGGGCAGACAGCGCGGCAAGCGAATCGTGCACGCGGGCAAGCTCATCGGCCTGCTCGGAGGTGAGCTGGTAGATGCCATCGGCAGTAGCGGCGTTAAAGGCGTCGAGTGCGTCGGAGGGGCGGCCGGCGGCAGAAAGCGCCTGACCCATGCCGGCGTTGAGCGCACGCGTGTCGTCGCGGGGACCGGCAAAGTCGATAGCCGTGCGGTAGGTCTCCACGGCATCCGCCGGACGGCCGAGCTTAATGAAGCAACGACCGAGCTCGCCGAGTGCGGCGGCAGGAGCCGGATTGGCGCCGTCGATGGCAGCCTGACGGAAGGCAGTACCCGCGTTGGCATAGTCGCCCGACTGGAACAGCGCGTTACCCAGGCCCAGATAGGCCTTGAACGGCGTGGCATAGGAAGCATCCTGCGTAGCAGCAGAGAACGCCTGGGCGGCCGTCGCGTAGTCGCCCACGGCGGCGAGCGCCTTGCCGCGGTTGGTGAGCAGTGCGCCGCGCTTGCCGTAGGTGCCGTCGTTGAGGGCGGCGGCATAGGCCTCGGCGGCCTCGGCATACATGCCCAGGTGCATCAAGGCGTTACCACGAAGGTGATCGGCCTCGCCCATAATCTCATCGGGAGTTTTTGCCGCCCCAAGCATCTGGGCTGCAGCGGAAAAATCACCCGCGCGGTAAGCGGCGCGGCCCTGTTGGATCAGCTGGCTATTCAAGGAAGTCCCCTTTACTCGTGAACGATCTCGACATGGACGATCTCGTCGCCGGCACGCAGCTGCGAAATCACATCAAGACCCTCGACCGTGGTACCAAAGACGGTGTAACCGGAATCGAGGTTATGCTGGGCGCCCAGGCAGAAGTAGAACTGCGAACCCGCGGAATCGGGGTCCATGGAGCGTGCCATGGCAAGGGCACCATCGACATGGCTGTTGCGCGGATTGGTGGCAAACTCGCCCTTAATGCAGTAGCCGGGGCCACCGGTACCGGGCATGCCGTCGGGGCCCTCAAGACCGGCAGCGACGTCGGCGCCGGACATATCGCGGGTATTGGGGTCGCCGCCCTGAATGACAAAGCCGGGCACATAGCGATGGAACTTAAGGCCATCATAGAAGCCCATCGTGGAAAGCTCGCAGAAGTTCGCGACATGAATGGGAGCGCCCTCGCCGTCAAACTTGACCTTGATGGTACCCTTCGACGTCTCGATAACGGCGCACTCGTCGCCGGCAAGCTGATACTCGGGCGTGTAGAGCTCTTTCTTAAAACCAAACATGTGGTTCCTTCCTCGTGCGTTTAAAGCATATTTGTACGAATTGTAGCAATAAGCATGCGCTTACATCAATTGCGCACGTAGGTTATGCCGACTATGGCGAACTAATTTTAGGAACGCTGCTGCGGCTTCCAGGAGCCCACGTTGGCGTCGTACTGATTAAGCGCGCTGTTGCCACTCTGCGCGATGGGCGCCAGGATCTCGCTTTGGTGGGAACTCATCGACTCGCCATCGGGAATGGCCAGCGAGATGTCCCAGCTCTGACAGATCACGTCGACGCGCTCATACATCCACTCGGCAAGCTGCTTTAAGTGGGCGATGTCGTCCGCATAGACCGTATCGTCTTGGTACTTAAGGTTGTTGAGCTCATCTTGCGTCTTTTTGATCTGGTCTCGCAGGGCGTAAGCACTCTGTGACAGCTCCTGACGGGTGGACAGCGGCGTTCGGAGATAGCCGTTGTTAAAGGAATCGATGACCTCGCCGATCTGGTCCTCGTCACCGTAGGACACGATGGTCTGATACAGACCGTCGAGCCTGGTATAGAGCTGATCATCGGTGAGCACAGTTTCTTCCTGGACCACCTCGGCAGAATCGTCCTGCTTGGTATCGTCCTCAGTCGCCTCGCCCTTTTGGCGCGTGGGGAAGGTCGTCTGCGCGGCCTGGCCAAACTGGTCATAGAAGCCAGGCATGACACCCATGGGATCGGCCGTCACGAACCAATACGCACCACCGCACACGACGGCAAGGACCGCGATGACGATGAGCGGCTTGGGGATATGACGCTTGTGCTTGTGATAGGCGTCCTCGTCGGGATGCACCTTGCGCTTGGGTTTTTGAGCATCGTCATGCAGGGAAACGGGCGTGGGAATATCGACCTTGGGGATACCGAAATCCTTATGGAAAGCCGGCAGCACGCAGGTCTCATTGGGGTCGGCGGCGTCCGAAAGCACCGCAGCGGCAGAGGCTGGCGCATGCGGCACCTCGGTATCGATCTGCTCTTGCGTTAGGCGCGGAAAGCCCGCCGTGCGGCCCGCTGCCAGGTCGGATGCGGCCGCGTCCTCGGAGAGGATGCCCGGAGCGGGGCGTCCGCATTTGGGGCACGTACGATCATGCGGAGAAAGACGGGCACCGCAGCCCTCACAGAACACGAACTCGGTGTGCTCGGGGCCATCGCCCGGACCCACATAGGCGTTGCAGTAGGGGCAGAACGAGGCGCCGTCCTCGATAGTCTTAAGGCAATGCGGGCAGATCACGGCATCCTCTTTTCGAAGCAATTCAAACAATCGAGGTTAGAGCATAACATCGCCACGGCCCCACAGGAACAAGGCACCAATTCAACATCGCCAGAGCGCGTAGCTACTTCTTCTTTTTGCTTGGCATCGAGACTTTGATGCCTTGGGCGGACTTGGTCACGCGAGAGCGCTTGGCTCCGGTACTCTTCTTTTTCTTGGGCTGGGCCTGGGCCACGCCCTCGAGTGCGCGGGCCTCGGCCTCGCGAGCGGTGCGATCTTCGCGGCGCTGCACCATGTCGGCGGCGACGCGCTTGGCAAAACGTTCGGCCGTCGAGCCCGTCGAGCTCACCTTGCCGCCACCGCGACCCAGGCGGACGCGCACACCGCGGCCAAAACCAGTTGCGGCATGACGACGACGCGGCTTGAGCGAATCCATCATCGTGGCGAGCTTAAAGAACACCGAGCAGGTAAAGACCACGATGACAGTCAAGATAACCATCTGACCCATCGACAGGTTGGCGATGGACAGCAGCCCCGGGAACCCGATAACGCCCACCAAGATGCCGGCGACTACAAACACAAAGAGCACCACACGTAAGGGCGTGAGCGGCTGCGAGATCCGCCAGATCAGGCTGACGCTCGCCGCGCACGACGTAAGCAGGCACATCGTAGACAGCGTGAGCTGGCTAAAGCCAAACACGCGCGCCACAAAGATATCAAGCGCCGCAGCCAAAATGACCGCAATCGACGCCGGCAGTGCACGCTTGAGCACGTTGGTCAAAAACGCACCCTTCACGCGAGCATTGTTGGGCTCCAGGCCCAACACAAAGCCCGGCGCGCCGATGCAGAAGAAGTTGATGAGCGTCATCTGGATGGGCTCGAAGGGGTACGGCGGCAGCGCGATGCACAGCGCCGCCAGGCCCATCGAGAACAGCGTCTTGGTCAGGAACAGCGACGCCGAACGCTGCAGGTTGTTGATGGAGCGACGGCCCTCGGCCACCACGGCGGGCATCGAGGCAAAATCGTTGTCGACGAGTACGATCTCGGCCACGTTGCGCGCGGCATCGGAGCCGGCCGCCATGGCCACGGAGCAGTCGGCCTCCTTGAGCGCCAGCACGTCGTTGACGCCGTCGCCCGTCATGGCCACGGTGTGCTCGCGGCGCTTGAGCGCCTGCACGAGCTCGCGCTTCTGCTGCGGGGTCACACGACCAAAGACATGGTAGCGGTCCACTGCGGCATCGAGCTTGGCCGGCGTATCGAGCGTCGTGGCGTCCACATAAGCGTCCGCCCCCGGCACGCCCACCACGCGCGCGATCGACGACACCGTACGCGGGTCGTCGCCACTGATCACGTTGAGGGTCACGCCCTGCTCGTTAAAGTAGCCGATGGTCTCGGCCGCCGAGGTACGAATCTCGTCGCGGATGGTCACAAAGCCGACGGGCTCGGCCTCGCCCACCATATCGCCATCGGGCGTAAAGCCGTCCACGCGCGCCACCACGAGCACGCGGCAGGTATCGGCAAGCTCGGCGACACGGTTCTCGAACTGCGAAAACACACGATCAGAGAGCACAAACTGCGCTGCACCCATCACATAGGAGCCCTGCGCAAACGACGCGCCGCTCCACTTTTTGGAGGACGAGAACGGAATGACCGACAGCGGCTCAGACACCTCGACCGGGCGATCGGCGTAATAGTTGAGCAGCGCCTGACAGGTCTCGTTGGCATCGGCCGAAGTCGCACGCGCCACGTTAGCCAGAGCAAAATCGAGCACCGTGGTATCGACGGGAACAGATGCCTCGTTCTCCCCCAGGCCCAGGGCAACGCCCTCGACCGGTAGCGGATAGGTACCCTCGACCTCCATGCGACCCGATGTGATGGTGCCCGTCTTGTCCAGACACAGCACGTCGACGCGAGCGAGCGTCTCGATGCAGTAGAGCTGCTGCGCCAGAACCTTGCGGCGGGCCAGGCGCACCGTGGCGATGGCGAGCACCGACGAGGTCAGCAGCACCAGGCCTTGCGGGATCATGCCCAGCAGGGCGCCCACCGTGGACAGCAGCGCCGACGAAGGCACATGGCCAGCCAACAGCTCGGAGAAGCACCACGAAAGCGCGCTATCGCCCGGGGTTCCCGCGGCATCCCACAGCTCGCTCACACTCGAGGCGAACAACGCCAAACCGAGCGGGATCATGATGATGCTCGCAAAGCGCACGATGGCGTTCAGCGCGTTCATGATCTCGGAATTGACCTTTTTGACGTACTTGGCCTCGTTATTAATTTTGGCCACGTAGTTGTCGGCGCCGACATGAATCACGCGGGCGCGCAGCAGGCCCGAGTCGATAAAGCTGCCGCTCATGAGCTCGGAACCGGGCTGTTTCTTAATAAGGTCGCTCTCGCCCGTCAGCAGGCTCTCGTTCACGAGCGCCTCGCCCGAAACCACCACGGCGTCAGCGGGAATCTGGTCACCGCGCCCCAGGCGGATGATGTCGTCGAGCACGATCTGGTCCAGGTCGAGCTCCACCTCGGCGCCGTCGCGCACCGCGATGGCCTTCTTGGAGGTCAGTAGCGTGAGCTTATCGACCATCTTCTTGGAACGCATGGATTGAATGACGCCAATAGCGGTATTGAGGAACACCACGAACAGGAACGTCAGATTCTTAAACGAACCGGTCAAAATGACCAGGAACGCCAAGATCACGTTGATCAAATTGAACAGCGTGCAGAGGTTCTCGATGATGAGCTCTTTGACCGACTTGGTCTTGAGCTCCATGTTGCGGTTGATCTTACCGGCGGCGATGCGCTCCTCGACCTCGGCGGTTGAGAGTCCGCGCTCGATATCCGTTGCTGCCATACCACGTCCCATCACGTCGCGTCGGTATAAGAAAAACCGCCCGGACCATGCGAGGTTCGGACGGTCTTACGTTCGATGGTGCCCCATGTTGGATTCGAACCAACGGCCTTCTGCTCCGGAGGCAGACGCTCTAATCCCCTGAGCTAATAGGGCCAACGTTTGGCATTATACCCAAGTGCACCACGGGCTATCAAAATAAAAGAAAAAGCTTTGCAATTCCGAGGAAGACGCGGCGCAAAGGCCCACTTTAGAAGGCAAAAGCGAGTCAGATAGTATAAACTCTCATGCACCATATATACACGGCTCGCGATGCGGGCCGTTTTTGCAAGGGTTATCCATCGAGGTGAGAGGCACACCATGATTGCAATTTTAAAGCAGAGCGCCAGCGACGAGGCCGTCGGCCATATCGTCAGCTGGATTGAGAAAAAGGGTCTGAAGACCGATGTCTCGCGCGGCGAGAACGAGACGATCATCGGCCTGGTGGGCGATACAACCAAGATCGACCCGTTCCTGCTCGAGTCCATGGACGTCGTCGAGCGCGTGCAGCGCGTCTCCGAGCCGTTCAAGCGCGCCAATCGCAAGTTCCACCCCGAGGACTCCGTCATCGACTGCGGCCACGGCGTCAAGATCGGCGGCGATCAGTTCCAGGTCATCGCCGGCCCGTGCTCCGTCGAGGGCGAGAACCTCATCCGCATCGCCCGCCGCGTGAAGGCCGCCGGTGCCACGATGCTGCGCGGCGGTGCCTACAAGCCCCGCACTTCCCCGTACGCCTACCAGGGCATGGGCCCCGCCGGTCTGGACCTGCTGTGCGAGGCGTCTGCCGAGCTCGACATGCCGATCGTCACCGAGATCATGGACCCACGCGACGTGCAAGTCTTCCTGGACAAGAAGATCGACGTCATGCAGATCGGCGCCCGCAACGCCCAGAACTTCCCCCTGCTCAAAGAGGTCGGCAAGACCAAGACTCCAATCTTGCTTAAGCGCGGCATGTCCGGCACGATCGATGAGCTGCTCATGGCTGCCGAGTACATCATGAGCGAGGGCAACGACAACGTTATCCTGTGCGAGCGCGGCATCCGCACCTTCGAGACCCGCACCCGCAACACCTTCGACCTCAACGCCGTGCCGGTGCTGCACCACCTGTCGCACCTGCCCGTCGTAGCCGATCCCAGCCACGCCACCGGCTACACCCGCTACGTTGAGCCCATGGCGCTCGCGGCGACCGCCTGCGGCGCCAACGGTCTGGAGATCGAGGTCCACGATGAGCCGAGCCGCGCATGGTCCGACGGCGCTCAGGCCCTCACCCCCGACCAGTTCGACGACACCATGCGCCGCATCCGCGCCATCCGCGAGGTCGTCTGCCAAGAGACCATGGAGTAGCCCATGGGTACGGTGAGAAACGCGCGCGTTAACCAGGGCGGCCCCAAGTGCGCCGGTATCGTCGGCCTGGGCCTCATCGGCGGCAGCTTTGCCCGCGGCTATGCGCAGGCGGGCGTCCGCGTGCTGGCCTGGGATCCCGATGACGACGTCATGACAGCCGCCAGCATGGGTACCGTCGCCGGCGAGCTCAACGACGAGACGCTCGGTGAGTGCGACATCATAGTCCTTGCCTGCTATCCCGAGGCATGCATCGATTGGCTCGAGGCCCACGCCCAGGCGCTCGCCGACGCCACCGACACCGAGGCCATCATGGGCCCCGTGGTGATCGACACCGTGGGCGTCAAGGGCATCGTGTGTGAGCGGGCCTTTGAGCTCGCCCGCGAGCACGGTTTTTACTTTGTGGGCGCGCACCCCATGGCGGGCACCCAGTTCTCGGGCTACGCGCACTCCCGCGCCGACCTGTTCCAGGGCGCTCCCCTGGTGCTCGTTCCGCCCGCGGTGGACGATGCGCTCAAGCTGGAGCTTTTGGGCCAGGTGCGCGAGATGGTGCGTCCCCTGGGCTTTGGCAAGTTCAGCGTAACGAGCGCCGCTGAGCATGACCGCGTCATCGCCTTTACGAGCCAGCTCGCGCACGTGGTGTCCAACGCCTACGTAAAGAGCCCGACCGCCCAGGTCCACCACGGCTTTTCGGCCGGTAGCTACCGCGATCTCACCCGCGTGGCACATCTCAACCCGCAAATGTGGTCAGAGCTCATGATTGACGACGCCGACGCGCTCGCCTACGAGATCGACCATCTAATCGAATCGCTCGGCGCCTACAGCCGCGCCCTTAAGGACCGCGACCAGCGATATCTGGAGAATCTCCTTGCCGAGGGCGACCACATTAAGCGCGCACTCGACGACGAGGCCTCCCACTAGACCACCCATCACGCCAGGTCGAAAGGACCGAAGCTTATGGCGATTACCATCGATATCGACACTGCACGCCCCTACCAGGTGCATGTTGGCACGTTTTTGCTGGAGCAGGCGGGACCGCTCGTGCGCGCCACTGCCGGCGGCACCAAGGCCGTCATCGTGACGGACACCAACGTGGGCCCGCTCTACCAGATGCCCGTTAAGCAGAGCCTGGAGGCGTCAGGCTACGAGGTGAGCATCTGCACCTTCGAGGCCGGCGAGGCCCATAAGCGCGCCGAAACCTATGTTGCCATTTTGGAGTTTGTGGCCGAGCACGAGCTTTCGCGCTCCGACGTGATCGTGGCACTCGGCGGCGGCGTCGTGGGCGACGTGGCAGGCTTTGTGGCCGCCACCTACATGCGCGGCTGCAAGTTTGTGCAGATCCCGACGAGCCTGCTCGCCATGGTGGATTCATCGGTGGGAGGCAAGACCGCCATCGACCTGGCTGCCGGCAAGAACTTGGCCGGCGCCTTTTGGCAGCCGAGCGTGGTTATCGCTGACGTGGGGTGCCTGGCCACCCTCACGCCCGAGCAGTTCGCCGACGGCTGCGGCGAGGTCGTCAAGCACGCCGTGATCGCCGACCCGGAGCTTTTCGCCGAGCTGGAGAAGACCCCGCTCGCGCTTGAGCTGCTCAACCGCGATGTGGCCCGCGTAGCGCTCATCATCGCCCGCAATATTGACATCAAGCGCGCCGTGGTCGTCGCCGACGAGCGCGAAACCAACCAGCGCAAGCTCCTCAACTTTGGGCACAGCGCCGGGCACGCCGTCGAGGCCTGCGAGCACTTTGAGCTGGGACACGGCAACTGCGTGTCGATCGGCATGGGCATCATCACGCGCGCCGCGGCCCTGCACGGCGTTTGCGATACTGCACTGCCCGGTCGTATTGAGGAGCTCTGCGCCCGCCACGGCCTCAAGACCCGCTGCGAGCTTTCCGCCGATGCCGTCTTTGCCGAGGCGCTCCACGACAAGAAACGCGCGGGCGACACCATCGACCTGGTGATTCCGCACGGCATTGGCCGCTGCAGCATCGACCGCACGCCACTTTCCACTTTCCACGAACTCATTGCCGAGGGCCTCGGCCAGAAGGGAGACGCATCCGCATGCTAGCCCGCATCACCCCGTCCCCGCTCAAGGGTACCGTTCCCGCCATCGCGTCCAAGTCGATGGCGCACCGCCTGATCATCTGCGCCGCACTCGCCAACGGCGAGACGCACGTCACCTGCAATACCACCTGCGCCGACATCGAGGCCACGGTGCGCTGCCTTACGGCACTCGGCGCCCGCATTGAAACCGTCGAGGGCGGATTCCAGGTCCATCCAACCATGAAAAGCGTTGAATTTGGCCTGCTCAAGGCCCTTGCCGGCGGCACGCTCGACTGCGGAGAGAGCGGCTCCACACTCCGCTTTATGCTGCCCGTCGCCTGCGCGCTGGGCGCAGAGGCCACCTTTGTGGGCCAGGGCCGTCTGGGCGCCCGCCCGCTCTCCCCGCTCTCGGACGAGATCATCGCCGCCGGCTGTGACCTGCAGGGCCTAGGCGGTTTTCCGCTCAAAGCGAGCGGCCGCATGCGCCCGGGCACCTTTGTGCTGCCGGGCAACGTGAGCTCGCAGTATATCTCGGGCCTGCTGCTGGCGGCGCCGCTGCTGGCCCAGCCCTCCTGCGTGCAGGTGACCGGCCTCATCGAGAGCCGTCCCTACATCAACCTGACCATTCAGGCCATGAAGGCCTTTGGCGTCGAGGTCAACGTCGAGCGCATCCCGGCCAAGGACGGACAGCCCGAGGTCACGAACTTCCGTGTGAGCAGTGGCTCGTACCGCACGCCCGGTAGCGTGGCCGTCGAGGGTGACTGGTCCAACGCCGCCTTTTGGCTGTGCGCCGGCGCCATCGGCACCGACCCCATCACCGTCGAGGGCGTGTCGTTCAGCTCCGCACAGGGCGACCGCAACGTGCTCGCCGCGCTCTCGCGCTTTGGTGCCCGCATCGTGCGTTCCACCAACGCCGCCACCGTACAGTCCGACAAACTTGCCGGCTTTGAGATGAGTGCCCACGACATTCCCGACCTGGTGCCCGTCATCTCGGCCGTAGCCTCGCTGGCGCAGGGCCGCACCTTTATCCGCGATTGCGCCCGTCTGCGCATCAAGGAATCCGACCGCCTGGCAACCACCACCCGCGAGCTCACCGCGCTGGGCGCGCAGGTGCGCATTGCCGGTGACGACCTCATCATCAAGGGTGTCGATGCCTTCACCGGCGGCGAGGTCGATTCGCACAACGACCATCGCATCGCCATGATGGCCGCTATCGCCGCGAGCCGCGCCACCGGCGAGGTCGTGATCCACGGCGCCGAGGCGGTCAACAAGTCCTATCCCGATTTCTTCGACCACTACCGCCTGCTGGGCGGCAAGGTCACACTCGAGGAGGAATAGCATGTCCTCGACCTTTGGCAACGTCTTGCACTTAAGCATCTTCGGCCAGTCGCACTCCCCCGCCATCGGTTGCTCGCTCGATGGCGTCCCGGCGGGCATTGCCGTTGATCAGGAGCAGCTGCAGGCCTTTTTGGACCGTCGCGCCCCCGGCCGCGACGAGACCGCGACCAAGCGCCGCGAGGCCGATGCCGCGCATATCATTGCCGGCGTGGTCGATGGGCACACCACCGGCGCGCCCATCGCAGCGATTATCGAGAACACCAACACGCGCTCCAAGGATTACTCTGAGCAGCGCCGCAAGCCCCGCCCCGGACATGCGGACTTCCCTGCGCGCGTGAAGTATCACAACATGCACGATGTCGCCGGTGGCGGGCATTTCTCCGGCCGCCTAACGGCACCCCTGTGCATCGGCGGCGGCATTGCGTTGCAGGCACTCGAGGCCCGCGGCATTAACGTGATGGCGCACGTCGCGCAGATCGGCGGCATCTCCGACCTGCCGATGGACGACATGGTCTATCGCGAGGCCGACCGTAAGGCGATCCTAACGAACGATCTTCCTTGCATTGACGCCGCCGCAGCCGGCCGCATGCGCGAGGAGATCCTAGCCGCGCGCGACGAACTCGACAGCATCGGCGGCATCGTGGAGTGCGGCATTTACGGGCTTCCCGCGGGCATCGGCGACCCCATGTTCGACGGCATCGAGAACCGCATCGCGCAAATCGCGTTTGGCATTCCCGCCGTAAAGGGCGTGGAGTTTGGCATGGGCTTTGCCGTCGCCGCCATGCGCGGCAGCGAGAACAACGATCCGTATCGCATCGATGCCGAAACCGGCGAGATCGAGGTCGAGTCCAACAACGCCGGCGGCATCCTGGGCGGTATTTCGACCGGCGCGCCCGTCATGTGGCGCATGGCCGTAAAGCCGACGCCCTCCATTGGCCGTGAGCAGCAGACGGTGGACATGGACGCTATGGAAAATGCCGAGCTCTCGGTCCACGGCCGCCACGATCCCTGCATCGTCCCCCGAGCTGTCCCCGTAGCCGAGGCAGCCGCCGCCCTTGCCATCTGGGACGCCCTCCTCGAAGACGCCGCCCAGCGCTAACTACCCACCCCTCAACATCCCCCGATACGTGAAAGGGGTCTCCATGGACCTTGCTGACATCCGCCAGGCCATCGATGGCATCGACACCACGCTCCTCAACAGCTTTGTCGAGCGCATGGACATTGCCACCGAGGTCGCCAAGTCAAAAATCGAGATGGGCAAGGCCGTCTTCGACCCCGCCCGTGAGCGCTCCAAGCTCAACAACCTCGCCAGCCGCGCGCCCGAGCGCTACGAGGCGCAGACCATCACCCTGTTCCGTCTCCTCATGAGCATGAGCAAGGCCGAGCAGCAGCGCTACATCAACGAGCTCAAGGGCATCACCGTCTCGCAAAAGGCCCACGCCACGGCCGTGGCCTTTGACACACCCTTCCCCCAGACGGCCACCGTCGCCTGTCAGGGCGTTGAGGGCGCTTACAGTCAAATCGCCGCGTGCAAGCTCTTCGACGTGCCCGACATCGCGTTTTTTGAGACCTTCGAAGGCGTTATGTGCGCCGTGCGCGACGGCTTCTGCGAGTTTGGCGTGCTGCCCATCGAGAACTCCACCGCCGGCTCGGTCAACGCTGTCTACGACCTGCTCGCCCAGTTCGACTTCCACATCGTGCGCTCGCTTCGCCTCAAAATCGACCACAACTTGCTCGTCAAGCCCGGCACCAAGCTCGCCGACGTGCGCGAGGTCTACAGCCACGGCCAAGCTATTGCCCAGTGTGCCGGCTTTATCGAGTCCCACGACCTGCACGCCACCAAGTACCCAAACACGGCCATGTCGGCCGAGATGGTCGCCAACTCCGAGCGCACCGACGTCGCCGCCATCGCCTCGCGCAGCTGTGCCACGCTGTATGGCCTCGAGGTGCTGGAGCCCAACATCCAGGACTCGGACAACAACTACACGCGCTTTGTCGTCATCAGCCGCGAGCCGCGCGTCTATCCCGGTGCCAACCGCACCTCGCTCATGATCACCACGGCCAACGAGCCGGGCGCACTCTATCGTGTACTCGAGCGCTTCTACGCGCTCAATATCAACCTCATCAAGCTCGAGAGCCGCCCCATCCCCGGCCGCGACTTTGAGTTTATGTTCTACTTTGACCTGGACTGCCCCTTTGGCAGCAAGGCCCTCGACGACCTGCTTGATTCCATCGACGACGTGTGCGAGAGCTTCACCTACTTTGGCAGCTACACGGAGGTGCTCTAGATGACCGATACCACCGCAACCCGCCCCTACGGCGTGCTGGGCCGCGTGCTGGGCCACAGCTACACCCCGACCATCTACAAAGAGCTCGCAGGCCTGGAGTATGTGCGTTTTGAGCGTGAGCCCGAGGATCTTGAGGCTTTTATGACGGGCGACGAGTGGGAGGGCACCAACGTGACCATCCCCTACAAGCGCGCCGTCATGGAATACCTGGACGAGCTGAGTCCATTGGCCGAGCGTATGGGCAACGTCAACACCATCACGCGCCTGCCCGACGGCCGCCTGCGCGGCGACAACACCGACTACTTTGGTTTTCAGTGCCTGGTCGAGGAGCTGGGCGTTGAAGTGGCCGACAAGAAGGTCCTTGTGCTCGGCGCCACCGGTGGCGCGGGTACCACTGCCAGCATGGTGCTCGGCGACCTAGGCGCCACCGTGGTGCCCGTGGGCCGCACGAGCGAGGTCAACTACTGCAACATCGCGCAGCAGTCCGACGCCGCCCTGCTCGTCAACTGCACGCCCGCCGGCATGTTCCCCCATTGCCCCGACGCGCCTTGCACGCTCGAAGGGCTCGATGCGCTCGAAGGCGTTATCGACATTGTCTACAACCCCGCCCGCACGGGACTCATGCTCGAGACCGAGCGCCGCGGCATCCCCTGCATCGGTGGCCTGCTGATGCTCGTGGCCCAAGCGGCACAGGCCGTCGAGCACTATACCGGCCAAGTCACCCCGCGCAAGCGCATCTTAGACGTAACGGAGCGTCTGTCCCGCCGCGAACAAAACATCGCGCTGATCGGCATGCCGGGTTCGGGCAAGACCCGCGTGGGTGAGCAGATCGCCCAGCTCACGGGCCGCGAGCACATCGACTTGGATCGCGCGCTCGAGGAGCGTCTGGGCATGCCCTGTGCCGACTTTATCGTCGAGCGCGGCGAGGCGGCCTTCCGCGAACAGGAAACGGCGGCCTTGGCCGAAATTTCCAAGCGCAGCGGCCTGGTGCTCTCCACGGGAGGTGGCGTCGTCACGCGCGACGAGAACTATCCGCTGCTGCACCAGAACAGCCTGATCGTAATGCTCAACCGCAAGCTCGACGAGCTCGCCCACAAGGGTCGTCCCATCACCGCCCGCGACGGCATCGACAAGCTGGCCGAACAGCGCATGCCGCGCTACCGTGCCTGGGCCGATTACATCATCGACTCGCGCGACTGCGCCGCCAACACCGCCCAAGCCCTCCTCGACACCCTTTAAAACCTACCAAAAAGGGACAGGTTTATTTTGGCAGGTTTTATCTGGGCAAACGTCAAACCCCAAGGCCTGCAGCACACTGCACAACCACAAAGGAAGCAACCATGAAAGCACTCGTCATCAACGGCCCCAACCTCAACATGCTCGGCATCCGCGAGCCGGGCATCTACGGCAGCGACAACTACGACCGCTTGGTGCAGATCTGCAAGGAAACAGGCGCCGCACAGGGCTTTGACGAGGTCGAGGTCTTCCAGTCCAACCACGAGGGCAGCATCGTCGACAAGATCCAGGAGGCCTACGGCAAGGTCGACGGCATCGTCATCAACCCGGCGGCCTACACACACACGAGCGTGGCGATCCTGGACGCCCTCAAGGCCGTCGCCATCCCCGCCGTCGAGGTCCACATCAGCGCCGTCGAGACGCGCGAGGACTTCCGCCAGGTGAGCTACGCACGCCTAGCCTGCTTCGCCACCATCACCGGCGAGGGCCTGAAGGGCTACGCCCACGCGTTGGAGCTGCTGAAAGAGCATCTCGAAAAGTAAAATGCCAACCCCAACAAACAGCAGCGGCTTGCTCGCGCTCGGCTCCAGCAACACACAAGATGAAAAAAGCCCAGACCACCAAGCGGTCTGGGCTTAATAAACGATGGTGCTCCATGGCGGATTCGAACCGTCGACCTTGGGATTAGAAGTCCCCTGCTCTATCCAACTGAGCTAATGGAGCAAATAACCGCACGCCCAAGCAAGCACAAGCCTGTCAGGCGCAAGTAATTATAACCTAGTTGAACTGCTCGCGGTACGCCTTGCAGACCTCATTGACCGGGCCGTCCATGCGAAGGTCACCCTTCTCAATCCAAACTGCACGCTGGCAGATGCGCTCAACCTGCTCCATGGAGTGCGAAACGAACAGAACTGTCACGTCGCCGCTCTGGATAAAGTGTTGAATGCGCGCCTCGCACTTTTGCTGGAAGAACACGTCACCGACGGACAGTGTCTCGTCAACGATCAGAATATCGGGCTCGGTAATCGTCGCGATTGCAAAGGCGATACGCGCCACCATGCCCGAGGAGAAGTTCTTAAGCGGCATATCGACAAAGTTCTGCAACTCAGCGAACTCAATAATGCCGTCAAAGTTGGCGTCGATGAACTCCTTGGTGTAGCCGAGCAGGGCACCGTTCAGATAGATGTTCTCGCGGGCGGTCAGCTCGGGGTCAAAGCCGGCGCCAAGCTCAATCAGCGGCGCGATGTTACCGTGCACCTTAACGCTGCCCTCGCTAGGCTCAAGAACGCCAGCGATAATCTTGAGCATCGTAGACTTGCCGGAGCCATTGGTGCCGACCAGACCCACAACCTCGCCGCGATGAATATCAAACGAGATGTGCTTAAGCGCCCTAAACTCCTCAAAGAACAGCTCGTGCTTGGCAAGCTTAATGAAGTACTCCTTGAGGTTGGTCAGCGACTCGGACGCCATGTTAAAGATCATGGTGACGTCGTCGACCTCGACAGCCAGAGGCTGCTCGCTGTAATCAACAACAGATTCAGTCATCACAGCACTCCTTAGATGTAGAGGATAAATTTGCGCTCGGACTTATGGAACACGGTATAGCCAATAATAAGCGCAAGAACCGCCCAAGCGACGCACATACCAAACGTCATAAGCGAGGGCGTAGTCTGGAACAGGAAGATATCGCGCATAAACTGCAGGTAGTTGAACATGGGGTTCGCATACATCAAGATACGCACGAGATGCGGCATTTGCGCAATATAGTCAGTCGTCCAGAAGATGGGCGTAATGTAAGTCCACGCCGTAATGACGACGCTCCACAGATGCATAACGTCGCGGAAGAAGACCGTAAGGGCAGAGAGCATCATGCCCAGGCCCATGCAGAAGCACATAAGCAGCAGCAGGCAAACCGGCAACAGAATCAGGTGCCAAGAAGGCATAACGCGGAACCACAGCATGACGATGGCGACGGCGACCAGCGAGAAGGCAAAGTTGACCAGCGAGAAGAGCACCTTCTGCACCGGGAAAACCCAGCGGTGCACCTTAACCTTCTTGAGCAGAGGGGCAGCGCCCACGATCGACGTCAGGGCCTGGTTAGTAGACTCAGACATGACGGCAAAGGTGATGTTACCCACGATCAAGTACAGCGGGTACATCTCGGGCGTCATTGAGCCATTGCGGCCCTGGCCAAAAATCGTCGAGAACACGATGGCCATGACGATCATCATCAGCAGCGGGTTGAGCACCGACCATGCGACGCCCAGAACGCTACGGCGATACTTGATCTTAAAATCCTTGGTAACCAGCTGACGAAGGATAAACGCGTCCTTCTCAAATTCGTTCTTAGCAAACGTCGCAGGCAGACTGCGAGTTTCTTGTTGCTTTGTCTGATCCGACACGGATGCAACTCCTTTACTCGTAATCGTTGACAAACGAACAGTATAGACCCGACGGCCATGCAAACGATTCGCGCAACAAAACTGGAGAACTAACCCACATCTTAGGATGCCAGGCCCAAACGGCTATACTTTCTAGGATTGAATGTATAAGGAGCATTAAGTGAATTCTGAATCCATCGCCGTCATCATCCCTTGCTACAACGAAGCGCTCACGATCGGCAAAGTCATCGACGACTTTCACCGCGAGCTTCCGCAGGCGACGGTCTATGTCTATGACAACAACTCGTCGGACGATACCTCACGCATTGCCACCGAGCACGGCGCCACAGTCCGCTTTGAGCCCCGTCAGGGAAAGGGCAACGTGTGCCGCCAGATGTTTCGCGATATCGACGCCGATTGCTACCTGATGGTCGACGGAGACGACACCTACCCCGCCGAGGCGGCCAAGGCCCTCTGCGAGCCCATCCTTAACGGCACGGCCGACATGACCGTAGGCGATCGCCTTTCCAACGGCACCTACGCCGAGGAGAACAAGCGTGCCTTCCACGGCTTTGGCAATAATCTGGTCCGCGCCATGATCAAGTGGATCTATGGCTACAGCTTCGATGACGTCATGACAGGCTACCGCGCCATGAGCCGCCCGTTCGTTAAAACCTTCCCAGTGCTTTCCGAGGGCTTTCAGATCGAAACCGAGCTCTCGATCCACGCCGTCGACCACCGCTGGCGCATCAAAGATGTGCCCATCGAGTACCGCGACCGTCCCGAGGGTTCCGAGTCCAAACTCAACACCGTGAGCGACGGCATTAAAGTCGTTGCGATGATCGGCACGCTGTTCAAGGACTACCGCCCGCTGAAGTTCTTCAGCCTCGTTGCGCTTCTGTTCGCGGTATTCGGCCTCGCCCTGGGCATGCCCATCGTTGTCGAATATTTCCAGACCGGCCTCGTCCCGCGCTTCCCCACCGCTATGCTCGCCGCCTCGTTTATGTTCCTATGCGGCCTGAGCCTTGCGACCGGCTTCATCCTAGATTCTGTAGCAAAGGTCGAAAAAAAGCAGTGGGAGGTCAACGTGTACAGCAAATACGCCTACGACGACCAGCCCGGCCACCCTACTTCCATGCCAAGCGAGAGGTAGATCTTCCGCAAAATACTATTGGCACCACTGCGCAGATAGCCACCAACAAGAAAAGCCGCCGTTAAAGAACGGCGGCTTTTACTCTCGAAAAGTTAATAGCGGCTAGAGCGTCTTGATGTACTCCCCCAGCTCTTCCTCCCAGTCGGGCATGTGGAAGCCGGCAGCCTCGAGCTTGGACAGGTCGAGCGCGGAGTGGACCGGGCGCGGGGCGATGGGGCCC